>DSBO01000015.1 GCA_011046015.1 Thioalkalivibrio sp. | reverse complement strand
TTCGGCCAAGATGGAAGGGGTGATCGATCTGGCCGAGGAAGTGTTTCACATGCCGGTGCGCCTCGGCGTGCCCCAGGGTGTGAGCGGACTGGTAGACGTGGTGCGCAACCCGATCTACGCCACCGGCGTCGGGCTGCTGCTGTTCGCGCACCAGTGTCGCCGCAGCGGCGGCCTCGATGTGCGCGCCGATGGCGGCTTCAACTGCGTGCTGCGACGCATGAAGAGCTGGTTTCAGGGGAATTTCTAGAGCTTGGGTCTTCCCGGTGTGCGGGAAGGTTCTTTCAATGGCACAAGAGCAACACCAAAGAGGAGAATCGTCATGTTCGAGCTAATGGACAACTACGCACAGAACGCCGTGATCAAGGTCATCGGCGTGGGGGGCGGCGGCGGCAACGCCGTCCAGCACATGGTCAAGGCCAACATCGAGGGTGTGGATTTCATCTGCGCCAACACCGACGCGCAGGCGCTGAAGAACGTCGCGGCCCGCACCACCCTGCAGCTGGGCACCAACATCACGAAGGGCCTGGGTGCCGGCGCCGACCCGAATGTCGGTCGCGAGGCCGCGCTGGAGGACCGTGAGCGCATCCAGGAGTGTATCCAGGGGGCCGACATGCTCTTTATCACGGCCGGCATGGGCGGCGGCACGGGTACCGGCGGTGCGCCGGTGGTGGCCCAGGTCGCCAAGGAGATGGGCATTCTTACCGTGGCCGTGGTCACCCGCCCGTTCCCCTTCGAGGGCACCCGGCGCATGAACATCGCCAAGCAGGGGATGGACGAGCTCTCCAAGTACGTGGATTCGCTCATCACCATCCCGAACGAGAAACTGCTCACGGTCCTGGGCAAGAACGTGAGCCTGCTGGATGCCTTCTCCGCGGCCAACGACGTGCTGCTCGGCGCGACCCAGGGCATTGCCGAGCTGATCACCCGACCAGGCCTGATCAACGTCGACTTCGCCGACGTGCGCACCGTCATGTCAGAGATGGGCATGGCCATGATGGGCACCGGCTCGGCCAGCGGTGAAGGGCGTGCGCGCGAGGCCGCCGAGGCCGCCATTTCCAGCCCGCTGCTGGAAGACGTCAACATCTCGGGCGCCAAGGGGATCCTGGTGAACGTGACCGCGGGCCTGGACCTGTCCATCGGCGAGTTCGAGGAAGTCGGCGAGGCCATCCGTGCGTTTGCCTCCGAGGACGCCACCGTGGTGGTGGGCACTGTCATCGACCCGGAAATGAGCGACGAGCTGCGCGTCACCCTGGTGGCCACCGGCCTGGAGGGGAGCGGGGCCCGCGCTGCGCGCCCGGCGGAGAAGCCGGCCATGAAGGTGGTGGAGCGCCAGACCGACGGCGAGGTCGACTACGAGAAGCTCGACCGACCGACCGTGATGCGCAAGCAGACTGTCAATGGCGGCCCGGCCTACGACCCGCGTGGAGAATTCGACATGGAATACCTGGATATCCCGGCGTTCCTGCGCAAGCAGGCCGACTGAGCCCCTGGTGGGCACGATATGTGCGCGGATACCGGATCCGGGAGGGCGAAACGGCTAACATGCCGCCAGTCAGGTGACTGAATTTGCTCCGGAATTGCGTGAGACGATGCGATTCTCCTCGAATGTGCCATAATGGGGCGGTTTTGGTCCCGAAATGCGCCTGATTGTCCCGTGGCGCGGATCGACGCCATCGCGGCGGCGGCATAACGGTTTGCTTGTGGGAAGTGAGACATTGATAAGGCAACGAACACTGAGAAACACGATCCGGGCGACCGGCGTCGGCCTGCACACCGGGGAAAAGATCATCCTGACCCTGAGGCCGGCGGCTGTGGATACCGGGATCGTGTTCCGGCGTATCGACCTTGAAGAGCCGGTGGAGATACGGGCCCACCCGGACAACGTCAGCGAGACGCCGCTGTCCACCACCCTGGAGGCGGGCGGCGTTCGTGTCGCGACGGTCGAGCACTTGCTGGCAGCACTGGCCGGGCTGGGCATCGACAACCTCTACGTGGACCTGACGGCACCCGAAGTACCGATCATGGACGGCAGCGCCAGTCCCTTTGTGTTCCTGATCCAGTCTGCGGGTATCGAGGAGCAGGCCGCCCCCAAGCGGTTTATCCGCATCAAGCGTCCCGTGCAGGTGGAGGACGGCGACAAGTGGGCGCGGTTCGAGCCCCACGACGGTTTCAAGGTGGGCTTCACCATCGACTTTGATCACCCCGTGTTCCGCCAGAGCGGCCAGCAGGCCGAGCTGGACTTTTCCACCACCTCGTTCGTCAAGGAGGTCAGTCGCGCCCGTACCTTCGGGTTCATGCGCGACATCGAGCAGTTGCGTGAGCGCCAGCTGGTGCTGGGCGGGAGCCTGGACAACGCCGTGATGCTGGACGACTACCGGGTGCTGAACGAGGACGGCCTGCGTTACGAGGACGAATTCGTCAAGCACAAGATCCTCGACGCCATCGGCGACCTCTACCTGCTGGGCCACAGCCTGATAGGCGCCTTCAGCGGCCACAAGTCGGGGAGTGCGCTCAACAACCGTCTTCTGCGCGCCCTGCTGGCCGATGAAGAGGCCTGGGAAGAGGTGGTCTTCGAGAACGAACGAACATCCCCCGTCTCCTATAATAAACAGGGGGTCGGGGTCCCGGCCTGAGGCCGGAACTCATCATTCGTCGCCGCGGTCTCCGCGGCGCGCGAGTTTCTGGAGGGCGGCCCGCAGTTCCGGGTCGGTCGTGGCCTCCGCGGCTCGCTGGAGGGTGCGCGCGCTCTCCGGGCTGAGCGCCAGGCGCCGGCGCGCCGGTTCGCGCACGACGCGCGGGGCGTCGATGCGCACGCGGCACTTCTTGAGCGCCAGCCCGTACTCGGCCCCGTATTCGGCGTTGAGCTGCTTGATGATCTCGCGCTGCAGGTAGCGCAACTGCGAGGCCCAGGTGCTGGCGTCCGTCACCAGGATGAGTTCCTGGTCGCGAATGGCCGCCGCCCAGCAGTGCTCGCCCAGCGGCGCGGGCAGCAGGCTGCGCAGGCTGAAGTTCAGCCGTTCCAGCATGCGGGCCTGCTCCAGGAGTCTGGGGGCGAGGAGTCGGTCGAGTGGTTGCATCAGGCTGACTAAAGGCGTGGTGAGTGGTCGGTACCGGGGCGTCGTCGGGGTTGCCGGCGGGTGCCAGGCACACGGCAGGCCCCCGCCAACGGTTTCCCCGGTCGAAGTATATGGGTATTCTAGACCCTTGCGGAGAAAGCTGCAGTCTTACTGGATGGATCGATGAACATAATTTTCTGCTCCAAAGGGGGATCGGCCCCGCGCAGCATTCATTTCACGCACTGGGCCCATTTCCTGATCCCGGCGGCGCTGGTGACGGCGTTGGGCGGCGGTATGGTCGGGCTCGGCTACTACGTGGGCGTCAACAAGGCCCCGACCGAGCGCGTGGCCCGCTGGGAGGACGAACTCAAGCTGCAACGGCTGCAGATCGAGGAGGCGCGCACGCTCACACAGGCCAACATCGATGTCCTCACCCAGCGTCTGGGTCAGCTGCAGGGCCACGTGACGCGCCTGAACGCGCTGGGTACCAAGCTGGTGAAGATGGCCGATATCGATGCCTCGGAATTCGATTTCGGCAGCCCGCCCGCCCTGGGTGGTCCGGAGGAGGCGCTGGCCGACGCGTCCCTCAGCGCGCCCGATCTGGTGGCGGCCATCGACCAGCTGGCGGCCCAGATCCAGGACCGTGAGCAGCAGTTGCAGGTGCTCGACCAGGTCATCCTGACGCGGGCCGTGCAGCAGGAGGTGTATCCGAAGGGGCGTCCCATCGTGAAGGGCTGGACCTCCTCCTACTACGGTGTGCGTACCGACCCGTTCAGCGGCAAGCCCTCCATGCACAAGGGGATGGACTTCGCCGGCAAGCACGGATCCGACGTGGTGGCCGTGGCCGGCGGCGTCGTGACCTGGTCCGGCAAGCGCTGGGGTTACGGCAACCTGGTCGAGATCAATCACGGCAACGGTTATGTCACGCGCTATGCCCATAATTCCGAACACCTCGTCGAAGTCGGCGAGGCCGTGAAGAAGGGGCAAGCCATCGCGAAGATGGGCACCACCGGCCGTTCCACCGGTCCGCATGTCCATTTCGAGGTGCTGCAGAACGGCAAGCACGTCGATCCCGCCAAGTTCCTCAACTAGGTCGTCACGATCCATTAATGCCGGCCCGATGCTCCCGCGAGGCGTAGTGCGTGGCCTCTCCGGCAGCCGGGCCCGCAGGGCTCGCCTGCCCGGCCTGTTTGCCGCGCGCCGTCTGCCCACGCGCCTTGATAGCCCGGGGGAAGGCGGTAGAATAGGGCGGCGTTTCGCCGATCCGCACCGGCACCGGCCGGTCGACGGGGCAACGGCCGGCGGGCCCGCCACCACCCAGGGTATCGCGGCAATCGACGCCGACTGGCACGGCCGCCCGTGCGGATAATTCGGTTGCATGCCGTGTTCCCGCCCATACATAACTAACCAATACCAGCTCTCAGGAATCCACTTTACTTATGGTCGCGCAACTCATCACCAAGGTCTTCGGCAGCCGCAACGAACGGCTCGTGCGCCGCTATCGCAAGACAGCCAACCAGATCAACGGGCTCGAGGACGAGTTCAAGGCCCTGAGCGATGCCCAGTTGCAGGCCAAGACCGCGGAGTTTCGCGAGCGACTGGACAAGGGGGAGTCGCTCGACGCACTGCTGCCCGAGGCCTTCGCCACCGTGCGCGAGGCCAGTCGGCGCGTGCTCGGCATGCGCCACTTCGACGTGCAGCTCATCGGCGGCATGGTGCTGCACGACGGACGTATCGCCGAGATGCGCACCGGCGAGGGCAAGACCCTGGTCGCCACCCTGCCGGTGTACCTCAACGCGCTGGCCGGCAAGGGCGTGCACGTGGTCACGGTCAACGACTACCTGGCCAGCCGTGACGCCGGCTGGATGAGCAAGCTCTACGGCTTCCTGGGGCTGTCCACGGGTGTCATCGTCGGTGGTCTGGACTCGGCCGCACGGCGCGAGGCCTACGCGGCTGACATCACCTACGGCACCAACAACGAGTTCGGTTTCGACTACCTGCGCGACAACATGGCCTTCTCGGCCGACGATCGCGTCCAGCGTGACCTGAATTTCGCGGTGGTCGACGAGGTCGACTCCATCCTCATCGACGAGGCACGCACGCCGCTCATCATCTCCGGCCCCACCGGCGAGAATTCCGAACTGTACCTGGCCATGAACGCCCTGGTGCCGAAGCTCGTTCGCCAGGAAGAAGAGGACGGCCCGGGGGACTACAGCGTCGACGAGAAGACCAAGCAGGTACACATGACCGAGGAAGGTCATGAGCACGTCGAGGAGCTGATGACCCAGGCGGGCCTGCTGCGGGAAGGCGAGAGCCTCTACGATGCTGCCAACATCAACCTGATCCATCACCTGAACGCCGCGCTGCGCGCGCACGCGCTGTACCACCGCGACGTCGATTACATCGTGCGCGACCACCAGATCGTGATCGTCGACGAGTTCACCGGCCGCACCATGCCCGGCCGGCGCTGGTCCGAGGGCCTGCACCAGGCCATCGAGGCCAAGGAAGGGGTGAAGATCCAGAACGAGAACCAGACGCTGGCCTCGATCACCTTCCAGAACTACTTCCGCCTGTACGAGACCCTGTCGGGCATGACCGGCACGGCCGACACCGAGGCCTTCGAGTTCCAGCAGATCTACGCGCTGGAAGTGGTGGTCATCCCCACCCACCGGCCGATGGTCCGCGACGACATGAACGACCTCGTGTTCCTGAACTTCAAGGACAAGTACGAGGCCATCCGCAAGGACATCGAGTGGTGCGTGGAGCACGGCCGCCCCGTGCTGGTGGGCACCACCTCGATCGAGAACTCCGAATACCTCTCCAATCTGCTGACCAAGGCGGGCATCAGTCACGAGGTGCTGAACGCCAAGCAGCACGAGCGCGAGGCGCATATCGTCGCCCAGGCGGGGCGTCCGTCGGCGGTGACCATCGCCACCAACATGGCCGGCCGCGGTACCGATATCGTGCTCGGCGGCAGCCTGGAGGCCGAGCTCGAGGGCCTGGGCGAGAACCCGGATGCGGCGAAGGTCGAGGCCATCAAGGCCGAATGGCAGCAGCGCCACGACGCCGTGCTGGAGGCCGGCGGCCTGCACATCATCGGCACCGAGCGCCACGAATCGCGGCGTATTGACAACCAGCTGCGCGGCCGTGCCGGGCGCCAGGGTGATGCGGGCTCCTCGCGCTTCTACCTGTCGCTGGAAGACAGCCTGATGCGCATCTTCGCCTCCGATCGCGTCAAACAGCTGATGCAGCGTCTCGGCATGCAGGAAGGCGAAGCCATCGAGAACAAGTGGGTGACCAAGGCGATCGAGAACGCGCAGCGCAAGGTCGAGGCCCATAACTTCGATATCCGCAAACAGCTGCTCGAATACGACGACGTCGCCAACGACCAGCGCAAGGTCGTCTACCAGCAGCGCGCCGAGCTGCTCGAGTCCGACGACGTGGGCGAGGCCATCGTCGCCATCTGCCAGGACGTGATCGACGATGCCGTCAGCCTGTACATGGCGCCCGGCAGCATGGACGAGCAGTGGGACATCCCGGGTCTCACCGGGGCGCTGAACGACGAATTCGGTCTCGACCTGCCCATCCAGGAATGGCTGGACGAGGATGCCGACCTGCACGAGGAGACGCTGCGCGAGCGCATCCAGGAAGAGGCCGCGAAGCTCCTGGCCGCCAAGGAGGGGCGTCTGGGTGCCGACACCATGCGTCGCATCGAGAAGGACCTGATGCTCCAGGTGCTCGATAACCACTGGAAGGAACACCTCGCCGCCATGGATTACCTGCGCCAGGGGATCGGTCTGCGCGGCTATGCGCAGAAGAACCCCAAGCAGGAATACAAGCGCGAGGCCTTCGAGATGTTCCAGGCCATGCTCGAGCGCATCAAGCACGATGTGATCTCCATGCTCATGCGCATCCAGATCCCGAGCGCGGAAGACCTGGCGGCCTTCGAGGCGAAGCAGCGCGAGGCCCAGCAGGCGCGCGAGATGGAGTTCCAGCATGCCGAGGCGCAAAGCGCGCTGGCTGCCGGCGGGCAGGAGGCCGAGGCCGAGCCGGCCGAACAGCCCTACCGTCGCGAGGGCCGCAAGGTCGGCCGCAACGACCCCTGCTGGTGCGGTTCCGGCAAGAAATTCAAGCATTGCCACGGCAAGCTGAGCTGAGGCACGCGTATGGCAGTCGGGCTTGAGGCACCCCAGTCGCTGACACCCGTGGCCGGCGTGCGCCTGGCCGCGGTGGAGGCCGGTATTCGCTATCGCGACCGCCGCGATCTCGTGCTCATGGAGCTGGCCGAGGGCAGTACGGCGGCCGCCGTGTTCACGCGCAATGCCTTCCGCGCTGCACCCGTGCTGGTCGCCGAGGCGCATCTGGCCGCCGCCGCGCCGCGCTACCTGCTCATCAACTCGGGCAACGCCAACGCCGGCACCGGCCAGCCGGGGCTGGACGCGGCTCAGGCCTCCTGCCAGGCCCTGGCCGAGGCGGCCGGGTGTCGGGCCGAGGAGGTGTTGCCGTTCTCCACCGGCGTGATCGGCGAGCCGCTGCCCGTGGAGCGTATTGCCCAGGCGCTGCCCGCTGCCGTCCAGGCGCTGGCCGAGGATGCCTGGATGGACGCCGCCCGCGGCATCATGACCACCGACACGCTGCCCAAGGGCGTGTCGCGCCGCGTGACCATCAACGGCGCCCCGGTGACGATCACCGGGATCGCCAAGGGCTCGGGCATGATCCACCCGGACATGGCCACCATGCTCGCCTACGTCGCCACGGACGCGGCTCTGCCGGCCGACCTGCTCAGGCAGTGCCTGCGCCTGGCGGCCGACCGCTCCTTTAACGCCGTCACGGTGGACGGCGATACATCCACCAACGATGCCTGTGTCCTCGTGGCGACCGGCGCGGCCGGCGTCTCCGTGGGCGAGGGCGCGGCCCTGGATGCCTTTCAGGCGGCACTGGACGAGGTGTGCATGCAGCTCGCCCAGGCCATCGTGCGCGACGGCGAGGGCGCGACCAAGTTCGTCACCATCGACGTCGTCGGCGCCCGGCACGAGGCCGAGGCCCGGCAGGTGGGGTTCACCATCGCCCATTCGCCGCTGGTGAAGACCGCCCTGTTCGCGAGCGACCCGAACTGGGGGCGCATCCTCGCCGCCGTCGGGCGGGCGGGCATCGAGGACCTGGACGTGGGTCGCATCGACATCCATCTGGGCGGCGTGCGTATCGTCAGGGGCGGCGGTCGCGATCCGGACTACACCGAGGCGCAGGGCCAGGCGGTGATGAAGCAGGCCGAGATCGACATCCGCGTCGCACTCGATCGCGGCGATGCCCGTGTGCGTATCTGGACCACCGACCTTTCCCACGAGTACGTGCGCATCAACGCCGAGTACCGTAGCTAGTACCGTGCTCGCCGGGCATGTCCACGTCGTCGCCGCGGCGATCCGCAACCCGGCTGGTGAATACCTGCTCACCCTGCGGGGGGACCATCAGCACCAGGGCGGTAAATGGGAGTTTCCGGGCGGCAAGGTGGAGCCCGCCGAGTCGCGCGAGGCTGCACTCGCCCGTGAGCTCCACGAGGAGCTGGGCATCGTTCCGCGGCGCGCCCGCCCGCTGATCCAGATCCCCCATGCCTATGCCGATAAGCGGGTGTTCCTCGACGTGTGGCTGGTCGAGGCCTTTGACGGCACGCCGCACCCCCATGAGGGGCAGCCGATGCGCTGGGTGTCGGCGGCCGAGCTGGCCGGCCTGGAATTCCCGGCCGCCAACCGGCCCATCCTCGCGGCGCTGGGCCTGCCGGACCGCTACTTGATCACGCCACCGCCCGGGGACGACCACGTGGCCTTTCTCGGCGACCTGCAGGCGGCGCTCGCCGGCGGCATCCGCCTGGTGCAGCTGCGCGCCCACCGTCTCCCTGTGCCCGATCTGTCATCCCTCGCCGCCGAGGTCATCGCGCTCGCGCATCATTACGATGCCCGGGTACTGGTCAATGGCACGCCGGCACTCGCCGGCCGCTTGGGCGCCGACGGCGTGCACCTGCGGGCCGCACTGCTGGGCCCGAACGTGACGGCGGAGGTCGCGGCCCTGCGCCGCGCGCGCGAGGGTTGCCTCGTCGGCGCTTCCTGTCACGGCGCGGCGGAGCTTGCCCGCGCCGCCGTCATCGGCGCGGATTTCGCCGTGTTGGGCCCGGTGGCTGTCACACGCACCCATCCGGACGCCGAGCCGCTTGGCTGGACGGCCTTCGAACGCCTGACCCGCAGCACGCCGCTGCCCGTCTATGCCCTGGGCGGACTGGGCGAGGCCGACCTTCCCGAGGCCTGGCGCCGGGGCGCACAGGGCGTGGCGGCCATACGCGCGTTCTGGGGCTCCCCTGGGGTGGCTGACGCGTGACGGAGTACTCGCCCGTGGATACGCAACACAAGCGCGGCCTGTGGATCGTCGCCATTCTCCTCGTCGTCGTCGCGATCGGTTACAGCTGGGGGCGGCACTGGATGGCCAGTCAGCTTCCCTCGGTCGCGCCCATCGCAGTCGACGTCCCCGGCGACTGCGCCCTGCATCGTGGTCCCTGTCGCGTCGAGCTGCCACCCGGCGTCGTGCACATCGAGCTCAGTCACGAACCTGTCCCCCTCGAGCCCTTTCGCGTCCAGTTGCATGCCTCCATGGCACTCGAACGCGTTAGCGTGGATTTCCAGATGGTGGACATGTACATGGGCGTGAATCGTTACGACCTAAAGCAGCAGGCCCCCGAAATCTGGAGCCGCCAGGCGATGTTGCCCGTCTGCGCCACGGGGCGCAGCGACTGGGTGATGTACGCGCGGATCGAGGTCGACGGGCTGGCCTACGTGGCGGCACTGCCGTTCGAGGCGGCCGCGGCGCGGTAGGGCGGGCCAGCCCGCGGCGTCGCTTGGCGCCGCAAGGGCGACCGAGGTGGCGCCCGCGCCGGCACCGGCAATTGCGTAAGATCCTCAATTCTCGCGGCGACGTGGAGCTCGAGACATCAGCGAGCATTTCCCCTGCTCCTCCCTGCCGTACCAGGTACCCAGGAAGAAGTCCGCATCGTTGTCACTCCGGCAATGCCGGAATCCAGAACGGCGGGCATGTTGCACAGGAAGACGACAACGGGAATGAACTTGATATCCCGGCCTGGATCCCTGCTTGCGCAGGGATGACGGGTCACAGGTTACAGGGATGTCGGCCAGAACCGATATCAGCCTGTCGGTTGGAGGGATAGCCGCCTACGGGCTCGGGCTGGTGACATGCCTCAGAGTGCGCAGCAGGCGAGTCGGAACTCGATGTCCTGCTGCAGCTGGCGCGCACGGTTGTCGAGGTCGGGCTGGCTGAGAAAGCGAATGGTGAAGCGGTGCTTCCCGGCGCTGATCTCGGGGAACCAGCTGACGTTCGCCGGCAGTTCGACGCGGATCATCTGGTAGGGTTGGGAGAGGTCGAGGTTCTGCTGATAAAAGCCCATGCGGGCGAGCTCCGCATGGGCGGTGGTGCTGTTGCGGATGAGCGAGAGCACGAGGTCGATCGCTTCCTGTACTTCGCGAAATGGGGCGATCCACTGTTCGAACTGGCGGCGGCGGACCTCCACGGGGCGCGAGAGCCAGTGGTGGTAGGCGGGCAGATCGAAGTCGCAGGTGCCGCCGGGGATGGAGCTGCGCTGGCGCAGTGCATTGACGAAGTCGTTGTCCTTCAGGTGTTGGCCGAGCTGGCCGGTCATGCCGCGCAGCTTCTTGATCTGCTGGCGCTGGCGGTCGATGATGCCGTCAAGCTGCACCTGGTCGACATCGGGTTCGCGGCTGAGGCGGCTCAGGTTGCCGATCTCCCGATCCAGCTCCTTCATCAGGTCGCTCTTGAGGTCACCGCGGGTGGAGAGCTGGAAGATCTCCATGAGCGTCACCAGGGCGCAGTGCGTGTCCCAGTGGCTGTCGAGCGGCAGGCAGTAGTCGAAGCGCGCCATCAGCGCCTCGAGGCGCAGCAGCGTGCGCAGGCGCTCGTTCAGCGGTTGTTCGTAGGTGATGGTCTCGCTCACGTCTTGCCGTGACTTCGTGTGGTCTGCGTTGTTTGCGCCCATTCTCGCATGCCTTGGCGTGTCAGGCATCCCCGCCGTGTCAGACCCCACGGGCCAGTTGGCGATAGTACCCGTCGAGTTCCGCGACCCGTGTAGCGAGCGCGTCCACACGGCCGCTGTTGTCGATCACGTCATCGGCATGCTGCAGACGGGTCTCGCGTCCCGCCTGGGTGGCGATGATCGCCTCGGCAAGCTCGCGGTCCATGCCATCGCGTGTCTCGATGCGTGCAAGCTGCGTGTCGCGATCACAGTCCACCACCAGAACGCGGTCGATCAGGTCGGTCATGCCGGCCTCGATCAGCAGCGGGACGACGACGATACCGTAGGGGGCATCGAACCCGTGGAGCCGTTTCTCGATGGCGTCACGCACGCGGGGGTGGACGATGGCGTTGAGGCGCTCGCGCGCGGCGGCATCGTGAAACACCAGCTCGCGCAGGGCGGCGCGGTCGAGGTGTCCGTCCGCCTGCAACATGTCGCTGCCAAATGCGTCGATGATGTCGCGGAGCGCGGGCTCGCCGGGCTCGACCACCTCACGCGCGATCCGGTCGCTGTCGATGACCGGCACGCCGTGGCGCGCGAACAGCTCGGCGACGGTGGACTTGCCGCAGCCGATACCCCCGGTGAGACCGATGCGCAGCATCTGCTCAGAACGCGGTCGGGCCGAGATAGGCCCGCATGATCTCCTCGCCCCACAGCAAGGCAATCCACCCGCCGCCGGCCAGGTAGGGGCCGAAGGGGATGGGGATGTTGCGGTCGCGGCCGCGCAGGGCAATGAGCGACAGGCCTACCACCGCGCCCACCACCGCCGAGAGCAGGATGATCAGCGGCAGGTATTCCCAGCCGAGCCAGGCACCCAGCGCGGCCAGCAGCTTGAAGTCGCCAAAGCCCATGCCTTCCTTGCCGGTGAGCAGGCGGAAGAGCTGGTAGACGGTCCACAGGGCCATGTAACCCATGATCGCGCCGAGCACCGCCGATTCCAGGTTGGTGAACAGCCCGCCGAAGTTGAGGATGATGCCGGCCCAGAGCAGGGGCAGGGTGATCACGTCCGGCAACAGCTGGGTACGGATGTCGATCACGCTCAGTGCCAGTAGTGTCCAGGTCAGGCCCAGGGCGGCCAGCGTCTGCCAGGTCACGCCGAAGTGCCAGGCCACGACCATGGCCAGCACGGCGGCGGCCAGTTCCACGGCCGGATACTGGAAGGAGATGCGCATGCCGCAGGCGTGACACTTGCCGCGCAGGACCAGCCAGCTGATGACCGGGATGTTTTCCAGCGCCGTGATCTTGTGTCCGCAGGACGGGCAGTGCGAGCGCGGGACGATGAGGTTGAAGCGCTCCTCTTCGCGCGGCGCGGCCTCGCCGCCACCCAGCCACTCCCGGCATTCCCGTTTCCAGGTGCGCTCCAGCATCACCGGCAGGCGCAGGGCGACGACATTGAGGAAGCTGCCGACCAGCAGGCCGAACAGGGCGATTATAGTGACGAAGCCCACGGGGTGGGCTTCGTAGAAGGCAACGTATTCCTGCATGGATTATACGACGGCCCCGAGCTTGAAGATCGGCAGGTACATGGCGATGACGAGGCCGCCGACCAGCACGCCGAGAATGGCCATGATCATCGGCTCCATCAGGCTGCTGAGGCCGTCCACCATGTCATCGACTTCCTGTTCGTAGAAGTCGGCGACCTTGGAGAGCATGCCTTCCAGCGAGCCCGATTCCTCGCCGATGGCGACCATCTGGACTACCATGTTCGGAAACAGGTTGGTGGCGCGCATCGAGGCCTGCAGCTGCGTGCCGGAGGCGGTATCATCGCGCATCTTCAGGGTGGCTTCGGCGTAAAGCGCGTTACCCGTGGCACCGGCCACCGACTCCATGGCCTCCACCAGCGGGACCCCGGCGGCAAACATCGTGGATAACGTGCGGGCGAAGCGGGCGATGGCCGACTTGCGCAGCAGCTCGCCGACGACCGGTATTTTCAGCGCAAGAATGTCCCGCCGACGGCGGAACTCGGCAGAGCGCTTGTTCGCCTGGACCAGCGCGAAGGTGCCGATGCCGATCACCGCAAAGACGATGTACCAGTAGGCCTGCAGCCAGCGGGATAGATTGATGACCATCTGGGTGAAGGCCGGCAGGTCGGCACCGAAGCCCTGGAACAGGCTCTCGAACTGCGGGACGACGAACAGCAGCAGGATCGTGGTGACGATGAAGGCTACGACGATGACGGCCGCCGGATACATCAGGGCCTTCTTGATCTTGGACTTGAGGGCCTCGGTCTTTTCCTTGTAGGTCGCGATCTTGTCCAGCAGGGTCTCGAGGGCACCTGCCTGCTCACCGGCGCGCACCAGGTTGACGAACAATTCATCGAAATGTGCGGGATGCTTGCCCAGTGCATCGGCCAGGGGTGTGCCGCCCTCGATGTCCGTCTTGATGGCGAGAATCAGGTCCTGCATCGCGGGGTTTTCGTGGCCCCGGCCCACGATCTCGAAGGCCTGCACCAGCGGCACGCCGGCCGACATCATGGTGGCGAGCTGGCGTGAGAAGATCGCGATGTCCTTGGTGGTGATCTTCTTCGTGCCACCAAACAGTGGCTTGGGCTTTTTGCGTACCTTGAGCGGGTTGATGCCCTGGCGGCGCAGATCGGCCTTGACGATGGCATCGCTCGCGCCCTCCATCTCGCCCTTGATACGCGAGCCCTTCTTGTCCGTGCCTTCCCAGACGAAGACCATTTTTTCGGCTTTGGCGGCCATGGATTAGTCCTTGGTTACGCGGTTGATTTCTTCGAGGCTGGTGACGCCGGCCCTGACCTTGTTGAGACCGGATTCCCGCAGGTCCGGGATGCCTTCCTTCTTCGCCTGGTCGGCGAGCTGGATGGCGTTGCCGCCCTCCATGATGATGCGGCCCATCTCCTCGGAGAGCGGCATGACCTGGTAAATGCCGACCCGGCCCTTGTAGCCGTTGGTGCATTCGTCACAGCCCACGGCCTTGTAGACGGTCAGGCTGTCGAGCTCGCTCTCGCGAAAGCCCTCTTCCAGCAGGGCCCCCCGGGGAATGTCGTCCACGGTCTTGCAATTGTTGCACAGGCGCCGGCCCAGGCGCTGGGCGATGATGAGAGATACCGCCGAGGCGATGTTGTAGGCCGGCACCCCCATGTTCATCAGGCGCGCCAGGGTTTGCGGCGCGTCGTTGGTGTGCAGGGTGGAGAGCACGAGGTGCCCGGTCTGGGCCGCCTTGATGGCGATCTCGGCCGTCTCCAGGTCTCGGATCTCGCCTACCATGATGATGTCCGGGTCCTGGCGCAGGAAGGCGCGCAGGGCATTGGCGAAGGTGAGCCCCACCCGGGGATTTACATTCACCTGGTTTACGCCGGGGAGGTTGATCTCGGCCGGATCTTCGGCGGTGGAGATGTTGCGGTCCGGGGTGTTGAGGATGTTGAGGCCGGTGTAGAGCGAGACGGTCTTGCCGCTGCCCGTGGGGCCGGTGACGAGGATCATGCCGTAGGGCTTGGACAGGGCATCTAGGTAGAGCCGTTTCTGGTCCTCCTCGTAGCCCAGCACGTCGATGCCGAGCTGCGCGCTGGTGGGGTCGAGGATACGCAGCACGATCTTCTCGCCCCAGAGCGTGGGCAGGGTGTTGACGCGAAAGTCGATGGCCCGGTTCTTGGAAAGCTGCATCTTGATGCGCCCGTCCTGCGGGATGCGCCGCTCGGAGATGTCCATGCGCGACATGACCTTGACGCGGGCGGCGATGCGCGGCGCCAGGTTCACCGGTGGGCTGGAGACCTCCTGCAGCACGCCGT
>DSBO01000024.1 GCA_011046015.1 Thioalkalivibrio sp. | reverse complement strand
GCATGTCCTCGGGGCAGACCCAGTCGCCGCCGTAGCCGATGGCGTCGCCCCGCTTCGCCTGGCGGATGGCGATGAGCGGAGCGGTGAGCGTCATCACCGGGCGCAGGCCGAGGTCGGCGGCGGGGGTATCGGCAAAGGGCGAGCCACCGTACAGCATGATGCCCGGGCGCACCCAGTCGCGGTGGCTATCGGGCCGGGCAAGGATGGCGGCGGAGTTGGCGAGGCTCTGCGGGCCGGCGAGATTCGCGGTGGCCACGTCAAACACCGCCACCTGCTCGCCCGTCACGGGCGAGTCGCGCTCGTCGGCGCAGGCGAAATGGGTCATGAGCCCGGGCGGTCCGGCCACGCTGGCGTGGGTGCTGAGGGCCTGGTGAATACGCGCGGCGTCCGCGGGATCGACGCCCATGCGGTGCATGCCGGTGTCGATCTTGAGCCAGACGGCGACCGCCCGCGGGAGCGTGACCGCATCCAGGAGCTCGAGCTGCCAGGCCTGGTGGATGCACAGCGTGAAGTCCTGTTCGGCCGCCGCGCGCAGCTCAGCGGCATCGCGCGCGCCCTGGAGCACCAGCACCGGCGTGCCGATCCCGGCCTCGCGCAGGGCCAGCCCCTCGGCCACGCAGGCCACCGCCAGCCCGTCGGTCGCCGCCCCGGTCAGGGCCTCGGCAGCAAGCAGCATGCCGTGGCCGTAGGCATCCCCCTTGACCGCAGCCATCACGCGGGCACCGGGGGCCGCTGCCCGCACACGGACGAGGTTATGACGCAACGCGCCCAGATCGATGCGCGCGCGGGCATGTCGGCGCATCAGAAGCCCTCGTTGGAATAGATCTCGGGGGTGAAGTTCTCGAACTTGGTGTACTGGCCCAGGAAGGTGAGCCGCACGGTGCCGATGGGGCCGTTACGCTGCTTGCCGATGATGATCTCGGCCGTACCCTTGTCGGGACTCTCCGGGTTATACACCTCGTCGCGGTAGATGAAGACGATGACGTCAGCATCCTGCTCGATGGCGCCGGACTCTCGCAGGTCGGACATGACCGGGCGCTTGTTGGGCCGCTGCTCCAGCGAGCGGTTGAGCTGCGAGAGCGCGATCACGGGGACGCTGAGTTCCTTGGCCAGAGCCTTCAGGCCGCGCGAGATCTCCGATATCTCGGTGGCGCGATTCTCCCCGGCCCGGCTGCCGGCCTGCATGAGCTGCAGGTAATCAATCACGATCAGGCCCAGCTGGCCATGCTCGCGCATCAGGCGACGGGCGCGGGCGCGTATCTCGGTGGGGCTCAGCGCGGGGCTGTCGTCGATGAACAACGGCACCTCGGTAAACATCGACACGGCGCTGGTCAGCCGCGGCCAGTCCTCCTCCTCCAGGCGCCCGGTGCGCAGGCGCTGCTGGTTGATGCGGCCCATGGACGAGAGCATGCGCATGGCAAGCTGTTCGCCCGGCATTTCCATGCTGAAGATGGCTACCGGCGTCTTGCGCTTGATGGCCGCGTACTCGGCGACGTTCATGGCGAAGGTGGTCTTGCCCATGGACGGGCGTCCGGCCACGATGACCAGGTCGCCGTGCTGCAGGCCGGAGGTCATCTCGTCGAAGTCGTTGTAGCCGGTGGGCAGGCCGGTGATGGGGTCGTCGCGCTCGAACAGGCTGTCAATGTGCTCCACCGTCGTCTTGAGCAGCGACTTGATGCTCTTGAAGCCCTGCTGGGAGCGGGCGCCGTGCTCGGCGATCTCGAACACCCGGCGCTCGGCGTCGTCCAGCAGCTCCTTGCTGTCACGCCCGTCGGCGTTGTAACCGCTGTCGGCGATGGTGGTGCCGACTTCGATCATGCGGCGCAGGATGGCGCGCTCGCGCACGATATCGGCATAGGCGCGGATATTGGCGGCGCTGGGCGTGTCCTTGGCCAGCGTGCCGAGGTAGGCCAGGCCGCCCACCGTCTCCAGCTCGCCGCGGCTCTGGAACCACTCGGAGAGGGTGACGACGTCGAAGGGGCTACCGCGCTCGGCCAGGTCGGCGATGGCGCGGAAGATCAGCCGGTGGTCGTGGCGGTAGAAGTCCTCCTCCGCCACGCGGTCGGCGATCTGATCCCAGGCACCGTTCTCCAGCATGAGCCCGCCGAGCACGGCCTGCTCGGCCTCGATGGAATGCGGCGGGGTCTTGAGATCCTCCACCGAACGCTGATGACGGTTGCTGCGACTGGCGACTTCGATCATGCGTGTACCTTAGCGAGACCTGCTGTTCGCGGTGGTTGTAGGCGGCCGGGCCACGACGCGGAGGGACTCATGCCGGCCGGAAGTGGCTGAGATGGTAGTTTACCCTCGATACGCCCCGTGGGGAGAGGGACAACTCGCGGGACAGGGGGAGGAAAAGCTGTGGACAAGCTGTGACCAACGACAGGCGTCGCCGGCATGGGGGGGCACGAACAGTGACCGCCGACCCCGAACGGGGCCGGCGGACCGTGCGATGGGGTGCGAGCTTAGGCCTGTTCTTCGCCGTCCACGATGACCTTGACCAGGGCATCGACGTCGCTGTGCAGGTGCACTTCGAACTCGTATTCGCCGGCCTGACGCACCGGGCCTTCCGGCATGCGCACTTCACGCTTCTCGACTTCCACGCCCGCGGCGGCGGTAATCGCATCGGCGATGTCCTGCGTGCCGACGGAACCGAACAGCTTGCCTTCACTACCGGAGGCGGCAGTAATGGTCACTTCCAGGCCGTCAACCTTGGCCTTGCGCGTCTCGGCCGCGGCCAGGGCCTCGGCAGCCGCCTTCTCGAGCTCGGCGCGGCGCGCCTCGAACTCGGCCACGTTTTCCGCGGTGGCGTACTTCGCCTTGGCCTGCGGGATCAGGTAGTTGCGCGCATAACCGGCACGCACCTTGACCTTGTCACCGAGACCACCCAGATTTTCGATCTTTTCCAGCAGAATGACTTCCATCGCACTCACCTTGAAACGTCAATTTAAACGGTGTCGTCACCGAATTTACTCGTCGCCCCGCGATCCGGCGCCCACCCGGGCGCGAAAATCCGCGAAGCAGTCGATGACCCCGAACGCGGTGACCATCGCCACCGCGTAGGGCGAAAACGGCGGCAACAGCAACAGCACGTACAGCGCCACCAGCCAGCCCACGTGCCATTTCAGCCGGCCCGCCAGCCCATGGGCCAGGGCCAGGCCCTGAAATATGAACATTGCCGCCGCCACCAGCGCCAACTGGCCAATCAGGACGCTGTCCAGAAACGCGACGCCGAGCACCAGGCCCAGCACCAGCACCGCCGGCCACAACCCGAGACGCAGCTCGCGGAATTCCTCGCCGAAGCCGCCCGGGTTGTACAGGGCGGCCTGCCAGTAGCGCCCGATAACCACCATCAGCGCGGTGCCCAGCATCAGCGAGGCCCCGAGGATGCCGGTCATGATGGCGGCCAGGCGATCCAGCGCCTCGTCGATCTGATCCGGCGTCAGCCCACCCTCGGTCAGGCCCGGCGCCATCATCTGCTCCAGCAGCGTGCGCCAGTAGCCGGACAGCTCCGGCCACATGGCCTGCCCCAGCACCACCAGCCCGAGACTGACCAGCAACAGGGCCTGCAGTGTAACGCGCCAGGACACCGTGCGGCGCAACAGCTCGGCAAACAGCACCGGCGCCAGCCACTGTCCAAGGCCAAACAGCAGGCCCAGCTCCGGCCGCCCGGCGATCACCCAGCCCATCAGGGCCAGTGCCACGCTGCCCAGCGCGGCGACGGTGAGCCCGGCTGACAGGCCCAGTCGCAACGTCACCAGCGCCACCACCGCGCCGCTCAACAACGCCACCGGTGGCAGTAACATGGCCAGCACCGCGAACCCGACGGCCGCGGTCACGGCCTGGATGCGGCCCGCCATGATGAAATCCGCGAGCCCACGCATATCAGTCACCAGCAGCCCGTGGACTACGCTACGCCCCCGGGCCGCGTCGCTACTTACGCTTCGTGACGATCCGTGTACGGCAGCAGGGCCAGGAAACGCGCACGCTTGACGGCGGTCGCGAGCTGGCGCTGGTAACGTGCCTTGGTGCCGGTGATACGGCTGGGCACGATCTTGCCGGTTTCGGTAATGTAGTTCTTCAGCGTGGCAAGATCCTTGTAATCGATCTCTTCAACGCCTTCGGCCGTGAAACGGCAGTACTTTCTGCGACGGAAATAACGAGCCATTGCTCTTACCTCATCTCAACAATTCGATTGCCTGCGCATGCAGGACAATCCGGTAACTTTCATCTCGAAAACTGCTGCGAGAAATGAATCCCTCGACAACAACGCGATCCCCTTCCTGCAACGAGCCGGCCACCGGGGCCAGGGTCTCGCCGCTGGCGACGACGGCTATCTGACAACGCGCTTCGCGCACCATTCCGGCTTCCACCTGGCTGGACTCATGGGCCAGCGTAAAGCGATGGATGGGAATGCCCGCCGGGGTGATCCGGGACTCGACGCCGCCATGGAGGTGGCCGTCGAGCCGTAGCCGGTTGACCCCTGCGGTCATCGCGACTTACTCGTCGTCGGCAGCCTCACTCTCGGCCTGGCGCGAACGCGGACGCTCGTCGCTGTCGTCGCCCCGCGAGCGCGGACGATCTTCGCTGTCGTCGGAACCCTTGGCCAGCGGAGATGCCTCGGTGTAGACCTTGTTCATGCGCATCACGAGGTTGCGGATGACGGCGTCATTGAAGCGGAACGCGCTCTCCAGCTCTTCAATGGGTTCCTGGCCGCACTCGACGTTCATCATGACGTAGTGGGCCTTGTGGATCTTGTTGATGGGGTAGGCAAGCTGACGGCGGCCCCAGTCTTCCAGGCGATGCACCTTGCCCTCGGCGGCTTCGATAATGCCGCGATAGCGCTCGATCATCGCCGGGACCTGCTCGCTCTGGTCCGGATGGACCAGGAAGACGATCTCGTAGTGACGCATGCTGTGGTACTCCTTGCGGATCATAGCCTCCCGCCATGCGAGCGGTGAGGCAAGGAAAAAGGACCGTTTCCGGCCCATGAAAGGCGCGTGATTCTACAGTTACAAGTCGCAAGTTACAAGCCGCAAGTCGCAAGAGAAACCGCGATCGGGCAGCGCTCCTGGCCGGAAAGCGGCACCCTGCCGCCCCGGTATGGGCACTTTTTGGCGGGCGCGGCCCGCCCTAGGGTTGACCTGCCGCTTGTGACCTGGAACTTGCAACTCCCCTCTGCCGCAGGGCCTCGTACAGGCAGATGCCGGTGGCGACGGAGACGTTGAGGCTCTCGACCTGACCACGCATGGGAATGCGCACCAGGTGGTCGCAGTGTTCACGGGTGAGGCGGCGCATGCCGCTACCCTCGGCACCCATCACCAGTACGCAGCCGCCTGTGAAGTCGACGTCATAAAGCTCGGCCGCGCCCTCCCCGGCCGCACCGATCACCCACAGCCCCTGCTGCTTGAGGGAATCCAGGGTGCGCGCGAGATTGGTGACCTGGATGAAGGGCACCGATTCGGCGGCCCCGCAGGCGACCTTGCGCACAGTGGGCGTGAGGCCGACGGCCTTGTCGCGCGGGACGATCACGGCCGCCACGCCGGCGGCATCGGCGGTGCGCAGGCAGGCGCCCAGGTTGTGCGGGTCGGTGACACTGTCGAGCACCAGCAGCAGCGGCTGTGGGTGGGTGGCGAGGATGTCATCCAGCGCCTCCTCGCCCAGGGCCTCGGGGGCCTGGTAACGGGCCACCACGCCCTGGTGGCGGTCGCTGCCAGCCTCGCGCTCGAGCTGGCGGGCGTCGACCTGCTCGACGCGGACGCCATGCTCGCGCGCGAGCTCCAGCACCTCCTTCAACCGCCGGTCATGCCGGCCGCGATCGACCAGCAGGCGTGTGACGTTCTCCGGATCGTTGCGCAGGGCCGCGGTGACGGCGTGCAGTCCGAAGACACGACTCTCTCGACTCATCGATACATCGCCGCGATCATGACTCAGGCGTTCCCGTCGTCCGACTTCTTGTCGGCGGGCTTGCGACGGCGCTTCTTCTTCGTCTTCGCACGCGGCTTGTCTTCGGCCTCCGGCGCGCGCTCGGCCTGCTTGCCGCCGCCCTTCTTGCCAGGGCGCTTCTTGCCCGACCTCTTCTTGTCCGACTTCTTCTGCCCGCCCCGATCGTCACCGCCCCTGTCGCCCTCGCCCGGCGCCGAGTCGATCGGGACGAAGTCGATCTTGCGCTCGTCGAGATCCACCCGCGCGACCTTCACGCGGATCGGGTCCCCGATGCGATAGACGCGGCCGCTGCGCTCACCTGTCATGCGGTGGCCGACCGGATCGAAGTTGTAGTAATCGTTGGCCAGTGAGGTGACATGCACCAGGCCCTCGACATAGATATCCTTGAGCTCGACGAACAGCCCGAAGCCGGTGACGGAGGTGACGAAGCCGTCAAACTCGTCACCCACCTTGTCGAGCATGTACTCGCACTTGAGCCAGTCGACTGCGTCGCGGGTGGCCTCGTCGGCGCGCCGCTCGGTCATGGAGCAGTGCTCGCCCATCGTGACCATGTCGTGATGGTCGTAGCGGAACTGCTCGGGCTTGCCGCCCTTGATCAGGTGACGGATGGCGCGGTGCACCAGCAGGTCGGGATAACGGCGGATCGGCGAGGTGAAGTGCGTGTAATAGTCATGCGCCAGTCCGAAGTGACCGCTGGGGTCGGGGCTGTACACGGCCTGACGCAGCGAGCGCAGCAGCACGGTCTGGATGAGGTGCGCATCGGGACGCTTGCGGATCTGTTCCAGCAGGGTGGTGTAGTGCTTCGGATCCGGGTCGTCACCGCCCCCCAGGCTCAGGCCGACCTCGCCGAGGAATTCGCGCAGCGACTCGAGCTTGTCGGCATTGGGACCCTCGTGGACGCGGTGCAGGGCAGGGATCTTGTGGTCGCTGAGGAACTTCGCCGCACAGACGTTGGCCGCGATCATGCACTCCTCGATGACCTTGTGCGCGTCGTTGCGCTCGGTGGGCACGATGCGCTCGATCTTGCGCCCCTCGCCGAAGACGATCTTCGTCTCGGTGGTCTCGAAGTCGATGGCGCCGCGCTCGTCGCGCGCCTTGCGCAGGGCATGATAAAGCGTGTACAGGTGATCGAGATGCGGGACCACGTGCGCATGCCGCTCACGCTCGGTCGAGTCCTTGTCCACGACGATGCGTGCCACCTCGTCGTAGATGAGCCGCGCGTGCGAACGCATCACCGCATCGAAGAAGCGATGCGAGCCGATGGTGCCGTCGCGATTGATCTGCATCTCGCAGACCATGCACAGGCGATCGACCTTCGGATTGATTGAACACAAGCCGTTGGAGAGCACCTCGGGCAGCATGGGGATGACGCGCTCGGGGAAGTACACCGAGGTGCCGCGCTTGAAGGCCTCGGCATCCAGCGCGCTGCCCGGCAGCACGTAATGCGAGACGTCGGCGATGGCGACCAGCAGGCGCCAGCCGTCGGCGGTCGGCTCGCAGAACACCGCATCGTCGAAGTCGCGCGCGTCCTCACCATCGATGGTGACCAGCGGTGTGTCGCACAGGTCGGCGCGCCCCTGTTTGGCCTCTTCGGGCACTTCGTCACCGTAACCCAGCGCCTCCTTCTCGACGTCGTGTGGCCACTCGTGCGGCAGGTCGTGGGCCCGCACGGCGACGTCGATCTCCATGCCGGGCGCCATGTGTTCGCCCAGCACCTCGATGACGCGCCCGATGGGCTGGTTGCGACGTGACGGCTGCTCGGTGATGGCGGCGATGACGATCTGGCCGTCCTTCGCCTCGCCCTGCTCGCCCGCCGGGATCAGCACGTCCTGGCTGATGCGCTTGTTGTCGGGCACCACGAAGCCGATGCCGCGCTCGTGGAAATAACGGCCGACGATCTGCTCATGGCTGCGCTCCAGCACCTCCACCAGCGCGCCTTCGCGGCGGCCGCGGCGGTCGAGACCAACCACCCGCACCACCACGCGGTCGCCATGCAGGATGGAGCGCATCTCGCGTGCAGAGAGAAAGACGTCGTCGCCGCCCTCGTCCGGCACCAGGAAGCCGAAGCCGTCCGGATGCCCGATGACGCGACCGGCGACCATCTGCGCGCGCGCGGCAGGCAGGTAGCAGCGGCGGCGGTTACGCACCAGCTGACCGTCGCGCTCCATGGCGCGCAGCCGGCGGCGCAACGCCTCGCGCCCGTCCTCGTCCTCGATATTGAGCAGATCGACCAGACCTTCGTAATCGACCGGGCCGGCATCCTCGATAACCTCGAGGATCAGCTCGCGACTGGCGATGGGGCGCTCGTATTTGGTGGCCTCGCGCTCGAAGTTCGGGTCGGCGGGGGGATTGTCGTTGTTTCGTTTGGTCATGCAGTTTCCAGTATGGCGTCACCGGCGCCTTGCGCAGCGGTGAGGCAGATTTTTTGAATTCATTCCGTCCGGGATGATTGACAACACCGAACGGGGACGTTAAATTGCGCGCTTCCTGAAGTACGGGCCTCGCGGCCCAGACCTCGTGCCGAGGTGGCGGAATTGGTAGACGCGCTAGCTTCAGGTGCTAGTGGGGGTAACCCCGTGGAGGTTCAAGTCCTCTCCTCGGCACCATTTTTCCTTTCCCGGTCACTGACCGTTTTCCCTGATTAGATGCCGCAGCGACATGGCCGCGCGCCATGGCGACGCCTTGCCGTGCGCGGCGTCCCCGTGGACGCCACCCGCCTGCCCGGCGCATCCTGCCCCCGGCACCGCCTCAGGCAAAGGGGTGCTGCAGCAGGATGTTCTGGTCGCGATCCGGCCCCGTGGAGATCATGTCGACCGGCGTGCCGACCACCTCCTCGATGCGCTTGAGGTAGGCCTTGGCCGCCTCCGGCAAGTCATCGAAACGGGTAATGCCGATGGTGGACTCCTTCCAGCCCGGCAGGTCCTCGTAGATCGGCTCACAGGTCGCGAAATTCTCCGCCCCCACCGGCGGCACCGCGCTCTCCTGCCCGTCGCAGCTGTACCCCACGCAGATACGCAGGGTGTCGAGCCCGTCGAGCACATCAAGCTTGGTCACGCACAGGCCGGTGACGCTATTGATCTGCACCGAGCGGCGCAGGGCCACGGCATCGAACCAGCCGCAGCGACGCGCGCGACCGGTGGTGGAACCGAACTCATGGCCACGCTTGGCCAGGTGCTCGCCCATCTCGTCGAACAGCTCGGTGGGGAACGGGCCCGCGCCCACACGCGTCGTGTAGGCCTTGGTGATACCGAGCACGTAGTCCAGGTTGAGCGGTCCCACGCCGCTGCCGGTGCAGGCACCACCGGCCGTGGTGTTGGACGAGGTCACGAACGGATAGGTGCCGTGATCGATGTCCAGCAGGCTGCCCTGCGCCCCTTCATAGAGGATGTTCGCGCCCTCGGCGCGCAGTTCGGCCAGTCGCTGGGTGACGTCGCTCACTATTGGCTGGAGGACCTCGGCCATCGCCAGTGCGTCGTCCAGCGTCTTCTGGAAGTCGACGACATCGGTCTTGAAATAGTGCTTGAGGACGAAGTTGTGGTAGTCGAGCACCTCGCCGAGCTTGGCCGCGAAACGCTCGCGGTGGAACAGGTCGCCCAGACGCAATCCGCGGCGCGCGACCTTGTCCTCGTAGGCCGGCCCGATACCACGCCCGGTGGTACCGATGGCGGCCTTGCCGCGCGCGTGTTCGCGCGCGAGATCCAGCGCCACGTGGTACGGCAGAATGAGCTGGCAGGCCTCGGAGATGCGCAAGCGCTCGCGCACCGGCACGTCGCGCTCCTCCAGCATCTTCATCTCGTCCATCAGCGCGTCCGGCGAGAGCACGACGCCGTTGCCGATCATGCATTCGACGTTGTCGCGCAGGATGCCGGAGGGGATCAGGTGCAGGACGGTCTTCTCGCCGCCGATGACCAGCGTGTGACCGGCGTTGTGGCCGCCCTGAAAGCGCACCACGGCGGATGCGCGATCGGTGAGCAGATCGACGATCTTGCCCTTGCCTTCATCACCCCACTGGGTGCCCAGAATGACGACACTCTTGCCCATTATTTAATGTCCACCACGGTCCACTGACCGTTCGATTCAACCAGTTCGCGATCACAGCCCATCGACCGGGCGTCGCCCGTCTGACCGGCCAGCCCCTGCACCACGCGCTCGCCCTTCGCACGCAACCCCGCCACCGTCGCGGCATCGGCGCCGGCGGGGGCAAAGATGCGCGAGACGGCCGGCGCGGCCGCCTCCTCGGCCTCGCAACTCAGGCGCGCGAGGGTCTTGAGGTCCGCACTGAAACCGGTCGCGGGGCGTGCCCGGCCGAAGACCTTGCCGATCTCGTCATAGCGGCCGCCGCGCGCCACTTCCTGCCCCTCACCCGGCACGTAGGCCGTGAACACGACGCCGGTATGGTAGTGGTATCCACGCAGTTCGGCGAGGTCCACGTGCAGGGCGACATCGGGAAAGCGCGCCTGCACGGCGGCCACTACCGCGGCCAGATAGTCCAGCGCATCTCCCACCGCCACCGCGGCCCCGCCGAACAGCTCGCGTGCCACGTCGATCACCTCGGCATCGCCGTTGAACTCGGCCAGACGGCGCAGCCGTTCGCTGCTCGCCGGATCCACGGCCAGTCCGGCGAGAAACTCGTTTATCTCGGGGATCGACTTGCGCTGAAGCATGTCGAAGAACGCCGCCTCCTGCTCGTCGGAGAGGCCGGCGTCGCGCACCAGGCTCCGGAACACGCCCACGTGACCGAGGTCGACGTAGACATCACGCACGCCGGTGGCACGCAGTGTCTCCAGCATCAGGGCGATGATCTCTATATCGCTGTCGATGCCGGCGTGCCCGTAGAGCTCGGCGCCCACCTGCAGTGGACTGCGCGTGCCGCCGAAACCGTCGGAGCGCGTGTTGAGCACGGTACCCAGATAGCACAGGCGCGTGGGCGTTGTACGACCCAGGCGATGCGCGTCGATACGCGCGACCTGCGGCGTCATGTCCGCGCGCACGCCCATCATGCGGCCGGTGAGCTGGTCGGTGAGCTTGAAGGTCTTGAGATCGAGATCGTGCCCCGTGCCGGTGAGCAGGGATTCGAGGTACTCGATGAACGGCGGCATCACGAGCTCATACCCCCACGCGTGGTAGAGGTCGATCAGCCGGCGCCGATAGGCTTCCAGGCGCTCCGCCTCATCGGGCAACGCTTCGTCGATACCCTCGGGCAGCAGCCAATGGTCGAGATTGGTCATGAATCCAGGAATAAATCAGGTCAACGACACGGACGCGCCATTATGCCTGAAACGCCTACCAGGAGGTAGGCCGAATCAGGCGTGGCGCACCAGGTAGAGCAGCACCGCGCCGGCCAGCATCGCCGACAGGCCGGCGATGCGCAGCGTCCGGTCCGGCAGTTGCGAAACGGTTTGCATCATACGGCGCGAGCCCTTCGGATTGATGAACGGCGTCAGCCCCTCGATCACGAGCACCAGGGCCAACGCCGCCAGCAGGTCCTGCCACATCAGCCGGTGTTACTTGCGCGACGCGCCACCGAAATGCTGGAAGAAGTCCGAATCCGGCTGCAGCACCAGCACGTCTTCCGGCCCCCTGAAGCTTTCGCGGTAGGCCGTGAGGCTGCGGTAAAAGGAATAGAACTCCGGGTCGCGCTTGAAGGCGCGGGCATAGATATCGGCGGCCACCGCGTCACCCTCACCACGCAGCTTTTCGGCGTCGCGGTAGGCGTTGGCGAGGATGACCGTGGATTCACGATCGGCCTCGGCGCGGATGCGCTCGGCCGCTTCCTGACCTCGGGCCCGGAAGTCCTGCGCGACGCGGGCACGCTCGGCGCGCATGCGGCGATACACCGACTCGCTGACCTCGTCCTGCAGGTCGATCCGGCTGATACGAACGTCCACCGTCTCGATGCCGAATTCCTGCGCCACCTCGTTGGCCTTGGCGCGCGCAATCTCCATGATCTGGCCGCGCTCGCCGGAAACGGCCTCCTGGATGGTGCGCTTGCCGAACTCGTTGTAGATCACCTCGCGCATGATCGAACCGAGGCGGGCACGGGCGCGGGCCGCATCGCCACGGGTGGCGACGAAGAACTTGGACACATCGACGATCCGCCACTTGACGAAGAAGTCGACCGTCATGTTCTTCTTTTCCTCGGTCAGCACCGGGGCGGGCTCCGCGTCAAGAGTCAGGATGCGGGTATCGAACTTCACCACCGTGTTGGCGATCGGCATCTTGAAGTGAATTCCCGGCTCGATATCGGCCTTCTCGATCTTGCCGAAGCGGAACAGGATGGCGCGCTCGCGCTCATCCACGGTATACACCGACATCATCAATACGACGATGGCGACGACGACGATCCCAATAATGATTTTGGTTTTCATGATCAACGTACCTCCCGGGTGCGCAGACTGCTGCGGGAGTCATCGGTTTGTGAATTCGTGGAACTGCCGCTCGGGAGCATCATCGGTGCCGCGCCGCTCTGCGTCCCGTCGCGGGACCGGCCCTCCATGATCTTGTCCAGCGGGAGGTACAGCAGGTTGTTGCCGCCCTCGACGTCGATCATGACCTTGCTGGAGCGGGACATCACCTCCTGCATGGTATCGAGGTACAGGCGCTCGCGGGTCACGCCCGGCGCCTTGCTGTACTCGGCCAGCAGCTTCTCGAAACGCTCGGCCTCACCCTCGGACTGGGCGATGACCTGGTCGCGATAGGCCGCAGCCTCCTCGACGGCGCGCGCCGCCTTACCGCGCGCCTCGGGGATCACGGTGTTGGCGTAGGCCTCGGCCTCGTTGCGGAAGCGGGCCTCATCCTCACGGGCGCGCACGGCATCGGCAAAGGCGCCCTGCACGGCCTGCGGGGCCTGGGCGCGCTGCAGGTTGACCTTGACCACGTCGAGACCGGCACCGTAGGAATCGACCGTCTCCTGCATCAGGATCTGCGTGTTCGCGGCGATGGCTTCACGTCCCTCGAGCAGGACAAAGTCCATGTCGTTCCTGCCGACCACCTCGCGCAGGGCACTCTCCATCACCTGCCCGAGGGTGCCGCGGGAAACGGAAAATTCGGGCGCGTCCGGGTCGGCCACGTTGAACAGATAGGCGACCGGGTCCTTGACGCGATACTGCACCATGATCTCCAGGTCGACGATGTTCTCGTCCTGGGTAAGCATGGTGCCGGCGTGCTGGGCATTGCGCACGTTCTGGACGTCGACGATGGTGGTGGTCTCGATGGGATACGGCAGGTGCCAGCGCAGGCCCGGCTGGGTCAGCTCGGTATAGGCCCCGAAGCGCTGCACCACGCCGCGCTCACCTTCCGATACCACATAGAAGCCGGAGGCGAACCACAGACCCACCAGCACCACGAGGATCAGCACGATGCCGGAGGCCGAACCGCCGGAACTGCCGCCGCTGCGGCCACCGAAGATGCGGTTGATGCCACCGGTCAGCTTTCTGAGCAACTCGTCGAGATCCGGCGGCCCCTGATCGCCGCGATTGCCGCTCCAGGGATCCTTCTTGTTCCCACCCGGTTCGTTCCAGGGCATACGAATGCTCCGTTATTTTGTGGTCTTTATCACGAAAAATTGATGGCCCATTCTAGGGGGCCCCTGCGCCCCCCGCAAGGCACGGCCGCCGCATCAGGCGCGATCGAAGCTCTCGGGCAACTCGTGCCGGCGGCGCAGCGACTCGTAACGCCGACGCGGCATGCGAATTTCCAGCCGCCAGTGGCCCTGCGCGTCGATCTGTTCCTGCTGAACTGCGCCTTCCTCGAACAGTCGGGCACGCACCCGCCCCTGCTCGGGGCCGAGCGTGAACCAGCCGTGCACCATATCGTGCGCGAGATAGCGGCCCAGATACTCGAGCAGGGCATCGACACCGGCACCGGTCTGCGCCGACAGCCACACCCGCGGCGGTTCCTCACCGCGCGGCTCGTCCACGTGCGGGATGGCCTGATCCAGCAGATCGATCTTGTTGTAGACCATGATCTGCGGCATCTCATCGGCGCCGATCTGCGCGAGCACGTCGTTGACCTGCGCGGTGTACTCGTC
This sequence comes from Thioalkalivibrio sp., assembly GCA_011046015.1. Lineage (GTDB taxonomy): Bacteria > Pseudomonadota > Gammaproteobacteria > SpSt-1174 > SpSt-1174 > SpSt-1174. The sequence continues at coordinate 1,221 of DSBO01000024.1, read as the reverse complement.
ACGCTCGTCGTCGGCGGCATCCAGCACATGCAACAGCACGTCGGCCTCGGCAGCCTCCTGCAGGGTCGCGTGGAAGGCGGCGACGAGGTCATGCGGCAGGTGGCGGATGAACCCAACCGTGTCGGCGAGGATCATGCCCTGGCCGTCGGCCAGCTCGACGCGACGCAGGGTTGGGTCGAGCGTCGCGAACAGCTGATCGGCCGAGTACACGCCGGCGCCGGTGAGCCGGTTGAACAGCGTCGACTTGCCGGCGTTCGTATAACCGACGAGCGAAACGCTGGGAAGTTCCGCCTTTTTTCGCGCCTGGCGCCCCTGGTCACGCTGCTTGCGCACCTTTTCCAGGCGTCGGTTGATCTGCTTGATGCGCTCGGCGAGCAGGCGGCGGTCAGTCTCGAGCTGGGTCTCGCCCGGCCCGCGCAGGCCGATACCGCCTTTCTGCCGCTCCAGATGCGTCCAGCCGCGCACCAGGCGCGTGGACATGTGCTTGAGCTGGGCGAGCTCGACCTGGAGCTTGCCCTCGTGGGAACGGGCTCGCTGGGCGAAGATATCGAGAATGAGGCCGGTGCGGTCGAGCACGCGGCAATTGAACAGGCGTTCGAGGTTGCGTTCCTGACTGGGGCTCAGGGCGTGATCAAAGATCACCAGCTCGGCCTCGCTGGCCGTCACCACGTCACGGACTTCCTCCGCCTTGCCGGAACCGACGAAATATCGCGGATCCGGGGCGTGACGCGAGCCCGTGACCAGGCCGACGTCTTCCGCCCCGGCGGAACGCACCAGTTCGATGAACTCGTTGAGGTCTTCCCGATCGCGCTCGGCGTCGAAGTCGATGTGGACCAGTACCGCCCGCTCGCCGGTTTGCGGACGCTCAAACAAGGGAGTGACTCAAACCGGGTACCAGGACGGCCTATTCCTTGTCCGTCTCGTCAGCGCCCGACAGCTTGACCGGACGCGCCGGCACCACGGTCGAGATGGCGTGTTTGTAGACCATCTGACTGACGCTGTTACGCAACAGGACCACGAACTGGTCGAACGACTCGATCTGGCCCTGCAGCTTGATGCCATTGACCAGATAGATCGACACCGGGATGCGCTCCTTGCGCAGCGTGTTCAGGAAGGGTTCTTGTAAGGTCTGCCCTTTTGACATTGCCTGTGGCTCCTGTCTTGGTTTTATAAGGTGAGCGGGCGCATGGTGGCCGATGGCCGTAGCTTACTGCAGTTCAT
>DSBO01000071.1 GCA_011046015.1 Thioalkalivibrio sp. | reverse complement strand
CTCCTACGCTACCGGGTGTGACGGTAGGAGCGGTGCAAGCCGCGATGCCCATGCCGGGGCAATGAACCGATCCCTGATCACGCCTCGCAGCGCTCCTACGCTACCGGGTGTGACGGTAGGAGCGGTGCAAGCCGCGATGCCCATGCCGGGCCGTACGCCATTCCCTGATTGCGCCTTGCAGCGCGCCGACGCTACCGGGTTTGTGGTAGGAGCGGTGCAAGCCGCGATGCCCATGCCGGGGCAATGAACCGATCCCTGATCACGCCTTGCAGCGCCTACGCCTATCGTCTATCGCCTATGGCCTCAACCGTAATACTCCGGCTCGTTGCCCGGCTTCCACTTGATGTTGCAGCCCAGGCTCGGGATCTGGTCTTCGGGCACGGGCCGGCCGGCGAGCAGGGCGTCGACGGCGGTGCGCATGTCCTGGCCGGTGACGGGCTCGTCGTTCCTCGGGCGGGAGGCGTCGAACTGGCCGCGGTAGACCAGCTTGCGGTCGGCGTCGAAGAGGAAGAAGTCCGGGGTGCAGGCGGCCCGGTAGGCCTTGGCGGCGGACTGGGTCTCATCGTAGAGATAGGGGAAGGGCATCTTCGACTGGCGGGCCAGCTCGGCCATCTTCTCGGGGCTGTCGTCCGGGTAGCTGGCCACGTCATTGCTGTTGATGGCGACCACCTGCAGGCCACGCCCGGCGTATTCGCGCGCGAAGTCGATGAACGGGTCACGGATGTGGATCACGTAGGGGCAGTGGTTGCAGATGAAGGCGACCAGCAGGGCGGGCTTTTCGTCGAAGTCGTGCAGCGAGACGGTCTTGCCGGTGAGCGGTTCGGGCAGGGCGAAGCTCGGTGCCGGGGTGCCGAGCTCGAGCATGGTGGAGGGCGTGCGGGCCATGGGGTTCTCCTTGGAATTCTCGCGGTTATGAATGTTCCGAGACCGACGATTATAGGGGCTGGGGTGGGTGACATGAACCGCGGCGGGACCGCCGCTATAGTGACGGCCTGAATCCGATCCAGGAATAACGCATCCATGAAGCCCGAAGTCATCCATCCGGTCGAGGCCGGGGAATACTGGTTCCGCGAGGGCTGCCATATCCTCGAGATTCACAACCACGAGGACGACCCCGCGCTCTCCATCGCCCGCGCGCGGCTCGAGCCGGGGCGGCGTACGCGCCGTCACGTGCTCGACGGGGTGGCCGAGCGCTACCTCATCGTTGCGGGCGCGGGCCGGGTGACGGTCGGCGACCTGCCGCCGGAGCCGGTTGCCGCGGGCGACGTCGTGGTGATCCCGCCGGGCGTGATGCAGTCCATCGAGAACACGGACTCGGCCGACCTGGTCTTTCATGCCCTGTGCACGCCGCGCTTCACTCCCGGCTGTTACCGTGATGTGGAAGACGAGGTGAAAGACGGTTGACGCCCGTTCCGTTTGCGCGCAACAATGGCGGCATGACTCATTCCATTACCCGCGTCGTACGTCGTTGCCGCTGGATGCACAAGATGCAGCTGGCCGAGGCTCGCGCGCACGCGAAGACGGGATGATGTAGCAGTCACAAGCGAAACGTTTTCAAAGGCCGCGAGTCACGGGATTCGCGGCCTTTTTCGTCTGGTCGCGTTTCCCGTCTCGCATCATTAGGGAGAGCTAGACCATGTCCGTGCCCGCCGCGTATGTCGGTGTCGTGATCATCTGGTCCACCACGCCGCTGGCCATCCAGTGGAGTGGAGACGGGGCCGGTTTCCTGTTCGGTGTTGCCGCCCGCATGGTGCTGGGCGCGCTCATCGCCGCGGTGTTGCTGCGCCTCGCGCGCGTGGCGCTGCCCTGGCACCGCGAGGCGCTGCTCACCTACCTGGCCGCCACCGTTGGCATCTACGGCGCGATGATGTGCGTGTACTTCGGCGCGCAGTTCATCCCCTCCGGCTGGATCTCGGTGCTGTTCGGGCTCTCGCCGTTCTTCACCGGCCTGCTGGCCACGCTGTGGCTCGGCGAATCGGTGTTCACGCCCATGCGCATCACCGGCATGGTCTCGGGGCTGGCGGGGCTCGCCATCATCTTCGGTAACGGCCTGGCGATGGACGCGAGCATCGCACTCGGCATTGGCGCCGTGCTCTGCTCGGTGATGCTGCAGTCATTGAGCGCGGTGTGGGTGAAGCGCCTGGGCGCGCGGGTGGATGGCCTGAGCGTGGTGGTCGGTGGGCTGTTGCTGGCGGCGCCGCTGTACCTGCTCACCTGGCTGTTGTTCGGCGAGGGCCTGCCGGAGTCGCTGCCGCTGCGCACCACCACGTCGATACTCTATCTCGCGCTGTTCGGCTCGGTGGTGGGCTTCACCATGTACTTTTTCCTGCTGCGCGCGATCAAGGCGAGCCGGGTGGCGCTGATCACGCTGATGACGCCGGTGCTGGCGCTGTGGCTGGGCGTGCTGCTCAACGGCGAGGTGCTGCGCCCGAGCGTCCTCGCGGGCACGGCGCTGATTCTCACGGGGCTCGCCTGCTACGAGTGGCGGACCCTGCGCCGGCTGCTGTTGCCGGGCGCGCGCAAGATGGTGTAGGCGAAAACCGGCGCTCCACGAGTGGGGCGCCGGTCTGGATCAGCGCAGTTCCAGCGCGACGTTCTCGAAGGCGGCGAGCTTGAGGCAGTTCTCGTACACGCGTTTCACGGTGGGGAAGTCGTTCAGTTCCAGCGTGCTCTTCTGCGCGTGCCACACCTGCGGGGCGAGGCAGGCGTCGGCCATGGTGGGGGTGTTGCCGAGGCAGAACTGACCGGTGGCCGGGTTGTCGGCCAGCAGTTCCTCGATGGCGCTGAAGCCGAGCTTCACCCAGTGGTTGGACCAAGCCGCGCAGTCGAAGCCGGCCTGTTCGTTCTTCAGGTGGTTGTGCACGCGCGGACTCAGCAGCGGATGGATGTCGCTGATGATGAGCTGGGCGATGGAGCGCACGCGCACGCGGTCGCGGGCCGTACCCGGCAGCAGCATCACGTCGGGGTAGGTCTCGTCCAGGTATTCGATGATGGCCAGGGATTCCACCTGCATGCGCAGGTCGTCGTAGAGCACGGGCGAGACGCGCAGATCCTTGATCAGCGGCAGGGCCGAGACGTCTTCGTCGGTGGCGTCGATGTCCACCAGGTCGTAACGGATGCCCTTGAGGTTGAGCGCGATGCGAACGGCGTCCGACGCGGTGCAGTTGCGCTGGTAGTAGAGTCTCATGGTGGTCGTGTCTCCGACGCGTCTTGTTCTTATATCCCGTCAAGGCCACCTGGCCGCAGGCGCGACGCGAGTCGCGAACGACGGTGCCTCGAGGCAGCCCGTTTCGCGGCTGCCGTCGCTTACCATATACCAGATGCCGGTCTCGATGACAGGATGGCCGGACAAAAAAATGCCGCGGCTGTTCGGCCGCGGCGGGGCCCCTTTCCCTGGGGCGAAGGGCCAGGCGCACCGACGAGATGCCCTGGCGGAGGAGACGCGTGTTGTTCCCGATCAGTACCCCCAGGTCCCTTCCAGCAACTGCGCGTAGCCGGCGTAGACGGTGACGTCGGGACGTTCCAGTGCCGTGAAGCCGATGGCCTCGAGCATGGCCCGACCCGCCTGCGAGCCGCCGGCATCGAGCAGCGCCTGCTGGATCCGCATGCGTTGCGCGTCCGGTAGCCCTGGCGAAGCCGAGAAGGTGACGTGCGGGGCGGGCTCGGTGGTGAGCACCACGTTGAACTGCGTGTAGGTGTTGAGCAGGGGCGTGGGGATGATGCCGGCCACCGCCCGGCCGGATTCGATCATCTCGATGATGGCCTCGGTGGTCGCCGCCTCCAGAATGCGCGGCTGGCGCAGGGGATTCGGATAGAGTTCCAGCATGCGCACCATGCCGAGACTCGGGGCGGCCAGCGAGGCGACCGGCTTGCCGGTGAGTTCGGCCGGCTCGAAGATGAAGGTGTCGGCATGGGTGACGAGGCTGTAGCTCACCTCGCCCGGCATCTTGGCCAGCGGCACATAACCCAGCTCGCGGATGCGGTAATCGGTGAAGTGCGCGGCATCCAGCACCAGGTCGTAGTCGCCGCGTTTCATCTGCGTCCAGTAGGTGAGGAAGTTGCTGCTGGTGGCCAGCTCGATCGGCAGGCCGGTCTGCTCCCGCAGGTAGTCGATCAGCGGCCGGTAGAAGGAGGCCGTGGTCTCGGCCGTCTGGATGGGCTGGATGGCGAGGCGAATCGGACCATCGGCGGCCGCGAGCGGTGCAGACAGCAGCCCCGCGAGCAGCAGTCCACAGGCGGACAGCGTGCCGCGCAGGCGACGCAGTGACGGTAGCATGTTGTGATCCTTTGGCAGCCGGCCTGTCCCGGCCGGTCATCAATACACGTTGGTGCGTGTTTATCCGGCGGGCTCTGTCGTTATGTAATTGGCCCGCCTGCTTCCCCCCGATATTCCCCAAAACCGGGGACGATGTCCAGTCTGGCCTACAGGGCCTTGCGCTGCTTCTCCAGTCGTTGCACCGAGACCGGCCGCTCGGTGCCGAGCTCCTGGGCGAACAGCGACACGCGCAGTTCCTCGATCTGCCAGCGGTAGTCCAGCAGCGCCGCATCCGGTTCGCGGGTGGCGGCCAGGCGGCGTTTGCAGTCCTCCCACAGCGGTTCGATGTCGATGCGCAGGTGCCGGTCCTTGTCGGGCTGGCTCTCCAGCCGGTCCAGGCGGCGGCTGATGGCCTTGAGGTAGCGCGGCAGCTGGCGCAGGCGGTGGACGGGCGTGGCGGTCACGAACCCGGGGTAGACCAGGTGGTCTAGCTGATCCCGGATGTCGGCCACGGCATCGATCCAGGTAAAGGGCAGGTTCTTTTTGATCCGCTGGCGGATCGGGTTGAACTCGGCCAGCGCCGTGGCCAGCAGGCCGCAGAGCGTCTCGGCGGTGGCGAAGAGCTCGCCGCGCCCGGCCTCCAGCGCCGCGGCAAAGCCCGCCGCGTCGGTGGGCCAGCCATCGGCGAACAGGGCCTGGGTGAAGGCGGCACGGAGGATGTCCTCCTTCAGCCCCTGGCAGTTGCCCACGGTGGCGAGCTGCAGGCAGAGCCGGTCGATGCCAGGCAGGTTCTTTGCCAGGTGCTTCTCCTGCTCGGCCAGGGCGAGGCGTGCCAGGCGCAGGATGCCGTCCCGGGTGGCCTCGCGGGCCTCTTCCGGGTTGTCGAGCACGCGCAGGGCCACCGTGTCCTTCTCGTCGATCAGCGCCGGGTAGCCCGTCATGCGGATGCCCTGGCCCTCGATCTCCACCGTCTCGGGCAGCGCGCCGAAGTCCCAGGCCGTGAGGCCCTCGCGCTCCAGCCCCTCGGCGGTGCCGGCCTGCGCCTGCAGGGTCTCGAACTGCTCGGCGATGCGGCCCCCCAGCTGTGCCTGCAGGGCGTCGAGGTCGCGACCGGCGGCCAGCGTCCCGCCGCTGGCGTCCACCACCCGGTAGCGCAGGCGCAGGTGGGGCTCGAGCTGGTCCTCGGCCCAGGCCCCGGGTGGCACGTCCACGCCGGTCATCTGTTTCAGGCGCGCGGCCAGCGCCTCGGTGAGCCGGGTCTCGCCGGGCGTCAGGGCCTCCAGGCAGGCGCGGGCGAAGTCCGGGGCGGGCACGAAGTGGCGGCGCAGGGCCTTGGGCAGGCCGCGGATCAGCGCGGTGAGCTTCTCCTCGATGAGCCCGGGCACCAGCCAGTCGGCGCGCGCGGCGTCCACCTGGTTGAGGCCGCCCACCGGCAGGGTCACGGTCACGCCGTCCTCGTCGCTGCCCGGTTCGAAGTGGTAGCTCACCGGCGCGCGCAGGCCGCCGAGGTCGATCACGTCCGGGAACTGCGCGGCCGTCACCCCGGCGGCCGTGTGCTGCATCACCTCCTCGCGGGTGAAGAACAGCGCCTGCGGGTCGTCGCGTTCGATCTCCCTGCGCCAGGCCTCGAAGCCGGGGCCGTTGCACACGTCGGCCGGCAGGCGCCGGTCGTAGAAGCCGTAGAGCGTCTCCTCGTCCACCATGATGTCGCGGCGGCGCGAGCGGGCCTCCAGGTCTTCCACGTCCTCGATGAGCTGGCGGTTGTGCAAAAAGAAGGGCGCCTTCGTCTCGTACTCGCCGTATACCAGCGCGTGGCGGATGAAGATCTCGCGCGCCTCCTTCGGGTTGATCTGGCTGTAGTTCACGCGCCGGTTGGGGTTGATCACCAGCCCGTAGAGCGTGAGCCGGTCGTAGGCCCCCACCTGTGCGCGGCGCCGCTGCCAGTGCGGTTCGTAATAGTGATGATGGATGAGGTGCGCGGCGAGTTCTTCCACCCACTGCGGCTCGATCTTCGCCACGGTGCGGGCGAAGAGCCGCGAGGTCTCCACCAGTTCCGCCGCCATGAGCCACTTCGGCGGCTTTTTCGAAAGCCCCGAGCCCGGGAACACCAGGAACTTGCGGTTGCGCGCCCCCATGAACTCGCGATCCTCATCGCGATAGCCGATGTTGCCCAGTAGCCCCGTGAGCAGGGCGCGGTGCAGCGGGGCGTACTCGGCCGGCTGCTCGTTCTCGCGCACGCCCATGTCCTTGAGCTGCGCGCGCAGCTGGCGGTGCACGTCGTGCCACTCGCGCAGGCGGATGTAGGAGATGAACTCGTCGCGGCAGAGCTTGCGCAGCTTGTTCTGCGTCAGGTGGCGCATCTGCTCGTGCAGGTAGTCCCACAGGTTCACGTGGGCGAGAAAGTCCGAGTGCTCGTCGGCGAAGCGCTTGTGCTTCTCGTCGGCGGCCTGCTGGAAGTCGTGCGGACGTTCGCGCGGGTCCTGGATGGAGAGGGCACTGACGATGATCAGCGCCTCGCGCAGGCAGCCTTCCTGCTGCGCGGCGAGCAGCATGCGCGCCAGGCGCGGATCGATGGGCAGCTGCGCGATCTTCTTCCCCAGCGGCGTGATGCGGTTGCCCGCATCGACCGCATTGAGTTCGTGCAGCAGGTTGTAGCCGTCCTTGATGAGCCGGCTGTCCGGCGGCTCGACGAAGGGGAAGTCCCCGGGCTCGCCCAGGCCGAGCTGCGCCATCTGCAGGATGACCGAGGCGAGGTTGGTGCGCAGGATCTCCGGGTCGGTGAATTCGGGGCGGTTGTTGAAGTCATCCTCGGAATAGAGGCGTATGCAGATGCCCTCGGCCACGCGCCCGCAACGGCCCTTGCGCTGGTTAGCCGAGGCCTGCGAGACCGGCTCGATGGGCAGGCGCTGCACCTTGGCGCGCCAGGAATAGCGCGAGAGGCGCGCCAGGCCCGTGTCGATCACATAGCGGATGCCGGGCACGGTGAGCGAGGTCTCGGCCACGTTGGTGGCCAGCACGATGCGCCGGCCCGTGTGCGGGGCGAACACCCGGTTCTGTTCGCTGGCCGAGAGCCGCGCGTACAGCGGCAGGATCTCGGTGTGCTTCGGATGGTGCTTGCGCAGCGACTCGGCCGTCTCGCGGATCTCGCGTTCGCCCGGCAGGAAGACGAGGATGTCGCCCAGGCCTTCCTCGGCGAGCTCGTCCACCGCCTCGCGGATGGCCTGCTGCAGGTCGCGGTCGCGCTCGTCCTCGTTCTCGCCGTGCAGCGGGCGGTAGCGCACCTCCACCGGGTAGGTGCGGCCCGACACCTCGATGATGGGGGCATCGCCGAAGTGTTTCGCGAAGCGTTCCGGATCGATGGTGGCCGAGGTGATGATCACCTTGAGGTCGGGCCGGCGCGGCAGCAGCTGTCGCAGGTAGCCGAGCAGGAAGTCGATGTTGAGGCTGCGCTCGTGGGCCTCGTCGATGATGAGCGTGTCGTAGGCATCGAGGAATCGGTCGTGCTGGATCTCGGCCAGCAGGATGCCGTCGGTCATGAGCTTCACGTAACTCTCCGCGCTCACGTGCTCGGAGAAACGCACCTTGAAGCCGACCTGCGCGCCCAGCGGCGTGTTCATCTCCTCGGCGATGCGCGTGGCCACGGCGCGCGCCGCGATGCGCCGCGGCTGGGTGTGGCCGATGTAGCCGTTCACGCCGCGCCCGGCCTCGAGGCAGATCTTAGGCAGCTGGGTGGTCTTGCCCGAGCCGGTCTCGCCGCAGACGATGATGACCTGGTGCTGCTCCAGCGCCTCGCGGATCGCCTCGCGCCGGCCGCTGACCGGCAGCTCCTCCGGGTAGGTCACCCGCGGCAGGTTGTCCAGGCGCGCCTGGCGGGTGGCGGCCGAGGCCTCGATGGCCTGGGCGAGCTGCTCGCGCGCGGCCGCATCGGGCTGGCGCGCCAGCCGCTTGAGGCGGCGGCGCAGGCGATGACGGTCGCGCTGCATGCAGCTGTCGAGGCGCTGTTCGAGTTCGTGTAGCGGGCTGGACACGTGAAGGTAGCTGTCGGGCGTCGGTGATAGACTGGTCGGCGTCGGGCCGGAGGCGGGCTGCTATTCTAACGTAATTGGGCCCAATCGGCTTTGCCCAGCCTTCCGGGCCACCACCACAATAACAACGTCAGGGATCATGACATGCGCGGGATCTTCGCGGCCGCACTGGCCCTTCTCGGTCTGCTCGCCACCGGCAGTTTCGCCGCCTTCGACTCGGCAGAGTTCAATGCCGGCACGGGGCCGCTTCAGATCACCCGCATCACGCCCGCCGGCGAGGACGTGCCCGCCAGCCGCCAGATCGTGTTCAGCTTCAACCGGCCCGTGGTGCCGGTGGGGCGCATGGAGCGGACCGCCGCCGAGATCCCCGTCACCATCGAACCCGCGCTGGACTGCGAGTGGCGCTGGCTCAACACCAGCGCGCTGGCCTGCCAGCTCACGGAGCGCGCCGCCATGCAGCCGGCCACGCGCTACCGCCTCGTCATGCAGCCGGGTATCCAGGCGGAGGACGGCGCCACCCTCGCCGCGCCCGTGGTGCACGAATTCATCACCCAGCGCCCGAAGCTCGAGTGGTACCAGTTCCACACCTGGCGTGCGCCGGGCACGCCGCAGGTACGGGTGGTCTTCAACCAGGAGGTCACGCGCGCCTCGGTGGCCGAGGCCTTGCAGTTCCGGCAGGGCGGCAGGGGCTATCCCGTGCAGGTGGAGAACCTGCCGAACAGGGAAGGAGAGACCGACCGCGGCTGGCTGGTGAGCCCCGTCACCGAGCTGCCGCCGGATGCCGACGCGGCGCTGCATATCGCCCCCGGCGTCGTGCCGGCGCAGGGCAGTGAGCGCGGCATCGAGCAGCGCCTGGTGGTCGCCTTCAACACCTTCCCGGCCTTCCGCTTCCTCGGCCTGCGCTGCCAGGACAACCGCGACCGGCCGCTCACCATCGCCGCCACCGACGACACGCGGCGCTGCAACCCGATGGCCAACGTCGGCCTCATCTTCAGCACGCCGGTGGTCAAGGAGGAGGTGAAGGCCCACGTGCGGCTCGATCCGGACCTGGCGGGCGGGCGCGAGGACTACGACCCCTGGGCCAACACCTACGGCTATTCGCGCCTCAACCAGCCGCATCGCCGCGGCGCCGAATACATCGTCTGGCTGCCGGAGAACCTCAAGGCCTTCGAGACCTACCGGCTCACCATCGATGCCGCACTGCGCGACGAGTTCGGCCGCGCGCTGCCGCAGGCGGTGGACACCCCCTTCCTCACCGACCACCGCAAGCCCGACTTCACGCTCACCCACCCCGTCTCGGTGCTGGAGGCGGCCATCGAGTCCGAGACGCCCATCGTGCTCAACAACATCGAGGCGCTCACCCTGCACTACGACGCCCTCACCCCGCAGGGCGCGCGCCAGAACCAGACGCACCGCGTCGAGCTGCCGCCCATCGTCGACATCGCCTACCGCCACCCGCTGGGCGTGCGCGACCTGCTGGGCGGGCAGTCCGGCTTCGTCATGGGCCGGGTGGACACCCGGCCGCCGGTGAGCAAGGGCGACCAGGCGCGCCGCTTCCACGCCCAGGTCACGCCCTTCGGCGTGCATGCCAAGGCCGGGCACTACAACACGCTGGTGTGGGTCACGCGCCTGGACGACGGCCAGCCGGTGAAGGACGCGAAGGTCACGCTGCTGCGCGCCACCTTCCCCGGGCTCGCCGCCGGCGGCGATCTCTTGGGCGAGGCGCGCACGGATGCCGGGGGCGTGGCGATGCTCGCCGGCCTCAACGAGATCGACCCCAGGCTCGAGGCCATGCACAACTGGAACGACAGCCGCCCGCATCTCTTCGCCCGCATCGAGCAGGGCGGGGAGATGGCCCTGCTGCCGCTCTCCCACGACTACCAGACCGAGCCCTACTGGTACGGCGGCGACCTGCGCCAGCGCTACGGCCACCTCGTGGCCTGGGGCACCACCGCCCAGGGCGTGTACAAGGCCGGCGACACCATCCAGTACAAGCTCTACGTGCGCGACCAGGACAACCGCAGCCTGGTGCCCGCCCCGCGCGGGGCCTACACGCTCAAGGTCGTCGACCCCACCGGCAAGACGGTGCACGAGGAACCGAACCTCACGCTCAACGACTTCGGGGCGCACCACGGCGAGTTCACCGTCTCGAAGAACGGCGCGGTCGGCTGGTACCGCTTCACCCTGGACGCCGCCTTCGACAACGCCGGCGAGCTGCAGCCCCTGCGCGTGCTGGTGAGCGACTTCACGCCCTCGCCGTTTCGCGTGAGCACCACGCTCAACGGCGAGGACTTCCGCCAGGGCGACACGCTCAAGATCGACACGCTGGCGAGCCTGCACGCCGGCGGACCCTACGCCAATGCCGAGGCGCGCATCACCGTGCAGGTGAACGCGCGCTCGCTGAGGCTACGCGATCCGCTGGCGGCCCGCTTCCACTTCGATACCTACGTGATGGGCCAGCCCGAGCGCGAGACCCTGCACGAGGAGATCGCGAGCGTGAACGCGCAGGGCGAGCACGGGCTGGCCATCGCCATCCCCGAGGCGCGTGTGCTCTACGGCAACCTGCTGGTGGAGAGCGCCGTGCGCGACGACCGCGGCAAGTACGTGGCGGGCTTCACCAACGCGGCCTATGCCGGGCGCGACCGCTACGTGGGCCTGAAGAGCGAGCACTGGGTACAGAAGGAAGACGAACCCGCCAGCGTGCAGACGCTGGTCGTGGATCATCGCGGCGAGCCGGTGGCCGACACGCCGGTGGCGATCGTCATCCGCCAGCGGGTGACGAAGGCCACCCGCGTCAAGGGCGCGGGCAACGCCTATCTCACCCGTTACGTGCACGAGTGGGAGGAACTCTCGCGCTGCGAACTCACGCCGGGTGAACGCGGCGGCGACTGCAGCTACACGCCCCAGAACGCCGGCCTGCACCAGGTCGTCGCCAGCATCGTGGACACCCGTGGTCGTGCGCACAGCACCACGCTCAACCAGTGGGTGGTGGGCAAGGGCCAGGTGGTGTGGGAAGACGAGAATGACAACCGCATCGACATCGTCCCCGAAAAGGACGCCTACCGCGTGGGCGACACCGCGCGCTACCTGGTGAAGAACCCCTTCCCCGGTGCGCAGGCGCTGGTGAGCGTGGAGCGCTACGGCGTCATCGCGCATTGGGTGCAGCCGCTGGCAGGCAGTACCCCGGTGATCGAATTCACGGTCACCGAGGACATGCTGCCCGGCTTCTACCTCTCCGTCACGGCCATGTCACCGCGCGTGGAGAAACCCATGGGCGAGGACGGCGCGCTGGACCTCGGCAAGCCCGCCATGCGCACCGGCTGGGTACAGACCACCGTGATGGACGACAGCAAGCGGCTGGAGGTCCGCGTCACGCCGGCAGCCGAGGAATACCGTCCGCGCGACACCGTGCGCGTCACGCTCGCGGCCAGCCCCGCGACGGGGGCCGACGACCAGCCGGTGGAGCTCGCCGTGATCGCGCTGGACGAATCCGTCTTCGACCTCATCCAGGGCGGCGCCGGCTACTTCGATCCCTATCCCGGCTTCTACCGGCTCGAGGGCCGCGACCTGCGCGACTTCAACCTGCTCATGCGCCTGGTCGGGCGGCAGCTGTTCGAGAAGAAGGGCGCCAACGCCGGCGGCGACGGCGGCGACAGTCTGCAGATGCGCAGCGTCTTCAAATACGTTGGCTACTGGAACCCCTCGCTCGTGCTGCAGCCCGGCGAGCAGAAGACCGTCGAGTTCCAGGTGCCGGACAACCTCACCGGCTGGCGGGTGCTCGCGCTGGCCGTCACACCGGGCGACCGCCTCGGGCTCGGCCAGGGCATGTTCCGCGTCAACCGCCCCACCGAGCTGCGCCCGGTGATGCCCAACCAGGTGCTGGCGGGCGACCGCTTCCAGGCGGGCTTCAGCGTGATGAACCGCACCGACCGCACGCGCGAGCTCACCGTCACCATCCACGCCGAGGGCCCGCTCGCCGGCGGCGTGCCGCTGGTCACGCGGCGCATCACCGCCGAGCCCTACGCGCGCCACACCGTCTTCCTGCCGGTGGCCACCACGCGCGACGGCGAGCTGCGCTTCACCGCCAGCGCGGGCGACGCCACCGACCGCGACGTGCTGCAGCACCGCCTGCCCGTGCAGCGCCGCGGCCGCCTGGAGACGGCGGCCACCTACGGCACCACGGAGGCAGGCGAGGTGGTCGAGGCCATCCTGTTCCCCGAGGGCATGCGCGGCGACACCGGGCGCGTCGGCGTCACGCTCGCCCCCAGCGTCATCGGCAACGTGGAGGGCGCCTTCGAATACATGCGCGACTACCCCTACAGCTGCTGGGAGCAGAAGCTCTCCAAGGGCACGATGGCCTCGCACTACAACGGCCTCAAGGCCTGGCTGCCCGATGCGCTCGCCTGGGAGGACGCCCCGCAGCTGCCGGCCCGCATCCTGGAGCAGGCCGCCGACTTCCAGGCGCCCAACGGCGGCATGACCTACTTCGTCCCGCAGGACCAGTACGTCAGCCCCTACCTCTCCGCCTACACCGCGCTCGCCTTCAACTGGCTGCGCCACGCGGGCGAGCCCGTGCCCGCCGAGGTCGAGCGACGCCTGCACGGCTACCTCGACACCCTGCTGCGCAAGGACGTCACGCCCAGCTTCTACAGCACCGGCATGCAGTCCACCGTGCGCGCCGTGGCGCTGGCCGCGCTCGCCCCGCACGGGGTGATCGACCGCAGCGACATCGAGCGCTACCACCGCCACGTGCCCGACATGAGCCTCTTCGGCAAGGCCATGTACCTGCAGGCCGCGCTGGGCGTGGAAGGCACCGAGGCCATCCGTGCCGAGGTCGCCGACATGATCCTCGCCCACGCCAACCAGACCGGCGGCAAGTTCATCTTCAGCGAGCAACTCGACGACGGCTACACCCGCATCCTCGCCACGCCGCTGCGCGACAACTGCGCCATCCTCTCCACCCTCACGCAGTACGGCGAGACCGAGGCCGGCGCGGCAAAGGTGGCCGACGTGCCCTACAAGCTGGTGCGCACCATCACGCAGACGCGAGGCGCGCGCACCCACTGGGAAAACACGCAGGAAAACCTCTTCTGCATGAACGCCCTCATCGACTACAGCCGCGTGTACGAACCCGCCGTGCCGAACATGCAGGTGCAGGCCTGGCTGAACGACGCGAGCCTCGGCGAGGCCGCATTCACCGACCGCCGCGACCCGCCCGTCGCCCTCCTGCGCAGCGTCACGCCGGACGATCCCGGCACCCGCGCCGAGGTGCGCATCCAGCGTCAGGGCGAGGGCCGCCTCTACTACAGCGCACGCCTGGACTACGCGCTCGTGGATGCGCGCGCCGAGCCCGTCAACAGCGGCATCGAGATCCGCCGCGAATACAGCGTCGAGCGCAACGGGCAATGGGTGCTGCTGGGCAACGACGTCGAACTGAAGCGCGGCGAACTCGTGCGCGTGGACCTCTACGTCTCCCTCCCCGCCGCCCGCAACTTCGTGGTGGTGGACGACCCCGTCCCCGGCGGCCTCGAGCCCGTCAACCGCGACCTCGCTACCGCCTCGATCATCGACGCCCAGAAAGGCGAGTTCCAGGCCGCCGGCGGCTCCTGGTGGTACCAGTACGACGACTGGATGAGCTACGGCTACTCACGCTGGAGCTTCTACCACCAGGAGCTGCGCCACGACGCCGTGAGGTTCTACTCCGACTACCTCTCGGCCGGCAACTACCACCTGAGCTACGTCGCCCAGGCCATCGCGCCCGGCGCCTTCAGCATCCAGCCGGTGAAGGCGGAAGAGATGTACGATCCGGATGTGTATGGATTGGGAGTGCCGGGGAGATTGGGGGTGGGTGGCGGTATGTAGTCGGGTGTCCGTTTGGAGGCGGTTTGTCCGGTTTGTTTCTGGTAGGTGATTGATTATATTGGTGGCAGGGGTGTTATCGGCCCCAAATGTCCGGTTTAAACCGGACATTTGGGGCCCCTAATTGTAATTATGTTCTCACCAGGAGTTAAAGTTTGAGAGGCAATGTCATTTCGTACCTCGAGATGTGTCAGAAAGAAGGCGCAAGCCTTCAGCGAGGCATGAATTTTCGGCTGAAGGGCCATCATTCCGTCATCCTTATGTCAGTACGCCCTAACTCCCCTTATCGTGATGAAGTGCAGGACGACGGTGCAGTCCTTATTTATGAAGGTCACGACGAGCCAAAGCGTAAAGGAATATCTGATCCCAAGGTTCTCGATCAACCTGAGCGGCTCGCTAGCGGGACACTTACCGAGAATGGCAAATTCTATCAGGCCGCTCAAGGGTTCAAGGCGGGAAAAAAAGGGCCAGACATTGTTCAGGTCTACGAAAAAATCAAAGCCGGCATTTGGACCGACAACGGATTTTTCCACTTGGTAGATTCTTGGACTGAGAATGACGGTATCAGGAATGTTTTTAAGTTCAAGCTGGTGGCTGTGGAAAACGTTTCTGCTGAATCAGCCGCTGAGGAGGTTTCCAGTCGCTTCGCTGAGCGCAGCCTCATCATTCCGACCAGCGTCAAATTGGAGATTTGGGCGCGCGATGGTGGTAAGTGCGTCACGTGCGGCGCAACCGATGAGCTGCATTTTGATCACATTCTCCCGTACTCGAAGGGTGGGACGTCACTGAAAACTGAGAATATCCGGTTATGCGGGGCGCTAGAAGGCTCAACGTGAACTATAGTTGACATCGCTCGTTATGTGAACTACGGTTAGCATACGATAGAAGTCAGGACGACAGCTAGATTCACGAAGTGGTTCAGGTCCCTCAAGGACCGACGGGCAAAGGCTCGATTCAGGCGAGGATTGATCGAGTCGAAATGGGCCATTTCGGCGATGTAGCACCCGTCGGAGAAGGTGTGAGTGAGTTGCGAATCTTCTACGGCCCCGGCTACAGAGTCTATTTTGTGTAGAAAGACGCCGTTGTCGTGATACTTCTTTCCGGTGGCGACAAAAGTTCTCAAATAACTGATATCGCCAAAGCCAAAGAAATTGCCAGGCAGTCGGAGATATAAAGCTATGGGTATAAAAACGATGCGCTGGGAT
>DSBO01000251.1 GCA_011046015.1 Thioalkalivibrio sp. | reverse complement strand
GGCCGTATTTCTCGGGGTAGCGGAAGGCGCTCACCTGGCGCGGGTTCTCGATCTGCAGGCCCGGCTCGCGCGCGGCCAGGGCGTAGAGCTGCAGGCCTGGGGCGTGGGTGCCGATGGCGGTGGCCGCCGGCAGCGTGCGTTCGAAGTCCGGGATGGCCTCCAGCACGCGGTGGCGGCCGAGACAGAAGCTGCGGTAGCGCTCGAGTTCCGGAATCTCGCGGTTGATGTCGTGGAAGTAGTTCCACACCCGCAGCTGGTGCGAATAGGCCTGGCGCTCGAGCACGGCGAAGAACTCGCGGTACAGGTGCTCGACGGCGTCTTCCAGACTGTTGAAATCGGCCTCGTCGATCAGGGCGTGTACCAGCAGCGCGTCGGGCGTGCGGGCATAGCTGAAGGGGCCGTCGCTGCCCGTCTCCACCGGCTGCGGGCTGCGCCAGATCTCGATGCGGTCGGTGTCGCCCATCGGCGCGAGTCCCACTTGGACGAGGCGCGGCTCGGCCGGGTCGAGCGCCGGGGCGTCGGCGAAGCGGATGACGGCCAGGGTGCGCGGATCGGCCAGCGCCGCCCCCAGTTCCTCGGGCGAGGCGACGGTCACGCAGAACGGGGTGCTCATCTGGGACGGGTCGGTCATCGTCGGTCGATTACGGGCAGTTCAATGACACCGGGCCGGCCAGACGGCCGGCCCGTGTCGGCCAGGCGGTATTGTAACGGATCGGGGCGGCATGCGCCCCCGCGGATCACTCCGCGGACTGCAGGGCGTAGCTCGTGAGGCAGCGGGTGTAGAGGCCCGCGTTGTAGTCCTCGCGGGAGCCGTCGCTGGCGAAGATGGCGCTGATCATGGGCGTGTAGGATTCCAGGCGCTGGTTGGTGGCGGCGAAGGCCTCGGCGACTTCTTCTCGGGTCCGGCCGGCGTCGCGCATCTCGTGCACCACCTCCGAGAGCAGCACCAGGTTGAAGCACATGGTCGACTTCTGGCCGAGCTCGACGTCGCTCACGGTCTTGGCGCATTCCGCGTACTTGATGCGCAGGTAGCGGCTGGCGGGGTAGCTGTCCGGCGGGCGCTCCTGGTACACCACCTGGGCGATGGAGTGCTGGTAGTCGGCGAGCTGCGGCACGTCGTTGAAGAAGGCGCGGCGGCTGGTGTCCTGTGCCGTTTCCAGCGGCAGTCCCTGGCTGAAGTCCTTGACCGACCAGAGGTACATCTGTCCGATCAGGTAGCACTCCTTGAGCTGGCGATCGAGCGCGCTGTCTGTCGTGGCCGCCTGCGCGTCCGCCTCATCCGGGCGGGGCTCCGGCGTCGCGCAGGCGCCGAGGATCAGGGCCAGCACCCCGGCGGTCAGCGCAACGCGCAGTCCCTTGATGATCTGCATGTGTGTTCTCCTGAAGGGCATGGCCATGCCAAAGCGAAACCGTGGCACAACCGGCGAAGGCTGTAAACCAGGGGTGTCTGTCATCGGTCCGCGAACGAACACCAAGGTTCCGGTGTGGCCCGGTGGGCGGGGGGATGGCGAGGCGTCTGTGCGGGACGGCGCTCCACGGTCTATCGGCGGTTAGTCGCGTTCTTCCGCGGCCCCCGGCGTATCCAGCAACCCTGCCGCTGCCTCCGCCGGCAGGGTGTAGACGAAGCCCAGGTCCGGGCGCGCCAGCAAGAGGTCGGGGGCGGTGCCGGCCACGGCGAAGCGCAGCACCTGGCCGTCCGCCAGGGTGATGCGTACCTCGGGGAGGTCGTCCTGCGGGATGAAGGGCCGGGCCCACAGGGCCTCGGCGCGCCGCCAGGCATCGATCAGGGCCTGCGCATCGTCCGGGGTGGTCTCTGCGCCGTCGGTGCGCCAGCCGCCGGTGGCGTCGCGCTCGATGCGCCGGTCGGGCAGTGCCAGCGTGACGATCTGCGCCTCGCGCGGCAGCAGGCGCGGGCCGAGGTAGCTCTCGGTGGTGGCGTTGAGGAGGTAGGTGTGCGTGTCGTCGATCAGGTGCACCGTGTCGCCGACGCGGGCGTAGCGCTGGCGGGTCACCGGGTTGGTGGCGCCGAACTCGATCACGGTGTCATCGAGTTCCAGGCGCATGCGGGGCGGGGCGAGGCCGTAGCGTGCCAGGTCGAGGGTGGCGGCCGCGTAGGCGGCCCGGCTTGGCGCGTTCGCGAGGGCCGCGAGATCGGCGATACGCCGCGGGCTCGCCTCCAGTTCCCAGGGGCTCGTCAGCCACCAGTGCGCGCCGCGCCGTTCCAGGCGCACGGGGGGCTGGTCTTCGCCGTGTACCGTGATGCGCGCGACGCGCTCGGGGTCCAGGGCGGTGAGCCGCTCGCCCGGGGCGTCCGTGCCGCGGCCCAGGAGCGCGATGGCGGCCAGTACGGCGACCGCGAGCAGCAGGCCGAGGTTGATCAGGAGGCGGGTGCGCTGGCTGGCCATGTGGGACTCCTCGACGCCTCAGGCCCTGCGGCGGCGCAGCCAGATGGTGACGCCGGCGGCCAGCAGGGCCAGCGGCAACACGAACAGGAAGAAGATCGCGACCGTGTAGCCATAGCCCGGCGAGATGTCGAGCCGGGTGTCCGGCGCGCTGCGGCTGGTGATGGCGATCAGGGTGTCGTCGGCGGCGAGCCAGTTGGTCAGGCTGGTGGCCAGGTCCAGGTTGCCGCCGTGGCCCAGAAAGCCGTTGGAGAGGAAGTCGGCGTCGCCGATCACGGCGATGCGTTGCTCGCTGTCTTCCTTCTCGCGGGTGAGGGCCAGGCCGAGGGTCAGCGGCCCGGGCTGGTCGCCGGCCTCTGCGTCGAAGCTGATGTCGCCCTCCAGCGGGCCGGTTTCGAGCCAGGTATCGGTGAGGGTGGTGAGCAGCGGCTGCTGTGTGAAGGCCTCGCTGCCAAGCGAGCGCACCGGCCGCGCGATGGGGAACAGGGTGAAGACCTCCATGCCCGCCGTCGCCGGGTGGCGCCCATACTCGGCCACCGGGATGATGGCCGGATGGTCCATGCCCAGCAGCGAGCGCAGCTGCTGGTTGGCATCCACCAGCAGGCCATCGGGCAGGTCGATGCCCAGGTGCTCGGCCAGCGGCGCCAGGCCCTGCAGCTCGCCGGGTTCGACCAGCCATAACAGGGCGCCGCCGTTGTCGACGTATTGGCGGATCAGGTCGACCTCGCCTTCGAGCAGCGGCTGCTGCGGGGCGGCGATCACCAGCAGGGCGATATTGTCCGGGATGGCGGGGGTACGCACCAGGTTGAGCGGACGCAGGCCGAGGCCCGAGCGCTCCAGCACCTGGGCGAGCTGGGCCAGACCCTTGCTGTCCGTGCCGGCGAGTGCGCGCTCGCCGTGGCCCTCGAGGAACAGCACCCAGCGCTCCTCGCCGCGCGTCAGGCGCTGCAGGGCGTTGGCCATGGTCTGCTCGGCCAGGTCGCCCACCACCTCCTTGCGCTCGCCCAGGCGCAGCACGAGCTGGCCGGGGCGCTGGATCTCGTCGACCCGGGCGCGCTCCGGTTCGAGGTCCGGGTTGACGAAGTGCAGGCTCACGTCGGCCTTGTGGCGCCGGTAGCGATCGATGCGGTCGGTCACGCGGCGATGCAGCTCCGCGTCATCCGAAACATAGGCGGTGATGCGCAGCTCGCCCTCGATGCGCGAGAGCAGCTCCTGCGTCTCCGCACTCAGGGTGTTGCGGTTGCCCACGGTCCAGTCGGCCTCGAAGCGGTACTGCAGGCTCAGCCAGGCCAGCAGGCCGACGGCGGCGAGCAGCAGCACGATAAAGGCGATGTTCTGGACGCGGGTGAGGCGGCGGGATGCGGCGTCGATCTTCATGGGTCGCGGGTCGGCTCAGCGTTGCAGGCGGTCGTTGTCCAGGCGCCGGATGGTCAGCACCAGGAAGGTCGCAATGAACAGCAGGTAATAGGCCAGGTCGCTGGTGTCGAACACGCCCTGCAGGAAGGACAGGAAGTGGCCGTAGTGCGAGATGTAGACGAACAGCTCGCTGGCCGAAGACTGGGTGCTGCCGGAGATATAGAGCACCACCAGGAACAGCAGCAGCCCGAAGCTGCTCACGGCGGCCACCAGCGGCTGCTGGGTGAGGCTGGAGAGGTACAGCCCCGCAGCACCGAAGGAGCCGAGCAGCAGCAGCAGCCCCAGCGCGCTGGCGGCGAGCTTGCCCCAGTCGAGGCTGGTGCCG
This sequence comes from Thioalkalivibrio sp., assembly GCA_011046015.1. Classification (GTDB taxonomy): domain Bacteria; phylum Pseudomonadota; class Gammaproteobacteria; order SpSt-1174; family SpSt-1174; genus SpSt-1174. The sequence goes on along the minus strand of DSBO01000251.1, from coordinate 11,391 downwards.
GCCGCCAGCGAGAGCGGCATCAGCATCACCATCGCGATCATCACCACGATGAAGCCCAGCAGGCCCAGGTACTTGCCGAGCACGATCTGGGCGCTGGAAATGGGCGCGGAGACCAGCAGGGTGAGCGTGCCGGCCTGGCGCTCGTCGGCGATCAGGCGCATGGTCAGCAGCGGCATGATGGCGAGCATGATGAAGGCCGCCCAGAAGAACAGCGGCGAGCCCACCGCGTCGGTCACCCCCGGGGCCCCCGGCTGGCCGGCGTAGGTCGGCTGGATCTCGGTGAGAAAACTCTCGGTGAAGACCAGGAACAGCAGGGCGAGCACGAACTGGCTCACGGCCAGGATGGCCCAGGCCAGCGGCGAGAAGAACAGGCGGCGGAACTCGGTGCGGGCGATGGTGGCGATCATGCGGCGGCCTCGCTGTCAGGTTCGCGGTGCACCAGGTCGACGAAGATCTGCTCCAGGGTGGCCCGCTCGGGCGTAAGCTCAGTCAATCCCCAGTCGCCCTCCGCAGCCGCCTCGGCCAGCGCCGCGGCGCTGCGGGTGTCGTCACGGTGGCGGATGCGAAAGCGCCCGTCCGCCAGCGGCTCGACCGCCTCCACGCCCGTGATCATGAGCAGCGCCGCCTCTGCTGGCGGGTGCTCGAAGGCGGCGACCAGCACCGGCTCGGCGTGGCGATTCTCCAGGCCGTCCAGGGTATCGTCGAACACCGTGCGGCCCTGGTGGATCATCTGCACGCGATCACAGACGGCCTGCACCTCCGGGAGGATGTGGGTGGAGAGGATCACGGCGTGCTCGCGCCCCAGTTCGCGGATCAGGCCGCGTATCTCGCGGATCTGGATCGGGTCCAGGCCCACGGTGGGCTCGTCGAGGATGACCGCGGCCGGGCGGTGCAGGATGGCCTGGGCGATGCCCACGCGCTGCTGGTAGCCCTTGGACAGGTTGCCGATGAGTCGGCGCCTCACGTCGGTGAGCGCGCAGCGCTCCAGGGCGTCGGCCATGGCCGACGCCGCCTTGCCGCTCTTCAGGCCGTGCAGGCGGGCGCAGTAGCCGAGGTACTCGTCCACGCGCAGGTCACGGTACACGGGCGGCTGCTCCGGCAGGTAGCCCAGGTGGCGCTTGGCCTGGCGGGGCTGGTCGAGCAGGTCAATGCCGTTGATATGGATCTCGCCCGCGCTCGGGGCCAGGTTGCCGGTGAGCATGCGCATGGTGGTGCTCTTGCCGGCGCCGTTGGGGCCGAGCAGGCCGAGCACCTCCCCCTGGCGCAGGGTCAGGCTGATGTCGTTAACGGCATAGGCGCCCCCATACCGGCGGTACAGGTGGCGGGCCTCGACGAGGAATTTGGCGGTCATATCCCTTAAACTGCGTTCTTCTTGTTGGGCGCGTCGCCGCGCATCGTTCCGTCCTGTATCACGGGATTGTAACAGTGCGGCGACAGGCCTTGTAATGACACTTCGATGACAACCTGAATGACCGATTCCCCCTCCCCGGGTTCCCCGCGGCTGCTGGGCGTGGACACCGGCGGCACCTTCACCGACTTCGTCTATTTCGACGGCGCGGGCTTTCGCGTGCACAAGGTGCTGTCCACGCCCGAGGCCCCCGAGCGGGCGATCCTCGAGGGCATCCGCGAGCTCGGGCTCGACCTGCGGGGCCTGCGCGTGATCCACGGCTCCACCGTGGCCACCAATGCGGTGCTCGAGGGCAGGGGCGTGCGCACGGCCTACGTGACCAACCGGGGCCTGGCCGACGTGCTCACCATCGGCCGCCAGGCACGGCGCGACCTCTACGATCTGCAGCCGCCGCCGGTATCCCCGCCCGTGCCGGCCGAACTCTGCCTGGAGACCGGCGGGCGGCTCGCCGCCGACGGCAGCGTGGTCGAGCCGCTCACCGGGGACGACCTGGCGGCCTTGCGTGCCGAACTGGCGCGTCTCGCCCCCGAGGCGGTGGCCATCAACCTGCTGTTCGCCTTCGTCGACGACCGCTTCGAGCGGGCCGTCGAGGCCGCGGTGCCCGAGGGCCTGTTCGTCTCCCGCTCCTCGCAGGTGTTGCCCGAGTACCGCGAGTACGAGCGCAGCATGGCTACCTGGCTCAACGCCTACGTCGGCCCCTTGATGCAGGGCTACCTCGCGCGCCTGGAGGCGGGCATCACGCCGGCCCGGCTCAAGGTCATGCAGAGCCACGGCGGTACGATCAGCGCCGACCAGGCCGGCGAGCAGGCCGTGCAGCTCCTGTTGTCAGGTCCGGCCGGCGGGCTCATGGGTGCGCGCCACGTGGCGCGCGAGTCGGCCCGTGAGCGGCTGCTCACCTTCGACATGGGCGGCACCTCCACCGATGTCGCCATGATCGACGGCGAGATCGGGCTCATCAGCGAGAGCGAGATCGCGGGCTATCCGGTGGCCGTGCCCATGGTCGACATGCACACCATCGGCGCCGGCGGCGGTTCCATCGCCTGGATCGATGCCGGCGGCCTGCTGCAGGTGGGGCCGCAGTCGGCCGGGGCCGCGCCCGGGCCCGCCTGCTACGGGCAGGGTGGGGGCGAGCCTACCGTCACCGACGCGAACCTCATCCTCGGCCACCTGCCGGGCAGCACCCGCCTGGGTGGGGGTCTGCCGGTGGACGTCGCGGCGGCCCGCGCCGCCATGCGCCCACTGGCCGAGCGGCTGGGGCTCTCCGTCGAGGCGGCCGCCGAGGGGATTCTCAAGATCGCCAACGAGCACATGGCCCAGGCCCTGCGCGTGATCTCGGTGCAGCGCGGCATCGACCCGCGCGGCTTCACTCTGATGCCCTTCGGCGGCGCCGGCGGCCTGCACGTCTGCGCCCTGGCCGATGCGCTCGGCATGGGCCGCGCCCTGGTGCCCATGCACGGCGGCGTGCTCTCCGCCCTGGGCATGCTGGTGGCCCCGCCCGGCCGCCAGCTCTCGCGCACCCGACAGGGTCTGCTGGACGCGCTGGCCGAGGCCGAGCTGGAACGGCTCTTCGCCGCCATGGAGGCCGAGGGGCGCGACTCGCTGGCGGAGGAGGGCGTACCTGATCCCGTGGCGCGCCGCTCGCTGGATCTGCGCTACGCCGGGCAGGCCACCACGCTGGCGGTCCCCTGGCGTGGGCTGGCCCGCGCCGCGGACGACTTCCACGCCGCCCACCGTGAGGCCTACGGGCATGCGCTGGACATGCCGGTGGAGCTGGTCAATCTGCGCGTGGGACTTGCCGGCGCCGCGCCCCCGGTGCACCTGCCGCGGCTGGCTGCCGGCGCACCGACCGGGCCGGTGGAACGTCTGCCGGTACACGGGGTCAGACAAGAGGTGCCCGTCTATTCGCGGGCCGCGCTGGCCGCGGGTCAGCGGCTGCAGGGGCCGGCGCTGATCGCCGAGCCCGTGGCCACCACCTGGATCGAGCCAGGCTGGTTGGTCGAGGTGGACGGATCGGGCAATCTGCTGCTTGTCCGGGCCTGATTAGGCGTTATGATGAAGTTCTCGCCAGGGATTCGGCTCGGGGCCCGTCGGCGGCCGATCTGACAAGACCGCCGGTACGTCATCCGCGCAGCGACGCGCCACCCAAATGATTCCAACTGTCGAGTGCATTACATGTTCAATGGTCTGATCGATCTGCCCTGGTGGGGATACATCCTCGCGCTGCTGGGCCTCACCCATATCACCATCGCCTCCGTCACCATCTTCCTGCACCGCGCCCAGGCACACCGCGCGCTGGACCTGCACCCCGTCGTCAGCCACTTCTTCCGCTTCTGGCTGTGGCTCACCACGGGCATGGTGACGAAGGAATGGGTGGCCATCCACCGCAAGCACCACGCCAAGGTGGAGACCCCGGACGATCCGCACAGCCCGCAGGTGCTCGGTATCGGCAAGGTAATGCGCGAGGGCGCCGAGCTCTACCGCGCGGCCGTCGCCGATGAGTCCATCATGGAGAAATACGGCAAGGGCACGCCGGACGACTGGCTCGAGCGCCACGTCTACAGCCGCCACAACGTGCTGGGCGTGAGCCTGCTGCTGATCGCCTACGTCGCCCTGTTCGGCGCCATCGGCCTCTCCATGTGGGCCATCCACATGATCTGGATCCCGTTCTGGGCCGCCGGCGTGATCAACGGCCTGGGCCACTACCTCGGCTACCGCAACTTCGAGCCGCGCGACGGCTCCACCAACCTCACCCCGGTGGGCATCCTCATCGGCGGCGAGGAGCTGCACAACAACCACCATGCCTTCCCGAGCTCCGCCAGGTTCTCGATGAAGCGCTGGGAGTTCGACATCGGCTGGATGTACATCCGCCTGATGCAGGCCGTGGGCCTGGCAAAGGTGAAGAAGGTCGCCCCGCAGCCGGTGCATGACGCCGACAAGGTGCACATCGACCTGGAGACCGTGCGCGCCATCGTCGTCGCCCGCCTGCACGTGCTCTCGTACTACGCCCGCCACGTCATCGTGCCGGTGCTGCGCGAGGAGCTGGCCCGGGCCGATGCCTCCTGCCATCGCGCGCTGAAGAAGACCCGCCGCCTGCTGGTGCGCGACGAGTCCCGCATCACGCCGAAGGCCCAGCAGCACATCGAGCAGACCCTGGAAAAGACCAGCACCCTGCGCGTGGTGTACGAGTACCGCAAGCGCCTGCAGGACGTCTGGAACCGCAGCTACTCCAGCCAGGAAAAGCTCACCCAGGCCCTCCAGGAGTGGTGCCGGCAGGCCGAGGCCACTGGTGTGAAGGCATTGCAGGACTTCGTGCGGCACCTGCGGGGGTTCAGCCTGGCGCCGGCGCCGGCGCCGGTCGCGGCCTGACGTCGAACTGGCGTTCGCCTGAAAGCAAAAAGCCCCGGCCAGTTGGTCGGGGCTTTTTTGTGGGTGTCAGTTGTCCGGGGGATATGTCATCCCTGCACCGTAGTGTAGGGAGGGTCGACCCGAAGGGTTGCGAACATCACAGCCGTATGAATCTGCTCGCGAAGGTTTCGCCCCTTTAACGTTAATGGGTACTTCCTTGGCCCTCGGCACGAGGGGCGAGTTACTTTTCTTTGCTTGCCCAAAGAAAAGAACCAAAAGAAAGGGCACCCCACTATCTCGCCCTTCGGGTCCCCTGTGCTTCTCGCTCCGGTCGGGTCCCGCTGACGGGCCGTCCTGGCCCGACAGCGGGATTGCGCGCGTCCTGCGCGCAACCCTTCGGGCTGATCCTCCCTCCACTGCGATGCTCGGCGAGATAACGGGGGGGGAGGTAAGTCAAAACCGCTTCGACCAGTTTCAGTGCGGATCTATGATTTTTGATAACTGACCGCCTTCCCACAAAAAAGCCCGGCACAGAGGCCGGGCTTTTTTGTGGGAAGGCAAAGACCAGTTACTTGATCTTGGCTTCCTTGTACATCACGTGCTGACGGATGACGGGATCGAACTTCTTGATCTCCATCTTTTCCGGCATGTTGCGCTTGTTCTTGGTCGTGGTGTAGAAGTGACCGGTGCCGGCGCTGGACACGAGGCGGATCTTTTCGCGAATCGCTTTAGCCATGACTTAACTCCTTACACCTTTTCGCCGCGGGCGCGCAGGTCGGCCAGAACGGTATCAATACCCTTCTTGTCGATGATGCGCATGCCCTTCGAGGAGACGCGCAGCGTCACGAAGCGGTTCTCGCTTTCCACCCAGAAACGATGGGTGTGCAGATTCGGCAGGAAGCGACGGCGCGTCTTGTTGTTCGCGTGGGACACGTTGTTCCCGGTAACCGGTCGCTTGCCGGTGACCTGGCATACTCGAGCCATGGTATTACTCCAGAAATCGGTATTGCTGGTGTGAAAGGCTGCGAAGAATACCAGAACCCCCGGGGGGTGACAAGCGCCTGAGGGATCGCGAATCCCGGCCGCTGGCCAGGCGGGAAAGGCATCCATTATAGTGCCCCCCTGCACTGGAGGAGCCATGGACCGCGTCTTTATTCGCGATTTACGAATCGCCACCGTCATCGGCGTCTACGCCTGGGAGCGCCGGATCACCCAGACCCTGAGTCTGGACCTGGATCTCGCCGCCGACAACCGCGTCGCCGCCCGCGAGGACGACATCGCCGACGCCGTGGATTACGCGGCCGTCTCCCGCGCGCTCATCGAATTCGGCAAGGCCAGCGACTTCAATCTGGTCGAGACCTTCGCCGAGCGGGCCGCCGACCTGGTGATGGCCGAGTTCGGCATCCCCTGGCTGCGGCTTGCCGTCACCAAGACGGTGGCCATCGAGGGCACGGTGAAGGTGGGCGTGGTCATCGAGCGGGGCGAGGAGCCGGCGAATGGCTGACCGCCTGTGCTTCCTCGGCACCGGCGACTCGGAGGCCATGGACTACTGGAACACAAACCTGCTGCTGGAGACGGCGGGCAGGCGCCTGCTCATCGACTGCGGCTACACCATCAAGTATGCGCTGCGGGACATGGGCCTGGGCGTGGCCGACATCGACGGCATCCTTATCACGCACATCCATGCCGATCACTGCTTTGGCCTGGAGCGCTTCGCCTACGAGACCCGCTACACCCACGGTACCCGCATCCCGCTGTATCTGCCGGCCGACGTCTATCCCGGCCTCTGGGAGCAGACCCTCAAGGGCAGCATGGGCCACAGCTCGGACGGCGAGAACCGGCTGGACGACTTCTTCGACCTGCAGCTGATCGAGGACCGGCGCCTGCACTTCGGCGATGCGACGCTGGAGCTCTTCCCCACCGACCACACCGGCGGCATGGCCACCTACGGCGTCATCATCAATGATCGCCTGATCTTCACCTCGGACACCAACCCGCTGCCCTGGATCGCCGCCGACCGCAGCGACCGGCGCATCGTGCACGACTGCAGCCTGCAGGCCCATAACCCGGTGCATGCCACGCTGGACGAGATCGCCGACTTCTATCCGCCCGAGGTGCGCGCGCGCATGCTGGCCATCCACTACGGCGACACCATGCCCACGCGGCGTGCGCAGATCGAGGGCGTGCTGGCCGGAGTGGCCGAGCAGGGCAGCTGCATCGACGTGTAGGTGGAGGGAGATGACTCGCTACGTCATCGGTATCGGCAGCAACATCGACCCCGCGCGCAACGTGCCCGCGGTGCTCGAGGCCCTGTGCGAGCGCTTCGGCACCGTGGCGGTGAGCCGCATCGTGCACACGCGGCCGGTGCACATGGACACCGAGCGCGACTTCTACAATCTGGCCGTGCTGATCGAGACGGACCTGGACGAGGCGGCGCTGAAGGCGGTGTGCAATGCCATCGAGATCGGGCGCGGCCGCGACCGCGCCGACCCGGACAGCCGCTGCAAGGACCGCCCGGCCGATCTCGATATTCTCTTCGTGGTGGACGGGACCGCCGGCGAGCGCGCCCGCGCCATGGACGAGCCCTATTACCGCGAGACCGTGCTCGACCTGCTGGCCAGCACCGGCGACATCGAAGCGGGCGCGGAGCTGAGCTACCCCGTGGTCAGCCTGCGCGTGGGATCAGACACGCTGGGCGAGGCGCCGGCCACCATCCACCGGCAGGCTCGCACCGGTGATGTAGGGGTTGTCGAGTAAGGCCTTCACCGCGCGGTAGATCGCCTCCGCGCCACCCTCCCTGCCGAGCAGCGTCTCCTCGAGCACCCGTTCCCGCGCCGCCGCCGTGTGCGTGTCCTTGAACAGCACCGGTCCCGGCTGGATGGCATTCACCTTCACCCGCGGCGCCAGGCGCTTGGCGAAGGACAGCGTGAGGTTCTGCAGCCCTGCCTTGGTCGAGCAGTAGAGGTCGAAGGCCGGGTTCGGGTTGTCGGCGAAGATGTCGGTGATGTGGATGATGTCGGCGGGGTCGTCGTTCTCGCCAGCGAGCAGCGGGGCGAGGATCGTGTTGATGAGCCAGGGTGCGCGCATGTGGACGGCGACGAAGCGCTCGTACTGGGCCAGCGCCTCGTCCACGTCCTCGCGGGTGGTCTCGAACAGCGAGGCGTTGTGGATGATGCCGCGCAGGGGCTCGTCCTTCCCCGTGACCGTCGCCAGCAGCCGGCGCAGCTCCTCGCTGCGGGTGAGGTCCGCCTGGATGGCCGTCGCGCCGGCGGCCCTGAGCGCCGCCACGCCATCGCTCTCGCTGCGGTAATGCGCGATCACGCCGAAGCCGTCGCGCAGCAGCGAGTGCGCCACGTGCAGGCCCACGCGCCGGCCGGCGCCGGTGATGAGTATCGTGCCGCGTTCGGTCATCGTCGAACCCTCAGTGCGAGAGCATGCGCCCGCCGTCCACGGGCAGGATGTGGCCGGTGATGTAGCCCGCGTCGCGCACCAGGAACAGCACCGCGCGCGCCACGTCGTCGGGCGAGCCCTCGCGCTTGAGGGCGGTGCGCTCGATCAGCGCCTCGTGCATGGCCGCGTTCTCGCTCTGCTCCGGCCAGAGGATGGCGCCGGGTGCCACGCCGTTCACGCGCACCCGCGGGCCGAGTTCGCGGGCGAGCGACTGGGTGAGCATGTACAGCCCCGCCTTGGCGGCCGAGTACACGGGGTAGCCCTTGAGCGGGCGCACGGCGTGGATATCGATGAGATTGACGATGCAGCCGTGGTGTTCAGCCAGCAGCGGCGCGGTGGCCTGGGACAGGAACAGCGGCGCCTTGAGGTTGGTGCCCAGCAGGTCGTCCCACACTGCCTCGGTGATCTCGCCCACGGGCGTGGGGTAGAAGGTCGAGGCGTTGTTGACCAGCACGTCCAGCCGACCCCAGACCGCGTGGGCGGACTCGGCCAGCGCCGGCAGACGCGCGGTGTCCAGCAGGTCGGCCTGGACCAGTGCCACCGAGTTCGGGCGCATGCCCTCCAGTTCGTCGCGCAGCGCCTCGGCTTCATGCACGGACCGGTGATAGTGCAGCACGAGGTTCATGCCCTCGGCATGCAGCAGGCGCGCGATGCGCGCGCCGATGCGTCGTGCGCCGCCCGTGACCAGCGCCGTTTTTCCATCCAGAAGGGCTGTAGTATCCTGCACGTCGATTGCTGCGGTTCGAAGCCGTTGAAATTCCCACTAATCTAACACACCGAGCGCCCCTGCCCGTCATGATCCGCGACCGATCCCCCGAGCTGCCGGCACCCGATGCCGATGCCCTGGCCCAGAGCGAGCGACTGATCGAGCACATCGCCGCGCGCATCCGCTACGCGGGCGGCTCCATCGGTTTCGACGAGTACATGGAGTGCGCGCTGTACACGCCGGGGCTCGGTTACTACAGCGGCGGGGCGCAGAAGTTCGGTGCGACCGGCGACTTCGTCACCGCTCCCGAACTCTCGCCGATCTTCTCCCGCTGTCTCGCCCGGCAGGTGATGGACGTCTGGCAACGACTCGACACGCGCCGCGTGATCGAGTTCGGTGCCGGCTCCGGCGTGATGGCCGCCGACATGCTGCTCGAGTTCGAGGCGCAGGCATTGTTGCCGGAGCGCTACGACATCGTCGAACTCAGCGGTGAGCTGCGCGAACGCCAGCGCGAGACCATCGCCACGCGCGCCGCGCACCTGCTCGACCGCGTGCAGTGGCTGGACCGCCTGCCCGAGTCGCCCGTCCCCGGCGTGGTGGTGGGCAACGAGGTGCTCGATGCCATGCCGGTGAAGCTGTTCGTCATGCGCGGTGGCGAGGTGATGGAGCGATGCGTCACGCTCGACGGCATGACCTTCGGTTTCGTCGAGACACCGGCCGACGAGGCGCTCGCCGCCGCCGTGCGCCACATCGAGACCGAGCGCGGCGGGCCGCTGCCCGAGGGCTACGTCTCGGAGGTGAACCTCGCGCTGCCCGGCTGGTTCGAGGCGCTGGACCGGGTGATCGAGGCCGGGACCGTGCTGCTCATCGACTACGGCTATCCGCGCCGCGAGTACTACCTCGAGGAGCGTCGCAGCGGCACCCTCATCTGCCACTACCGGCACCGAGCCCACGAGGACGTGTTCCTCTACCCGGGCCTGCAGGACATCACCGCCAACGTCGACTTCACCGCCGTGGCCGAGGCCGCCGCGGATGCCGGCTTCGACGTGCTCGGCTATACCAGCCAGGCCTACTTCCTCATGGGCAGCGGCCTGGATGCGGTGTTCGCGCAGATGCAGGGCGAGGACATCAATCAGCAGCTCGCCGCCGCCCAGCAGGTCAAGCAGCTCACGCTGCCGGCCGAGATGGGTGAGCGCTTCCAGGTGATCGCGCTCGGCAAGGGCATCGAGCCGCCGCTCGCGGGCTTTGCCATCAACGACTACCGCGCCCGCCTCTAGCGACGGGCATCATTCAGGGAAGGGATACATGGACTTCATGCAGATCCTGCTGCTTGCCCTGGTGCAGGGGATAACCGAGTTCCTGCCCGTGTCGAGCTCCGCGCACCTCATCCTCGTGCCCGTGCTCACCGGCTGGGAAGACCAGGGCCTGGCCTTCGACGTCGCCGTGCACGTCGGCACGCTCTCGGCCGTGGTGATCTATTTCCGCCGCGAGCTCATCCGCATGGCGCGCGAGTGGCTGGTCTCGCTCACGGGCAAACGCCTGAGCGCCGACGCCAGGCTCGCCTGGGCCGTGATCTTCGCTACCATTCCCGCCGGCCTCGCGGGCCTGCTGCTGGGCGACTTCATCGAACAGTACCTGCGCTCGCCCGTGGTCATCGCGCTCGCTACCATCGGCTTCGGCCTGCTGCTGTGGCGCGCGGACGCCACCGGCAAGCGCGTGCGCGGCGAACATCACGTCGGCTGGCGCGACGTCGTCGTGATCGGCTGCGCGCAGGCCCTGGCGCTGATCCCCGGAACCTCGCGCTCCGGCATCACCATGACCGCGGCGCTGGCCATGGGCCTCACGCGCGAGGCGGCCGCACGCTTCTCCTTCCTGCTCTCCATCCCCATCATCCTCGCCGCCGGCGGGCTGGAGACCATCAAGCTCATCGAACAGCCCGTCCCCGTCGCCTGGGACGTCCTCGTCAGTGGCGCCGCGCTCTCCGCCGTGAGCGCATTCCTGTGCATTCACTTCTTCCTCAAGCTGCTCGAACGCATCGGCATGCTGCCGTTCGTCATCTACCGGCTGCTGCTGGGCGGGTTCCTGCTGGTGCTGTTTGCGTTCTGACCGCGCCTTGCAGCGCTCCTACGCTACCGGGTTTGTGGTAGGAGCGGTGCAAGCCGCGATGCCCATGCCGGGTCGTGTGCCATTCCCTGATCGCGCCTTGCAGCGCTCCTACGCTACCGGGTTTGTGGTAGGAGCGGTGCAAGCCGCGATTGCCCATGCCGGGCAATGAACCGATCCCCGATCGCACCTCGCAGCGCGCCGCCGCTACCGGGTTCGACGGTAGGAGCGGTGCAAGCCGCGATGCCCATGCCGGGGCAATGAACCGATCCCTGATCACGCCTTGCAGCGCTTGTATGTTGTATCTCGACAGGCCAGAAAGGGCTTGTCGGGGTGGAGGGACGAGCGACGCATCTGGCCTTGGCACAGACCGTAGGAG
>DSBO01000182.1 GCA_011046015.1 Thioalkalivibrio sp. | reverse complement strand
GTATGGTGGTCCCGGGTAGGCCGCAAGGTCTATCAGTATATTAATAATTAATAAGACTTTTTTGCCGCGCAGGCGGCGATGGCAGACCACCATACTGGAGGGAAATGATGATCAGCTCAATCAGGCTGGCAACAACGCTGGGCGGTGCCCTGCTGCTGGCGGCAGCGGCCGTGCAGGCGGGTGACCCGCAGGCTGGACGCGACAAGGCCGCGACCTGCATGGGGTGTCATGGCGTGCCCAGTTACATGAACGTGTATCCGACCTACCACGTGCCGAGGCTCGGCGGCCAGCATCCGGAGTACCTGGAGGCCGCTCTGCAGGCGTATCGCGACGGGTCGCGCAAGCACGCCACCATGCAGGCGCAGGCAGCGACGCTCAGCGATGAAGACATCGCCGACATCGCTGCCTATTTCGCCACCTACCAACGCTAGGCCAGCCAGGAGGACATCATGATCAGGAAACTCATCTTGACGGCGGCGCTGCTGGCGCTCGCCGGTACCGCCCAGGCCGCAGGCGACCCGATGGCCGGACGCGACAAGTCGCAGACTTGCCAGGCCTGTCACGGTGCCGACGGAAACAATGACAACCCGATGTATCCGAAGCTCGCCGGCCAGTACGAGTCGTACCTGCTGCGGGCCCTCTTGGACTACAAGTCCGGGGATCGCAACAACGCCATCATGGCCGGCATGGTCGCGGGACTGAGCGAGCAGGACATGGCCGATCTGGCCGCCTACTACGCGCGGCAGAAGGGTCTGTTCAACACCGTGCCCGACTGACGGCGGCAGATGGCCGATGAAACCGGAGGCGCCTCCCGCAAGGGGGCGCCTTCTTCGTTTCGGGGGGCCACCTCAGCCGAGCCAGCCCCGGCGAAAGGCGGCGGCGGCGGGCAGGGCGGCGACGAGCAGCAAGGCCGGGATGAGATAGACGGGGTGGCCCTGCCAGACCAGCACCGGGCCGGCCAGGGCCAGCACGGCGCTACAGGTGGCCAGGCCGGCCAGGGTGAGCGGCAGGGCGCGACGGCGTGTGGCGGCCGGTTCGACCAGGAGATGTGGCAGGAGGCGCGCATCGACCAGGCTGGCCCAGGCCGAGCCGCGGCGGGTACGCCGCTCCAGAAACACCAGCCAGGCGACCACGAGCGGCAGTAGCCACAGCCAGGCGGGTTGTTGCAGGGTAAGGTTCATGTGTCGTCGTCCCGGTAGTAGCGTTCCGGCAACCGGCGTTTGCGGCGGGGTCGGCGGGTGGCCAGGAGCCCGATGCCAAGCGCGAGCAGCAGGGCGACAAGCAGCAGGGGGCGGTAGAGTTCGAACCGACCGGCTTCCAGGATCAGCACGGGCTGGGCGAGGGCGAGCACCAACAGCAGCCAGGCCACGAGTGCGCGGCCGCGGGGGCGGGCAACCCGTGCCTCATCCGGCTGGCCGGGCGTCACGGTGGCGAAGAAGGGCACCCATAGCGCGGCCGTCTCCAGTCGCGCGGGCGGAAGAATACGGGCCAGCCAGGGCAGGGGTAGCAGCAGGAGGCCCCAGGCGAAGTCGAGGGCGAGGCTCATCGGTGATGCTCCGGATGAAAGCGGGCGTCATCGATCCAGGCCCGACAGGCGGCGAGCAGGCCGGGGATGTCGAGGTCGCGCTCGGCGAGTGTCGCGGCACTCTGGTAGGGGGCGTCGACCAGCACCCGGCCGGGGCCGCGGGTGAAGGCGTCGGTCTGTCCGGTCTCGTCGAGGAAGACCAGCCAGCGCCCGCCCGAGAGTCCGGCCACCGCCACCTCGCCGGCAAGGGCCTGGGCGTGGTCGCGCAGCAAACGGCTCAGGCCCGTGAGCAGGGCCTGCCGGTCACCATCACGGGCATGGATGGCCGCCAGGCGTGCCAGTCGCCGGCGTGCCCGCCGACGCGGCTGGCGGGCCCAGACGGCCACGGCCGGCACGACCAGGGCCGCCAGCAGCAGCAAGCCGGTGATGGCCACGGCATTCATGCCGCTGTCCTCCCGGGGCGGCGCAGGTCGAGCAGCCGGCGCAGGCTCGCCTCGGGCTGGTTGTGGGTGGCCAGGCGCAGCAGGTAGGCGCGATGCTCGAGGAAGAGTTGCACCACCGCCTGATTGTGCCGGGCGAAGGCGGCCTGGTGGGCATGGCGGGTGGCGGCATGCGCCGCGTCCAGCGTGGCGAAGCGCTCGCCGTCGCTGATCGGCAGCCGGCCGGCCTCCGGCAGCGCCACCTCCAGCGGGTCGTAGAGAAAGGTGCCGGTGAGGTCGTGGCGGCGGGCCAGCTCCGCGAATTCGCGCCGGCTGGCCGCATCGAGTCCGGCGAAGTCGCTTGCCACGTGCACCAGGCCGCCTGCCGTGGCCAGGCCCTTCAGGCGCTTGAGCACGAGGGCGAGGGTGATGGGGGTCTCCGGTGCGGCATCCGGTTCGGCGGCCTGCAGCTCGGCCAGGGCATTGAGCAGGGCGAGCACGCCGGCCCGGCCGGCCTGCGGCCGGACCAGCCGGTAGCGGGCATCGTTGAAGACCAGGCCGCCGACGCGGTCGCCCAGTTCCAGCGCCGCCCAGGCGATGAGCGTGGCGAGCTTGCCGGCCTGCACCGACTTGAAGGCGTGGCGGGTGCCGAAGTGCATGGCTCGGCGCAGGTCGACGACCAGCAGTACCGGGCGCTCGCGCTCCTCGCGGTAGAGTCGGGTCTGGGCGCGGCCGCTGCGGGCGGTGGCTGGCCAGTCGATGTGACGGATGTCGTCGCCCGGCTGGTAGTCGCGCATCTCGTCGAAGTCCAGCCCGCGACCGCGAAAGCCGCTGCGATAGAGCCCGCTCAGGCCTTGCCAGCTCTGACGGCGCTGGGCCAGCACCAGGGCGCGGGCGCGCTCGCGCTGGGCCAGCAGGAGGGCGAGCGGCAGGTGTACGCCGTCATCCAGCTCGTCCGCGGGCGGGCGGCCGGCCAGGTGCTCGAATCCGGCGCGCAGCCAGCCGCGCAGCCGGTCATGGATGGGCGGCCTCACCGGCATCGGGATCAGGGCAGCGGCACCCGCGCGAGCAGGGTGTGGATGAACTCGTCGGTGGTGATGCCGGCGGCCTCGGCCTCGAAGGAGAGCAGTACGCGGTGGCGCAGCACGTCGGTGGCCACGGCCTTGATGTCCTCCGGGTTGACGTGGTCACGACCGGTGAGCCAGGCGTGGGCGCGGGCGCACAGATCCAGCGCGATGGTCGCCCGCGGGCTGGCGCCGAACTGCACCCAGCGCTCGAGCTCGGCCTTGTAGGGGCCGGGGTCGCGGGTGGCCTGCACCAGGTCCACGATGTAGTCCTTGAGTTCATCGCTGAGAAAAAGCGCGAGCATCTCGCCCCGGGCGGCGAAGATCGTCTCCTGCGCGACCTGCGGTCCGGCATCGGCCGGCCTCTCCTGGCTGGCCTCGCGGTGCACGAGGTCGAGTATGCGCCGTTCGGCGTCCTTGCTCGGGTAGCCGATCTTGAGCTTCATCAGGAAGCGGTCGAGCTGGGCCTCCGGCAGGGGATAGGTGCCTTCCTGCTCGATGGGGTTCTGCGTGGCCATGACCAGGAACAGGCGTGGCAGCGGCCGGGTATCGTGGCCAATGGTCACCTGGCGTTCGGCCATGGCCTCCAGCAGCGCCGACTGGACCTTGGCCGGGGCGCGGTTGATCTCGTCGGCCAGGATCAGGTTGTGGAAGATCGGCCCGGGCCTGAACTGGAAGCTGCCGTCCTGAGGGCGGTAGACCTCGGTGCCCGTGACGTCGGCCGGCAGCAGGTCCGGCGTGAACTGGATGCGGTGGAAATCACCCTCGATGAGCTCGCCCAGGGCCTTGATGGCGCGCGTCTTGGCGAGCCCCGGCGCGCCCTCCACCAGCAGGTGGCCGTCGGCCAGCAGGGCGATGAGCAGGCGCAGCACCAGGCCGTCCTGGCCGACGATGCGCTGGTTGAGATGCTCGCGCAGGGCCTTGAGCTGGGTCTGTGGGGATGCTGTGGTCATGGGCGTTGGTCGTCGTTGGGCTCGGCGAGTCGTTCCAGGGCGGCCAGGCGCCCGCTCGGTGCGGCCTTCAGCGGTTGCAGGCAGTCCTGCGGATTGGCCTCGCACCAGGCCTCGGCCAGGGCCATGTAGCGCGGCATGCGCGTGCGCATGTAGAACAGCGCCTGCTCCCATTCCGCCACCGGCGGGTTACCGGCCTCACTGATCACGCCGGCCCGCAGCAGGGCGAGGATCACGTTGGCACTCTGCTTGCGGTCGAGGCCCCTGATCTCTTCCCACACCACGGGCAGAAAGTACAGGCGCACGATGTCCGGGCGCTGGGTGAGCAGCAGGCGCACCACGGCCTTCAGCTGGCGGTCGATCTCGCCCCAGGTGCCGACGAGGTCGGAGGCGATGAGATTGTGCAGTTCCTGGCGTCCCTTGTCGCTGAGCATGCCGTGGTGTCGTGGTTGGCCGCATGGGTCGATTACTATAGCATCGTCATCCTTTCGGGCGAGGCCATGGCATGCAGGACCCGGAAAACGACGCCGTGCGCGTGGCGCTGGGACAGGCTGTTATCTCGGCGCTGGATGCGCGCGACGTTGAGCGCGCGACCCAGAGAGCACTCATCGCGCGCTCGCATGATGAGTGGAAACGGGCGCAGAAGGGTGCGCCGCTGCCCCTGCAGTTCGAACTAGAACTACTGGAGCGGGGCGAACCACTGCCGGCATTGCCCGCGAGGCATGATGCGCGTTGGTGGTCGGCCTCGGCAGATGGCTTGTTAACCGATGGGCTGGCGGCGATGGAAGCCGCCGCCCAGCACGAATCCTAGTGAGGCGTAAGCATGAAGATCCAGGGTGAAAAGATCATCGACCTGATGCGCGGCTGCCTGACCGAGATCTCCAATACCTTGCGCGAGCTGCGCCAGCAGGCCGACGAGGTCGACGCGCAGAGTTTTCCCATCGTGAAGAACGGCGTGATGTTCTCGCTGGACATGAACCTCGCCACCATCCACATGCTCGGCATGAAGCTGATGGACGCGCAGCCCGGCGGCGAGGTCGAGCTCAGCCAGCCCGAGCGCATCCTCATCGGCATGGCTTCCACTTTCATGCGCGACGACATCGCCCAGCTCATCGAGGACGCCCTGGAAGGTTACAGCGTCAGCGACGCCAGGGTCGAGGACGTGCTGGCCCGGACCGAGGTGCAGAGCGGGGATTCGGTGCACTGAGCTGGGCGTGAGGCGCGTCATGCCTGATTGCCCTCAGTACTGACCTGGTGCGTATCCCCGCAGTATCTCCCCCGTAGGCCCTTCCCCTTCGAGCCCCGCCAGCCAGACGATGGTCTGGATGCGTTCGTGCAGGATGCGTGCACGTTCTTCGTCACCGACCTGCGCCACGTGGCGCAGGCTGACGGCGTTCATGCGGATGCTTCGCTCACTTGCCGATGTGCTCAGCTCGCCCATCAGCCGTTTGACCAGTGGCAGGGTGAGGGCGCACGGGTCGACGGTCTCCGTCATGTCGCCGAAGAGGTGGACGAGATTGCCGCCCGGTGACATGCGTTCGATGACGGCGCGGTAGAGTTCGGCCGGCGGCCAGGTGCAGTGGACAGAGCGGCTGCCGGGCAGGGTGAGCACGAGGGCGGCGTGGTTGATGAAGGCGCGGGGTGGCGCCTTGAGGGCAGCCAGCTCTGCCCGGATGGCGGTCGCCTCGCCCGGGTTGGCGGTGAGTGCGACCGGCTGCATGCCGGCGGTCGCCAGTGCCTCTGTCAGCGCTGTGGTCAGCGGTTCGCGCAGCCCCCCGAGCAGCACGATGCGTTGGCCTGTCTGCATGTTCAGTAATCCAGTCCCAGTTGCGCCGCCTCGATGGGTGCCTGTGGCGCGAAGCGCACGCCCAGTCCGACCAGGCGCACGGGGCGCGCGCCGCGTTGCCAGGCCTCGGCGACCATGGCGCGATAGCGTGCCGGGTCCGGCCTGTCGCCGCCCGCCTGCAGGGTGGTGGTGCGAAAGTTGTCGAACTTCAGTTTCACGAACAGAGTCTGGATGGTCGCGGGCCGGCGTTGACGGGCGCGTTCCAGGCGCGTGAGGAGCTGGGCGTAGAGGGTCGGCAGCTCGGCCTCGATGGCGGTCACGTCCGGCAGATCCTGGACGAAGGTCTCCTCCACGCTCACCGACTTGCGCTCGCGCGTGACCTCAACGGGACGCTCGTCGGTCCCAAAACTGAGTTCGTGCAGGCGCTGGCCGAAGCTGCCGAAGCGGCGCAGCATCTCGGCCAGTGGCACCTGCTGCAGCTCGCCGCAGTCGGTCACCCCCATCGCCTTCAGCCGGCGCGCCGTGACCGCGCCCACACCCGGGACCCGTTTCACCGGCAGCGGCGGCATGAAGGCCTCGACATCCTGCGGGCGGATCACGCACTGGCCGTTGGGCTTGTTCCAGTCGCTCGCGACCTTGGCGAGGAACTTGTTCGGCGCGATGCCGGCCGAGGCGGTGAGACCGGTCTCCTCGAGGATGCGGCGGCGGATGGCCTCGGCCATGCGCGTGGCGCTGCCCTGGCAGTGGGGTAGCCCGGTGACGTCGAGATAGGCCTCGTCCAGTGAGAGCGGCTCGATGTGGTCGGTGAACTCGGCGTAGATGGCCTGGATGCGACGCGACTCGGCGCGGTAGGCCTCCATGCGCACGGGCAACAGGGTGAGCTCGGGGCAGAGCTTGAGCGCGCGGGCCGAGGCCATGGCCGAGCGTACGCCGAAGGCGCGCGCCTCGTAGCTTGCGGTGGTGATCACCCCGCGCCGTTCGGCGGCCCCGCCCACGGCGACGGGTCGGCCACGCAGCGTGGGGTCGTCGCGCATCTCGATGGCCGCGTAGAAGCAGTCCATGTCGACATGGATGAGTTTGCGCGGCGCGGTCATGGCGGCCGGCAATCGCGGGGCGACCGGTACGCCGGGTCAGGCCTGGCCCCGGGCCTCCCACTGGGCCGGGGTGTAGGTCTTGAGCGCCAGGGCGTGGATGCTGCCGTCGGCGATGTGCGGGTTGACGATGCCGTAGACGAGCTGATGCTGCTTGAGCATGGAAAGCCCCTCGAAGGCCTCGCTGATGACCGTGGCGCTGAGGTTGCAGCCCTCGCCGCTGAGCTCCACGGTGGCGCCGCCCGGCAGGCCGTCCTCGATCATCTTCTTCACGTCGTCGATATTCATGTGGCGTTGCTGTGTCGTGTGAGCGAGGGCGAAGGATAGCGCAGGGCGCGGGGACGGGTACAGATTCAGGCCCCCGCGCGGGGTTATTCCCCAGGCTCAGGTCGGGGTGTCGTGATCGTCGAGCTCACGCACGATGATGCCGTCGTTGGCCCCGGGGTCGATGCCCAGGTAGCGGCTGATGGGGGGCATCTGCCGCTCCAGCACGGCCTCGATCTGGCGAGACATGAGCTGCTGGCGATTCACGCCCTCCACCCAGCCGTAGATGGAAGTGCGCAGGTGTTCGAGGTCGTGGATGTTGACGTGGATGTCGTGCACCACGCGCCGATACTCGGCGAGCGTGGGGGTCACGTCCAGCGCGGCGAAGATGGCCTTCAGCGCCTCGAGCATCTCGCGGGCGTTCTCCGCCAGGCCGAGCGCGGCCGGTGTGATCTCCACCGCCCCGTCCGTGCCCGAATCCACCCAGATGTTGAAGCTCATCTGCTGCAGCGAGTGATACAGTGGTTCTTCGGAGATGAGGAACAGCAGCAGGTTCTGTGGATTGGCCCTGAGCGTCATGTCGCCGTAGGACCACTGTTGCGAACGGATGAAATCGGCGAGGCGCAGGTGGTGCCTGAAGGGCGCGAGCTGAAGCTGGTCCAGGATCAGGATGCTGCGTTCGCCCTCGCTCAGCGCGCAGGTCTCGCTCATCACGCGGTCGAGCTCGTTCACCGGTGCCTCGCCGACATTCTCCTCGTCCTCCGGCGGCAGCGGCATGCGTACCGGCGCTGGCAGCTCCGGGCGGTCGTCGAACTCGTGGTAGAGCACGTGGGCATAGTCCAGCGCCTGCGCCAGGGCGTTGGCAAAGGCGGTCTTGCGCCGCCCCGGCTCGCCTTCGACGTTCAGGCAGCGCAGGTGTTCCACCGGGGCGCCGAGCAGACAGCGCACCGGGTATTCGTAGTCGTCGTTGGAGATGAAGCCGTGATCGGCCAGGCGCTTCGCGAGCATCATGGGGTGATTATTCGGGAGTCCTGAAGGGGTATCAAGCGCGGGCGCTACCAGCGCGCCTTGTCCCACATCTGCGGGTTGGCCCAGAAACGCGGGTTCAGCCAGTCCGGCGTGAGCTTGTAGTCGTAGAGGTCGAAACGGTAGAGCTCCACCGGGCGGCCCTCGTGTTCGAAGCAGGCGAGCTGGCGCAGGCCCAGCGCCACCATGTCGGTGAATGTCCAGTGCGTATGCAGGCCCGGCCAGTCGTCGCCGACGGGCAGCAGGATCAGCAGCCGCTCGGCCACGCGATCTCGCAGCACGGCCACGAGTTGCTCGGCTTCTGTCCTGCCCATGTGTTCCAGGCAATTGGCGACGAACACCACGTCATGCCGGCCCAGTCCATCCAGCGCGCTGCCGTTCGGCTGCCCGATGTGCACGCAGGGCACCTCCGGGTGGCGTTCGCGCCATGCCGCGAACGGGGCATCGGCATCGGCCCCGATCGCCAGTACCGAGCGGGGCGGGTGCTGGCGGAACAGGCGCTCGAGCGCGGGCTGACAGAGGGTGCTTGGGTAGGTCATCGCATCTTATGCTGTTGCTATTGCTTTGCAAGAGCCATGTTATGATGCGCCGATCCCGGGCGCCATGAAACCCGTTGCATGTTCGAAACCAACGACATCCAGATTCTGATGCGCTCGCGCATCCCGCTCATCGTGATCGAGACCCACGAGGAGCCGCGCGTCATCGAGCTGTTCAAGCGCGTGGCGGTGGCCAGTGCCCTGCCCCTGTATCGCTGGAGCACCACTCAGGCCATGCAGCGCATCGACGTGGAGCTCGAGCCCGTCTGGACCATGGACAAGCCGCAGGCGCTGCTCAAGCACGTGCACGCCAATCCCAGGCCTGGCATCTACCTGCTGCTCGATTTTCACCCCTGGCTGGACGACGCCGCCATCGTGCGCCTGGTCAAGGACATCGCCCTGAAGCACGGCGAGACGCCCAATACCCTGGTGTTCATCAGCCACAAGTTCGACGTCCCGCCGGAGATCGAGAGGTACACGGCGCGCTTCGAGCTGAGCCTGCCCTCCGCCGAACGCCTGGTCGGGATCGTGCAGGAGGAGGCACGCGCCTGGGCAAAGGGGCACCCCGAGCTCCGGGTGCACACGGAGGACGGCATCGTCGACACGCTGGCGCGCAACCTGGCTGGCCTGTCGGTGGAGGACGCCCGACGCCTGGCGCGCCAGGCGATCGCCGACGACGGGGCGCTCACGCACAGCGACCTCACCCCGGTGATGGAGGCCAAGTACCAGCTGCTGGCGCGCGATGGCGCGCTGAGTTTCGAGTACGACACCGCGCGCTTCTCCGAGGTGGGCGGCATGAACCGGCTCAAGACCTGGCTCGAGCAGCGCAAGCGTGTGTTTCTCGCCGACACCCCGCCACCCGGTCTCGACCCGCCCAGGGGCATCATGCTGCTGGGCGTGCAGGGCTGCGGCAAGAGCCTGTCGGCCAAGGCCATCGCCGGGGTGTGGGGCGTGCCGCTGCTGCGCCTGGACGGTGGCGCGCTGTACGACAAGTACATCGGCCAGACCGAGAAGAACCTGCGCGAGGCGCTGAAGACGGCCGAGGTGATGGCCCCCTGCGTGCTGTGGATCGACGAGATCGAGAAGGCCCTCGCGGTGGGCGATTCCGACGGCGGCACCTCGCGGCGCGTGCTGGGCACGCTGCTCACCTGGATGGCCGAGCGCAAGGCGCCGGTGTTCCTCGCCGTGACCGCCAACGATATCCAGCAGCTGCCGCCGGAACTGATCCGCAAGGGGCGGCTGGACGAGATCTTCTTCGTCGACCTGCCCGATGCCGAGACCCGCAAGGTCATCTTCGGCATCCATCTGAGAAAACGGGGCACCGATCCCGGCGGTTTCGATCTCGATCGTGTGGCCACGATCAGCGAGGGCTTCTCCGGTGCCGAGATCGAGCAGGCGGTGGTGGCGGCCTTCTACGCCGCCCATGCCCGCGACCAGGCCGTGAGCCCCGCCGACCTGGCCCGGGAGATCGTCTCCACCCGTCCGCTGTCGGTGGTGATGGCGGAGAAGATCGACGCCCTGCGCGCGTGGGCGGCGTCGCGTACCGTGCCCGTCAACTGACGGGCAGGATGAACGTCAGGGTTTCATCGTCAGCCGGCCACCTTCGGTAGCCAGTTTCAGTTCCCCGTCCAGGAATGCCCGTATCGCCCGCCCGGCGAGCTTGCCGCGCCAGCCGTGCAGCAGGGCATTGTCGGTATCCCCGAGGATCACCGCCTCCACGTCCTTGCGCGAGGCAATCGCGCCGGGACTGATTTCCGTATCGAGCGCACTCTGGCGCAGCACCGCCATGGCCGCGTCGGCCAGTGGCTCCTGCTCCGGCGGCAGGCGGTCGCGCAGCTTGAGCTCCGGCCATTCCCCCTTCGGCCGGGCGCGGCCTTCCTCGATCAGCTTCAGCAGGGTCTGGCCGTGACGCTCCACGGTGCGCGGCTCCAGACCGCGGATCTTGGCCAGTCCTTTCTCGTCCGCGGGCATGCGCCGGGCGAGGTCGATGAGCACGTCGTCGCTCAGGATCCAGCGCCGCGGCTTGTCCTTTTCCATGGCCTGGTGTTCGCGCCAGGCGGCAAGCACCTGCAGCACGGCGAGCTGGGCGCCCTTGAGGAACTGCACACCCTTGATCTTCCGCCACATTGCGTCCGGGTCGATGACGAAGCGCGAGGAGTCGCTGATCTCCGCAAAGTCCTCGTCCAGCCAGTCCAGGCGACCGAGCTCGGTGAGGGTGTCGCGCATCTGCGGGTAGATCTGCGCGAGGTAGCGCACGTCGTCGGCGGCGTAGTTGAGCTGGTCCGCGTCCAGCGGGCGCTGCGCCCAGTCGGTGCGCGCGTGCGACTTGTCGAGTTCCAGCCCCAGCGCGTTCTGCACCAGCTTGCCGTAGCCGATCTGCTCGCCCTGGCCGAGCACGGCGGCGGCGACCTGGGTGTCGAAGATGGGCGTGGGCACCTGTCCGGACAGCAGGTGGAATATCTCCAGGTCCTGGTGCGCCGCATGCAGCACCTTGAGGGTGGCCGGATCGTTGAGGAGCGCGAACAGCGGCGTCAGGTCATCGATGGCCAGCGGGTCGATGCAGGCGATGGTCTCGGCCGTGCCGATCTGCACCAGGCACAGGCGCGGATAGTAGGTCTTCTCGCGGATGAACTCGGTGTCCAGCGCCAGCCAGTCCACGCCGCGCAGTTCGTTGCAGAATGCGGCCAGGGCCTCGGCGTCGTCGATGTAGCGGATGTCGGACATCTGGGCGTCAGTCCTGCGGCCGGTTCTGGTCGAAGGCGGCGAGCTGTTCGGCACTGGCTTCCTGCTGGTACTTCTCCTTCCACTCGGCGTAGGGCATGCCGTAGACGATCTCGCGCGCCTGCTCGTAATCCATCTCGATGCCACGTTCCTCGGCGGCAGCGCGGTACCACTTGGACAGGCAGTTGCGGCAGAAGCCGGCCAGGTTCATGAGGTCGATGTTCTGCACGTCGGTGCGTTCGCGCAGGTGGGCCACCAGCCGGCGGAAGGCGGCGGCCTCGAGTTCGGTGCGGGTCGGTTGATCCATGGTGTGTTTCCTCGGGGGCTCCTGATTTTGCGCGCCTATGGTACCAGTTCAACTCCCGTGGGACCGGCTTGGCAGGCAAAAAAATCGCGCCACTGGGGGCGCGATAAGGGAGAGGAGAGGTAGCCGGGCGAGGGGTCAGAACACCGTGTCGCCCCGCGCGAGCAGTTGTTGCTCGGCGTCGGCGCGCTGCGCCTCGGAGAGGCGTCCCTCGAGGCGCGCCAGTCGTCCCTGCGCAGAGACGAACCCGTTGGCGGCGGCGCGCTGGTACCAGTACCAGGCCGCTGAGAGGTCCTGGTCGACGCCGTCGCCCTTCTCGTAGAGGGTGCCCAGCATGTGCTGGGCCGCCGCAAAGTCGCGCTCGGCCAGGTCCCGGAACAGGTCCACGGCGCGCGCGGGCGATTTCTCCTCGCCCTGGCTCCCGAACAGGTAATGCAGGGCCTTGCGGAACTGGTCGGTCGGGTCTTCGAAGCCCTCGGCGGTGGTCTGCGCCTGGGCCTGCAGGCTGGCGCCGAGGAGAAATGCACACAGTATGGCGGTAAGGGATTTCATGGGGTGCGTCCTTGGTTTCCGGTGGGTCCGTGTGTTGTTCTTTTTGCCTAGCATTGCAGAAGATGTCGGCTTTACAAGCCGAATCCGTCACCGCCTGCGGTTTCTTTGATAGGCTTCACGAACCCCGTGTGATGTCTTGCCCAGTCGAGGTGGTCATGGTTCAAATTTTCGAAGCGCTGAGGAAAAACCTGTCTCGCCGCGCGCCGGCCGCCATCCTGCTGCTCCCCCTGCTCGCCGCGTTTGGCGGTTGCACCGCGAGCGAGCGCGAGCCCGCGACGGTGCGCGCTGTGCCGGGGCTGATCTGGGACGTGGTCGGCGACCGGGGCATGAAGCAGGATGAGTTGGCGCGCCGTCTCTCGCGGGCCGAGGTCGTGTTGATCGGCGAGGTGCACGACAATCCCCGTCACCACGCCATCGAGGCCGATCTCATCTTCGCGCTGGCCGTGACGCGTCGGCATGACACCGTGGCGCTGGAGATGATTGATCGCGAACAGCAGGCCGAAGTTGAGCAGCTGTGGCGCGAGCAGGCGGGAGCGGAGGCGATACTGGCAGCGACTGGGTTCGACGCACGCGGCTGGGGCGCCGAGCGGTATCGGCCCGTGGTCGAGGCCATGCTGGAGGCCGAGGTCTCGCCGCTGGCGGCCAACCTGTCTCGCGCCGAGGCGGCGCAGGTGATGCGCGAGGGGTGGGCGGCGGTGTTCGACCCGGCGATGCAGGAGGTGCTGGCGATCGAGGCCGCGTGGAGCGAGGCCGCCGCGCAACGCCTGGCCGCGGCATTGCGCGAGTCCCATTGCAACGCCCTGCCAGAGGAGATGTTGCCGGGCATGCTCGCTGCGCAGCGTGCCCGCGATGCCGTGATGGCCGACCGCGTGCTGGCCCGGCGCGTGGGCGGGGTGATCCTGGTCACCGGCGCGCAGCATGCACGGCGGGACCACGGCGTGCCGGCCTATCTCGCGGCGCGCGCACCCGGGATCGAGGTGGCGACCCTGCGCCTGGTGGAGGTCGATGGCGACCGCCCGGTGGCCGATTATCTCGACGCGGGCGCGGCCTTCGACTTCGTCTGGTTCACCACCCGGGCGAAGCGGGCCGATCCCTGTGAGGTGTTCCGGCAGCAAAAGGCCGGGGACTCGGACGCGGATTGAGGTATCCGTTCAGCGCAGGCAGCAGCGCCGGCGCAGGTCGCGCAGCAACAGGAACACCCAGGGCCACAGCGCCATGCTGGTGGCCAGCGGCCCCCAGTAGGCCCAGCTCGCTGCCTTGTGGCCGGTGATGCCGTAGATCCAGAGCACCAGCAGCAGGTGCAGGGCAATCATGGCGCCGACCGAGACGGCCTGCTGCCAAAGGGGATACACGCGAATGCGCTGGTGCAGCTTGATGGCGAGGTAGGCGGCAATGGCCAGGCCCAGGGCGTGCTGGCCCAGCACGGCACCCTTGAGCACGTCCAGTGCGAGCCCCATGCCCCAGCCGATGCCGATACCGATGCGACCCGGCAGGGCCATGGCCCAGTAGATCACCGTCATCGCCACCCATTCCGGGCGGTAGGGAACCGCCCAGTCGGGCATCGGCACCACGGTGAGCATCAGCGCCGCGAGGAAGGTCAGCGGGATGATCCAGGGGCGCTCGCGGAACTCGCTCATGGCGCCTCCCCGGCCGGTGCCGCGCCCGCCTCGGCAGCCGGCTCGGCCTCTGGCATCGTCCCCGTCCACACGAGCAGCACCTCGCGGCTGCGGTCGATCCGGGCCAGCGGCCGTGCCTCGACGCGGGCGAAGGGCTCGCCGGTCAGGCGCTCGACCTCCGTGACCTCGGCCACGGGGTAGTCGGGCGGGAATCGTCCGCCGAGCCCGGAGGTGGTGACGATGTCACCGACGCGGATGTCGGCGCTGTTCGGGATGTGGCGCAGCTCGAGTCGCTCGGGGCTGCCGGTGCCCACGGCCAGGGTGCGCAGGCCGTTGCGGATCACCTGCACGGGCAGGGCGTGGCTCGGATCGGAGACCAGGATGGCGGTGGCGTGCAGCGGGTTGACGCGCACCACCTGGCCCATCACCCCCTCGGCATCGATCATGGGCTGGCCTACGCGCACGCCGTCGCGCGAGCCCTTGTTGAGCAGGATCTCCTGCTTGTACGGATCGAGGTCCACGGAGAGCAGCTCGGCCACCATCACGCGCTGCTCCAGGCGCTGCGACGCCTCCAGCAGTTCGCGCAGGCGCGCGTTTTCCTGCTGCACTCCCTCGAAGCGCTGAAGCCGCTCGCGCAGCAGCAGCTGCTCGCGGTGGAGGCGCTCGTTCTCTTCCTGCAGGGTGGTGCGGGCGGCGAAGCTATCCGACGCCCAGTCGCTGGCGGCAAACGGCAGGTTGACCACGTACTGGATGGGGGAGACGGCGACTTCGAGTACCTCCCGGATGCGGTCCAGGTGGCCGAAGCGGTGGTCCAGCGTCATCAGGCTGAGCGAAAGGACCAGGAACACCACCAGCTTGGCGGTGAGGGACGGGCCAAGGTCGAAGAGTGACTGCTTAATGGTGACCGCTCCCCGGTCGGGTTATTCCACGGCGAGGAAGTGGGTGCCCTGTTCGTCCATCATCTCGAGCACCTTGCCGCCGCCACGGGCCACGCAGGTGAGCGGGTCGTCGGCGATGACGACCGGGATGCCGGTTTCTTCCATCAGCAGGCGGTCGAGGTCGCGCAGCAGCGCGCCGCCACCGGTGAGGACGATGCCGCGCTCGGCCACGTCCGCGCCGAGTTCCGGCGGGGTCTGCTCCAGCGCGGTCTTCACCGCGCTGACGATGCCGTACAGGGGTTCCTGCAGGGACTCGAGGACCTCGTTGCTGGTGAGCGTGAAGCTGCGCGGTACGCCCTCGGCCAGGTTGCGGCCCTTCACTTCCACTTCCAGCAGTTCCTGGCCCGGGTAGGCGGAACCGATCTCGTGCTTGATGCGCTCGGCGGTGGCCTCGCCGATGAGGATGCCGTAGTTGCGGCGCACGTAGTTGATGATGGCCTCGTCGAACTTGTCGCCGCCGATGCGCACCGAGGCGGAGTAGACGATGCCGTTGAGCGACATCACGGCCACCTCGGAGGTGCCGCCACCGATGTCCAGCACCATGGAGCCGCGGGCCTCGTCGACGGGGATGCCCGCGCCGATGGCGGCGGCCATGGGTTCCTCGATCAGGTATACGCGGCGCGCGCCGGCGCCGGCGGCGGATTCGCGGATCGCGCGGCGTTCGACCTGGGTGGCCCCGCAGGGCACGCAGACCACGACGCGCGGGCTCGGGCGGAACATGCGGCTCTGATGCACCTTCTTGATGAAGTGCTGGAGCATCTTCTCGGTGTAGGTGAAGTCGGCGATCACGCCGTCCTTCATCGGGCGGATGGCG
>DSBO01000186.1 GCA_011046015.1 Thioalkalivibrio sp. | reverse complement strand
TGATGGCCGGCAACGAGGCTCGGGAACTCCACGAACAGCTCGGAGCCGTCGGTGACGTGGGTAACGACCCGCATGGCGTCTTCATCGTGGGCGTGTGCGTCATCATGAGCATGGCCGTCGCCTCCGGCGGAGGTCGGCGTGTTGTCGCAGCCGGCTACCAGGAGCAGGCTCAGCAGAAACGGGAACAGGATTCGCATGGGGTTCGCCTCAAAGATCATTCGTGGGGCCGTGCCGCGCCGGGCGGTGCATCGGTCGTGTCGAGCAGGGACTGGCCCGCGGCATGGCGCAGGGCCGCCAGTTCCAGGCGCATGGCGTGCAGCAGTTCGAGCCGGCGTTCGCTGGCATCGAGATAGGACCGGGTCGCGTCGATGAGGGCGAGCAGGTCGACCTCGCCGGCGGTGAAACCTGTGCGGGTGAGGTCGAAGACGCGTTCGGCAGGACTCATGATGCGACGCTCGAAGTGCGCGAGCTGTTGGCGCACATGGCCGAGGTGCTGATAGGCCGTTTCCAGCTCGGCACCGAGGTCGCGCTGGCGCCGCTCGAGTTCGGCGCGCTGCACGCTGGCCTCGCCCGTGGCGCGGCGGATGTCGCCGCCCCGCCGGTCCCAGAGTGGCAGCGGGATGGTGAGGTTCAGGGTGGAGACGGTCTCTTCCTGGCCGGCGATCGCCTCCCGGCCCTGGGTGAAGGCGATCTCCCAGTCGGCGAGGCGCGCGGCGCGCGCGGCCCGGATCTCGGTGTGCGCGGCTGCCAGGTCGAAACCGGCGGCGCGCAGCCCGGGGTGGTCGGCCTGCCATTGGCGCCAGTGCGTCAGCGGCGCGAGCGCGGGCGGGGCGTCGAGGGGCGCCACGGCCTCGAGGCGGGGCCGTGCATCGGCAGGCAGGTAGGGTCGTAGCCGGGCCAGCGCATCCTCGTATTCGCTCTCCACCGTCTGCTGGTGCTGATGAGCCTGTTCGCGCACCAGTTCCAGGCGCAGGCGTTCGAGGTTCGACAGGTCGCCGGCCGCGGCGCGACGCTCGCCGATGTGCTCGATGGCATCGGCCTCCGCCAGCCAGCGTGAAGCGAGTGCCATGCGCGCCTGCTGGAGCTGCACGTCGGTGTAGCGGCGGGTGATGGCGTATTCCAGGGCGAGGCGGTCGGCGAGCGCCTGGGCCCGCGCCGCCTCGAGCCGTGACTGGGCCGCTTCGGCGGCATGCCCCAGACGGCCGCTGATGGGCAGGGTCTGGGCAAGTGTGACCGCGGTGACCTCCGTCTCGCCGGTCTGCAGTTCCTTGCCCAGCCCGTCGCTGATGCCGATGCCGAGCCTGGGGTTCGGCCAGCGCCCCGCCTGTCCGGCCGCGCCGCCGGCGGCCTCGATCCGGGCCTGGGCCGCGGCGAGTTCCGGCGAGGTTCGGGTCGCCAGTGCAAGCGTTTCTTCGAGCGTGAGGGGCTCGGCGAATCCGGGGGCTGTGTGCAGACCGGATAGCGCCAGGAGAATGGCCATCAGCGGCCATCGCCAGTGTGTCGTCGTCATGTGTACTGCTCCGGGTGCGCCGGGCGCACCGCATCGATTCGACGCCGTGTGCAGGCGTCAGGAATGACCGATAGGGGAGATCGACCGGGGACCGGCCGAATCAGGGCGCCGGAGCGGGTGGCGCGCGAAGTTGCGGGGAGCGGTAGTGGGGTCTAGAGGGGGAGCGGCGTTCGGTCGGGGTGCTCAGCGTGCCGCCGCCACCCGAGGGCAGTGCAAGCAGGACCAGCAGGCATAGCAGCGCCAGGGACAGGGCGCTGAGCAGCTGTTTCACCAGGTTCGCCTGCTGCAGATCGAGCTTGGTGGTGGCGGCATGGTCGTGCTCGTGATCGAGCAGCAGCTCGGCGTGCAGGTCGAAGCTGTGGTGATGTACGGCGGCCTGGGTGTCGAGGTGGTGCACGTGGAAGTGCACCTGGGCGAACTGCGAAAGCAGCAGCGCGCCGATGGCGAGGAACGCCACCAGCGTGCGTCGAGCCTGTGGTCGCCGTAGCTGCTGCATGCTGCCGATAGTCCCAGTCATGGTGCAGGAATTCAACCCTGGATACCGTAAGGTCTTAGGGCAGTGGCCCGGCGTAGGGCCCGGATTCGATGTCCAGATCCTCGGCCTCCCACATCTTGATACCACCGGCCAGGTTCTTCACGCTGGCAAAGCCCATCTGCTGCAGGGTGTCCACGGCCATGGCCGCGCGGGCACCGGTCTCGCAGTAGATCACCACCGGCTTGTCGCGGGCGGTGTAGAGGGCCTCGATGCGATGGGCGTTGTTGGGGTCGGCAGCGCCCTCGAGCATGCCGCGCGGGACCAGGATGGCGCCCGGGATGTGTGCCTTTTCGTATTCGTAGGGTTCGCGCACGTCCACCAGCAGCAGGTCCGCGTCCTCCTCGCGCAGCTCATCCAGGTCATCGGCCTGGATGTCGGTGACGCGGGCACGGGCCTCGCTGATGAAGTCGCTGAGGGTCTTCGGCATCTGGGGCTCCTGGCGAAATAATGGCCCGTTCGGGCCGAACATTGATTCGTGTCATGGAGATGACGCACCCCGCTGGCTAAGGTAGCCCCCGAGAACCGGGGCCCCGCCTCGCCGTATAACGATTCCAAGAGCGAAAGCCGAACATGCCCATAGAGCTGTACAACGACGGAAACCATTCCTGCCTGGCGTTCACGGACCTGGTGAAAGGCGAGGGCGTGCAGTCCAACCAGTTCCTCATTATACATGGAGAGCACGACGCCCTGATCGATCCGGGCGGTGACCTGACCTTCACCGCGCTCTCGCACGAGATCAGCAAGCACGTGTCGCTGCGCGATCTGGAGTACATCATCGCCTCGCACCAGGACCCGGACATCATCGCCTCGATCTCGAGCTGGATTCAGCGCAGCAATGCCACCGTGGTCTGCTCCAAGCTCTGGGCGCGCTTCCTGCCGCACCTCATTCCGGGCTATCTCGGCGACAGGTTGGGCGAGCGCCTGATCGCGCTGCCCGACGGCGGCCAGGACATCCCCTTCGGTGACACCGTCATCAAGGCCATCCCCGCGCACTTCCTGCACTCGGTGGGCAACTTCCACTTCTACGACCCGGTGAGCAAGATCCTGTTCTCGGGCGACATGGGCGCCTCCATGGTGCCGGAAGGTCCGGACCAGCCGGTGGAGGACTTCGAGAAGCACGTGCCTTACATGGTTGCGTTCCACAAGCGCTACATGGGGTCGAAGAAGGTCTGTCGCCTGTGGGCCGACATGGTCTGGGACATGGATGTGGAAATGATCGTCCCGCAGCACGGCCGCCCCTTCAAGGGCCGCGAGATGATCAATCAGTTCCTCGGCTGGATCGGTCACCTGGATTGCGGGATCGACCTGCTGACGCAGGAGAATTTCCGGGTGCCGTAGCGGTGATTCTATAAACGGCACAGCGGACGCATTAACCGAGGTGAATCCTGGGATGTAGGAGCGGTGCGAGCCGCGATTGCCCATGTGGCCCGAGGCCGCCATGTCGTGATCGCGCCTCTCAGCGCTCCTACGTGACGCTCCCCTTAGCTTTGTCCTTCGTAGAGACAGGCACCTTTAGAGACGGCGCGTCCTCATGCGCGCAGGGTCGTCTCTTCCAGTGCCTTCTCGAATCCCTCGCGCTCTCTGATCGGTGCGCTGCAGCTCATCCCCTTGCACACATAGGCCACGGGCCCGTTGCCCGGCGCCTGCTTGGTGGCCAGGGCCGGGGGCAGGTCCTCGGTCCCCGCGGGGATGGCGAAGCTCAGCCGGCGGGGGGCGTAGGCGCGGTTGGCCATCCGCTGCCAGTCGGCCAGGGCCTCGCCGGCGCCACGCAGGATTAGGATCTGCGGGTAGAACAGCTGTTCCTCGAAGGCGGTGAGCAGGCTGGAATGGGCCGAGGGGGCCTGGTTCATGGACGCGGCGGCCTGTTTCAGCGCGCGGTCGGCGGCCTGCAGGTAGCGTTCCTCGCCGAGCAGGAAGCCGAGCCGGGCGAGTGCCTGGGTGGCCACGCCGTTGCCCGAGGGGGTGGCCTCGTCGGCCAGTGACTTGGGCCGCTGGATGAGCTGCTCGTGGTCGTCGGCGGTGAACCAGAAGCCGCCGTGTTCGCGGTCCTCGAAGTGCGCGAGCAGGACGTCGGCCAGCTCGCGGGCGAAGGCGAGGTCCTCGCTGCGCCAGCGCACCTGCAGCAGCTCGAGGATGCCGTCGAGCAGGAAGGCGTGGTCGTCGAGATAGGCGGAAAGGTGCGCCTTGCCGTCCTTGTAGGTGGCGAGCAGGCGGTCGTCGCGCCAGAGTGTCTGGCGGATGAAGTCCAGCGCGCGGGTGGCGGATTCGGCATATTCGGGAGCGTCGAGGTGACGGGCGGCGGCTGCCATGCCCTTGATCATGAGGCCATTCCAGGCGGTGAGAACCTTCTCGTCGCGCCCCGGGCGGATGCGCTTGGCGCGCACCTCGAGCAGGCGCGACCGCGCGCGGTCGAGGCGGGTCCGGACCTGCTCCTCGTCGAGACCCAGTGCGCGGGCGATGTCGGCCGCTTCCTCGAAGACGTGCAGGTGCCAGCGCCCCTCGAAGTTCGGCGGACGGTCGAGGCCGTAGTGGCGAGCAAGGATCCGCCAGTCGTCGTCGTTCAGCAGCTCGCGCACGCGGGCCGCATCCCAGACGTAGAACTTCCCTTCCTCGCCCTCGGAGTCGGCGTCCAGCGTGGAGTAGTAGCCACCCTCGGGCGATTGCATCTCGCGCAGCACCCAGTCGGCGGTCTCGCGGGCGGTGCGCTCGGCCAGGCCGTCACCGGTGGCGGCAAACAGCTCGCTGTAGAGCGCGAGCAGCGGGCCGTTGTCGTAAAGCATCTTCTCGAAGTGCGGGATCATCCAGTAGTCGTCCACCGAGTAGCGGCAGAAGCCGCCGCCCAGCTGGTCGAAGACCCCGCCGCGGGCCATGCGCGTGAGGGTGAAACGCACCATGTGCAGGGCCTGTTCGTCCGGCTGGCCGGCGAGCTGGCTGCCGGCCCAGTGGCGCAGCAGGCGGTCGAGCATGGCCGGGTGTGGGAACTTCGGCGCGCTGCCGAAACCGCCGAAGCGTGCGTCGAACTCGCGGGCGAGCGCCGCGCGGGCCTGGTCCAGCGCCGCCGAGTTGAGTGCCTCGTCTGTGCTGCGGCTGTCGTAGATGCGGGCCAGGGCGTCGCGCATGGAGTCGTTCTGTGTCGTGATCTCGTCACGTTTCTCGTGGTAGAACCCGGCCACGCGCTCGAGGATCTCGCCGAAACCCGGCAGGCCGTAGCGCGCCTGGCGCGGGAAATAGGTGCCGCCGAAGAAGGGCATCTGGTCGTTCGGCGTGAGGAACATGGTCAGCGGCCAGCCGCCGGCGCGCTGGGTGAGCAGGGAGTGGGCGACCTGATAGAGCTTGTCGAGGTCGGGGCGCTCCTCGCGGTCGACCTTGATGTTCACGTAGAGCCGGTTCATGAGCGCCGCCGTGGCCTCGTCCTCGAAGGACTCGTGGGCCATCACGTGGCACCAGTGGCAGGCCGAATAGCCAATGGAGAGCAGGATGGGCCTGTCCTCGCGACGCGCCTTTTCCAGCGCCTCCTCGCCCCAGGGGTACCAGTCCACGGGGTTGCCGGCGTGCTGCTGGAGGTAGGGGCTGGTCTCGTCGGCCAGGCGGTTGCGGTGGGTCATGGGCTCTCCCTCGGTGCGCGATGGCCCGACTATAGCCAAGTCCCGGCGGTGCTGTCCTTTTCCCTCATCCCGGGTGCGGGCTCCCGGTGCCCGATGGGGTATCCTATGCGCTTTCGCTTCCCAGCCCGGAGATCACCATGAGCCTCGAATACGCGCCGCTGCGCCTGAAGAAGAACGAGGAGCGCCGCCTGCGCGCCGGGCACCTGTGGGTGTTCAGCAACGAGGTCGACGTGGCGGTGACGCCGCTCACCGCCCTGGCGCCGGGCCAGCCGGTGGAGATCCAGGATGCGCGGGGGCGCGCGCTCGGCACGGGCTACGCTAATCCAAACTCGCTGATCTGCGCGCGACTGGTGAGCCGCGATGCCAAGCATCCCTTCGACGGCTCCTACATCGTGCATCGCCTCAAGGTCGCCCTGTCGCTGCGTGAGCGCCTGTATGGCGAGCCCTACTACCGCCTGGTGCACGGCGAGGGTGACGGCCTGCCGGGGCTGGTGGTCGACCGCTTCGACGACGTCTACGCGGTGCAGATCACCACCGCCGGCATGGAGGCGCGCCTCGACGACGTGCTGGCCGCCCTGGACAAGGTGGTCAGGCCGCGCGCCGTGCTGCTGCGCAACGACGGGGCCGTGCGCAAGCTCGAGGGCCTGGAGCTCTATGTGCGCGCGGCGCTGGGCGAGGTGCCGGACGAGATCACGGTCCCCGAGTACGGCGCGCAATTGCGCGCGCCGCTGGCGGGGGGACAGAAGACGGGCTGGTATTACGACCAGCGCGACAATCGCGCCCAGCTCGCGCGCTACGTGCAGGGCGCGCGGGTGCTGGACGTGTTCAGCTACATCGGTGGTTGGGGCATCCAGGCCGTGCGCGCGGGTGCCGACTCGGCCGTGTGTGTCGACAACTCGGCCACGGCGCTCGACTACGTCGAGCGCAATGCGCGCGACAACGGTGTTGCCGAGCGCGTGGGGTTGATGGAGGGGGATGCCTTCGAGGCCCTGCGTGCCCTGCGCGAGGAGCGCGAGCGCTTTGACGTGGTGATCGTCGACCCGCCGGCCTTCATCAAGCGCAAGAAGGACTTCAAGTCGGGCGTGGAGGGCTACCGGCGCATCAATCAGATGGCCCTGCAGGTGCTCTCGCGCGACGGGTTCCTCATCAGCTGCTCCTGCTCGCACCACTTGCCGCGCGAGGTGCTGGTGCAGCAGATGCACGGCGCCGCGCGCCACGTCGACCGGACCCTGCAGGTGCTGGCGCATGGTTACCAGTCGGCCGACCACCCGATGAACCCGGCGATCCCCGAGACCGAGTACCTCAAGGTGGTGTTCAGCCGGGCGGTCGACGCCTGATCACCGTGTTAGGATGAGCACGCCATGATGACCTATCCTGAAATCGATCCGATCCTCTTCGAACTCGGCCCGCTGGCGGTGCGCTGGTATGGCCTCATGTACCTCGTCGGCTTCGCCGGCTTCTGGGCGCTGGGGGCGTATCGCGCCAGGCGGCCGGACAGCCCGTTCAAGCCGGAGCAGGTCGGCGACATGCTGTTCTACGGCGTGCTGGGTGTGATACTCGGCGGGCGGCTGGGTTCGATGCTGTTCTACAACACCGCGGAGTTCCTCAGCGCCCCCTGGACCTTCTTCTACATCCACCAGGGCGGCATGAGCTTCCACGGGGGCATGCTCGGCGTGATTGCCGCCATGTGGTGGTACGGGCGCCGGCACCAGGTCGGCATGCTGCGATTCGCCGACTTCGTCGCCCCCATGGTGCCCATCGGCCTGGGCGCCGGGCGCATCGGCAACTTCATCAACGGCGAACTCTGGGGCCGGCCCACCGACCCCGACGCCTTCTGGGCCATGGTCTTCCCGCATGTGGACAACCTGGCGCGCCATCCCTCGCAGCTTTACCAGGCGGCGCTGGAAGGCATGGTCCTGTTCGTGCTGCTGTGGGTGTTCTCCAGCCGCCCGCGGCCGGCGGGTTCGGTGGCCGGCCTGTTCCTGGCCGCCTACGGTGCCTTCCGCTTTCTCGTCGAGTTCGCGCGCGAGCCCGATCGCAACCCGGACGGCAGCATCTATTTCCTCGCGTTTGACTGGATGACCATGGGCCAGCTCCTGAGCCTGCCCATGATCCTGGCGGGCGTCGGCTTGATGGTTTGGGCCTACTACCGCGACGCCAGAGTAAAAACGGACTCGGCCTCATGAAGCAGTATCTCGATCTCATGCGCCACGTGCGCGAGCACGGCGTGAAGAAGGAAGACCGCACCGGCACCGGCACGCTCTCCGTGTTCGGCTACCAGATGCGATTCGATCTGGCCCAGGGTTTTCCGGTGCTCACCACCAAGAAGCTGCACCTGCGTTCCATCATCCACGAGCTGCTGTGGTTTCTTAAGGGCGACACCAATATCCGTTATCTCAAGGAAAACGGCGTCTCCATCTGGGACGAATGGGCGGACGAGAACGGCGAGCTCGGTCCGGTATACGGCTCGCAGTGGCGTTCCTGGCCCATGCCCGACGGTCGGCACATCGACCAGATCGCGCAGGTGGTCGAGCAGATCAGGAACAACCCGGACTCGCGCCGCCTCATCGTCAGCGCCTGGAACGTGGCGGAGATCGAGAATATGGCCCTGCCACCCTGTCACGCCTTCTTCCAGTTCTATGTGGCCGAGGGCCGGCTCTCCTGCCAGCTCTACCAGCGCAGCGCCGACATCTTCCTCGGGGTGCCCTTCAATATCGCCTCCTACGCACTGCTCACCCTGATGATGGCGCAGGTCACGGGATTAGAGCCCGGCGAGTTCGTGCACACCCTGGGCGATGCGCACCTCTATCTCAATCACCTCGAGCAGGCGGATGAACAGCTCGCGCGCACGCCATTGCCGCTGCCGCGCATGCAGATCAACCCCGAGGTGAGGTCGATCTTCGATTTCCGTTTCGAGGATTTCGAGCTGGTCGGCTATGAACACCATCCCCACATCAAGGCGCCCGTGGCTGTATGAAGATCACCCTGATTGGCGCCATGGCGCGCGACCGCGTCATCGGCAAGGACAACCAGCTCATCTGGCACCTGCCGGCCGACCTGCAGCATTTCAAGCGCCTCACCATGGGCAAGCCCATGATCATGGGACGCAGTACCTATGAATCCATCGGTCGCCCGCTGCCCGGCCGCCTCAACATCGTCGTCACGCGTGACCAGAACCTGCAGATCGAAGGCTGTACCGTGGTGCACGGTCTCGATGCCGCGCTCGAGGCCGCCGGCGAGGCCGAGGAGGTGATGGTCATCGGCGGGCAGAAGCTCTTTGACCAGTACCTGCCGCGCGCCGACCGCCTGGAGCTCACCATCATCGATGCACGCTTCGATGGCGACACCTATTTTCCGGAGTACAGCATGCAGGAGTGGGAAGAGGTCGCGCGCGCGGAACACGAGGCGGACGAGAAGAACCCGTATCCCTATACCTTTCTGACGCTGGCGAGGCGGAAAGGGTAAGGCGTCCGGCGCAGGATGGGTAGCAGCATCGCTGCCATCGACGTCCATCCGCCATCGCGGCTTTTCCGGTCACGGCAGTCGCGACCGCGGCTTCGGCAAGCAGCGTTGGTTCGCGACTTTTGTCGCTCCTGCTCGCCTTATTTCTCACTCCCCCCGCGTGTCCCGCTATTGACCAGCGCCGTCACCGTCACCTCCTTCCCCTCGATCCGCCACCTGAGATCAAAGTCGTAAAGCCGCATGCCGAAGTCGGCCGCCTGCGTCTCGTGGCCCCGGTAGGCGGGCCGCGGATCGAGCCGCAGGAGTTCGGTGATCAGGGCGCGCAGGTCGGCCAGGCCGGCCGCCTCACGCGCGGCGATCTGTTGCTCGGCGGCCTCGGTGAAGGTGATGGAGAGCGTCCGGTCGGGTGGGGTAGGGGCGAAGCCGCCGTGCGCATCGGGCAGGGCGTCGGCGTAGG
Organism: Thioalkalivibrio sp.; assembly: GCA_011046015.1. GTDB lineage: Bacteria > Pseudomonadota > Gammaproteobacteria > SpSt-1174 > SpSt-1174 > SpSt-1174. The sequence continues at coordinate 6,262 of DSBO01000186.1, read as the reverse complement.
GCACGTAGGGCTTGATGTCGACGACCGGGGTGCCGTCGAGCAGGTCGACGCCGCTGACATGCAGGGTGACGGCGTCGCCCGCGATCTCGATGCGGTCGAGCTGCACGACCGACAGGCCGAGCGGATTGGGCCGGTAGGTGGAGCGGGTGGCGAAGACGCCGACGCGCTCGTTGCCGCCCAGGCGCGGCGGGCGCACGGTGGCTCGCCAGGCCGCGCCGAGGTGCTGGTGGAAGAGGAAACTGATCCACAGGTGCGAGAAGTCCTCGATGCCGCGAAAGGCCTCGGGGCGGTTGTAGGGCGCGAGCATCTTGATGCGCGCGCGGGCGTGCGGGACCAGCCCCGGCTGGCGCGGAATGCCAAACTTTTCCTTGAAGCAGGAGCGTGCATAGCCGATGGGCCGTATCGTCACATTGTGTCGGCTCTCGCTCATGGCTCAGAGACTGCCGCTGCGCTTGATGTCGAGGTAGCTGTTCACGAGCGAGACCGAGAGCCGATCCGGCGGGACGTCGAGGCTCAGGATGCCGCTGGCCTGTACGTCCTCGAAGGCGCGCCGGCGCGAGGCGAGGTAGCGGTGGGTGCTGGCCACGCGAATGGCGTCGTCGAAGTCCTCGACCTCGCCGTGCAGCGCGTCGTCGAGCGCGCGCTCCTGCATGCTGGCGAGCAGCACCAGGTGACGTTTTTTCAGCAGGTGCAGGGCGGGCAGCAGGTCATCGCTGTCCTCGTCGCGCAGGTTGGTGATGACGACTACCAGGGAGCGCTTCTTCTGCCGGGCTAGGAACTGCGTGGCGGCCTGGGCATAGTCCGGGGCCTGGGTGGTGGGCTGCAGGTCGTAGACGGTGTTGAGGATGTGATTGAGCTGGCCCTGGCCCTTGGCCGGGCGCAGCCAGCGCTGTTCGCCGCTGAAGGTGCCCAGCCCCACGGCATCGCCCTGGCGCAGGGCCACGTAGCTCAACAGCAGCAGGGCGTTGAGGGTGTGGTCGAAGTGGGAGAGGGCGTCGTCGCGGGTGAACATGCGATGCCCGCAGTCGACCAGGAACACGACCTCCTGGTCGCGCTCGTCCTGATATTCGCGCGCGATCAGCTTGCGCATGCGCGAGGTGGCCTTCCAGTCGATCTGCCGCGGCGAGTCGCCGCGCCGGTACTCGCGTAGCTGGTGAAAGTCCTGCCCCTCGCCGCGCCGCCGGCGCTTCAGGATGCCCATCTGGCTCAGCCGGTTGTCCATGGCCAGCAGGATGTACTTGCTCACGGCGGCGAAGTTTGGATAGACCTGGGCACGGCTCTCCAGTGGCACCTGCCGGCTGCGTCGCCACAGGCCCAGCGCCGAGACGAGCCGGAACTGCACGCGCGGAAACAGGATCTCGCCACGTTCCACGGGGCGGATGCGGTAGCCCAGCTCGACGAAGTGGTCCGGCTCCAGCGTCGCGGCCTGCGGCAGGCCGCGGGCCTCGACCCCCTCGGGGTAGTGGTCGAAGACCTCGAAGGCGAGGCGCCGCCGCCCGGGGTTGTGCACCCGCAGCGTGACCGGGCGGCGGACGCCAAGCGGCAGCGAGCTGGCGAGCTCGCGCTCCACCGCGGGCGGACGCATGCGCCAGGCGGCCAGGCCGTCGAGCAGGGCGAGGACGGCCAGGGCGACGAGGGCATACACCCAGGCCGTGGCCAGCGCGGGCCACAGTGCAGCCGCAAGTCCCAGGGCGGCCAATAGCCAGAGCGCGATGAAGAGGCGGCGGGTGGGTGTCATGGCGCGGGATCAGGTGCGTGGGGCGTCGACCCGGTCGATCAGGGCGTGCAGCACCTGGTCCGGGGTCTGGCCTTCGAGCTCCAGTTCGGGCGAGAGCGCGATGCGGTGCCGCAGGGCGGGCCTGGCTACCTTCTTCACATCGTCCGGGGTGACGAAGTCGCGCCCGGCGAGCAGCGCGGCGGCGCGCGCCGCACGCACCAGGGCGATGCCGCCTCGCGGTCCGGCGCCGATGGCGATGCCCTGCCAGTCGCGGGTGGCGCGGGCAATGCGCACGGCGTAGTCGTTCACCTGGCGATCCACCCGGATCCGGGCGGTGAGGCGCTGCAGGGTCTGGATCGCCTCCGGTTTGACCAGTGTCTGCACGGCGGAGACGTCGAGGAGGTCGCCGACGTGGCCGCCGGTGATGCTTGCGACCATCTCCTGTTCCTCGGCCTCGTCTGGGTAGTCGATCTGCACCTTGAACAGGAAACGGTCGAGCTGCGCCTCGGGCAGCGGGTAGGTGCCTTCCTGTTCGAGGGGGTTCTGGGTGGCCAGGGTCATGAACGGGCGCGGCACGGGCATGGCCTGGCCTTCCAGCGTGACCTGTTGTTCCTGCATCACCTCCAGCAGCGCGGACTGGGTCTTGGCCGGCGCGCGGTTGATCTCGTCGGCCAGCAGCAGGTGGGTGAAGATCGGGCCCTGGCGCACGTTGAAGCGCTCGCTCTTCATGTCGTAGATGACATGGCCGGTCACGTCGCTGGGCATGAGGTCCGGCGTGAACTGGATGCGGGCGAAGCTGCCGTCGAAGGTGCGGGCCAGGGCTTGCACCAGGAGGGTCTTGCCCAGCCCCGGCACGCCCTCGATGAGCACGTGGCCGGCGGCGAACAGTGCGATCAGTACCTCGTCGATGACCTTGCGCTGGCCGACCACGGCCCGGCCCACTTCCTGGCGGATGCGCTGCGCGAGCTGGCTGGCACGCAGCAGCTGCTCGTCGGCGGCGGGCAGCGACTGGGATTGCGGTGCGTCGATGATGTTGTCGTCCGTCATAGCTGCTTCCTGATGGTTTCGAGCGTCTTGATGAGGCGGGTGAAATCCTGCGCGTGCCGGTGGTCGTGACGGTGCAGGAGTTCGTGAATCTCGGTCGGGGGCAGGCCGGTGAGCCGTGCCAGGTGCTGCTGGCGCTCCTCGGTGGACAGGTCGGCCCAGCCCGGGTGCACGCGGCACATGCGCGCATCCAGGGCATGCCGCACGTCGTCGGCCAGGGCGTGGCGCTGGTCGTGGCGCCACAGGTAGTGGCCGGCCGCCTCGACGTGCTCGAGCAGGCGGCGTCGGGTCGGCGGCGCCACCGGCACCAGCGGGCCGAAGCGCTGACCGACGGCGACCAGCCAGGCGAGGAACAGCAGGCCCAGGGTGACGATGAGCTCGGGGGCGTGGCGCCACAGCCAGGTGCCGAGCCACGGCATCTCGTCGAAGCGCACCAGCCAGACGCGGGCAGGCGTTCGTTCCAGGTGCACCACGTGCCAGAGGAACTCGGCGTGGTCGTGCCGCCCCAGGTTCCAGTTGGTGATGAAGTTCATCGGCCCCATGACGGTAACGCCGCCCTCGCCCAGGCGGCGATGCACGAGATGGGTGCGGGACTCGGTCTCGATGACACGGTCGTCCTCCAGCGCGCCGGTAAAGCGGATCCAGCTGTCGAAGTTGACCGCCAGGGGGCCGTCCGCGCCACTGACCGGGACCTCGAAGGGGCCGCCGAGATAATCGACGTGTTCGATGCCGAGTTCCAGCCGCGCCAGCAGCGGATCGTGGTCGCCCTCCATGCGCCAGTCCTCCCGGTCGTTGTCCCAGCGGAAGTCGCGGCTGCGCACGATCAGGTGGCCACCGGCGCGAACCCAGTCGAACAGGCGGTCGTAGTGGCTCTCCACCAGCGTGAGCCGCGACGTGGTGATGACCAGCACCTCGTCCGTGGCCGGCAGGGTATCCAGCCCCTGCAGCGAATCGATGTCCTCGACCGGCACACCCATGGCGCGCAGGAAACGCCCGGCGGCGAGCAGGGGATTCTGCCGTGCCTCGGCGCTGGGGCCGATCCACTCCTCTTCGGGCACCCGCTCGAAGTTCTGGAGAAACAGGTAGACCCCACCCGCCACCAGCAGGATGAACAGGCCGCCCAGCAGTACGGACAGGCGGCTCATGCGCGGGACTCCTGGCCGGCGGCCGCGAAGTGGCGATCCCAGTGTTCCAGCAGGGCCCAGCTCTGTTCCCGGTCGGGCTCGCGGTGCGCATAGGCGATCAGCTGCCAGATCGCGGTGAGCTCGGCGAGGTAGCGGTGGCGCGGCGGCGTGATGGCCTGGCGTGCCAGCTCGAGGATGTCCCCCTCGGTGTGGCTGTCGTGCAGCTCGAGCTGTTCCCGGTTGACCAGGACCGCGAGCGCCCCTCGATACAGGAGGCTCACGGCCGCACGATGCTGGCCCTGCTGCCAGACTGCGCGGGCGGCACCGGCGATGTCTTCCGGCAGCGACTCGGCGCGCAGGTCGAGGCCGAACAGGGACTCCGGCGGCGTGTAGTCGGTGCCCCGGCCCTTGCGCCGCACGAACAGGTGCAGCCAGCGGTCGCGATAGACGATCAGCAGCAGGATGGCCACCCCCGCCAGGAACCAGAGCGAGGCCTTGGTCATGGTGGCCATGAGGCCGGCGAAGTTCTCGAAGGCCTTCCGCCACCGGCCGTCGCTGGCCTTGCGATTCTTGGATTCCTCCACCGCCGGCTCCTTGAAGCGCCAGCGCATCACCTCGCGCGAGTGGCCGAATTCCTCCGCCGCCAGTACCTGGCCGACGACCTCGCTGGCCTGCTCCGCGGGCAGCCGGGTGTCATTGACGGTGACGCCCGGTGACGGCGCGCCGGTCTCGTCGGCCTCTGCCGGGGCCGGCAGGCCCAGGCTGAGCAGGGTGGCGAGCAGCAGGGTGGCTGCGGGCGTGGCGGCCAGCGCGACGACGCCCTGGCGCAGCGCCGTGAGGCGCTGCGCCAGGCGGCGGAAGACGATCTCGATGTCCCAGCCCTCGAGCTGGGTTCGCCGGTTGAGGTAGAGGGTAAAGCCACCGGCGACGAACAGCGGCTCGATCACGCTGACCACGAGGAAGTAGATCGCCCCCTGCACCAGGCTGAGCCAGTAGGCGGGCTCACGCTCGAAGAACAGGTCCGGCAGGTCGAAGTCGACGTGCGCCGGCAGGAACAGCCAGATCAGGCCGTAGATGCCCAGCCATATGATCAGCTCGAAACCCACGCAGACCAGGGTGAGCCAGACCGCGTAGGGCCGTGCGCGGATCTGCAGCACGCCCTGGCGTCGGCGACGGGCCTTGCCCCGCAGGCCCTCGAGCTGCCAGACCGGCAGGGTGAACGAGCGGGTAAAGCTCGGGATGCGTAGCAGCGTGGTCTGGGCGAGCACGCCGGTGCGCAGCAGGCCCGGCAGGGCGGAGAGGGTGTCGCGGAGGGTCACGCGCTCGTCGAAGATTGCGCGGCTCAGGACGTAGAGCACCACCCGGTCGTACAGCGGCTTGAACCACCAGAACAGGATGGGGGCCAGCCACACCAGCTCCTGCAGGGCGACGTACAGGAACAGGAAGAACGGCAGCACCGTGACCAGCCAGGCGGCGTAGAGGTCGCGCCAGTGCCGGCGCACCAGCCCGAAGCCCAGGTCGATGGCTTCCCAGGGTGCGCGGCTGCGCAGGTTCAGGTTCAGCGCTTCAAGCTGCACGACCACGCCCCAGCAGCACGAAGTAGGCGATCACCAATACCCACAGGAACAGGCCCACGCCCCACTTTACCTGTGCCGGCACCCAGGCGATCGACGACCAGAAGGCCTCGATGAACGCGGCGATGAAGAACATGGCGGCGGCGCCGAAGACGATGGTGACGGCGATGCGGCCGTTGTCCAGCAACGCCCGCAGGCGGCTCTTGCGTCCCGGCCGGATCAGGCCGGCGGCGAGTTTCAGGCCAGCGGCGCCCGAGAGCACGATGGCGGTGAGCTCCATCGCGCTGTGGCCGGCGACGAAGCCCCAGAAGGTCTCGATATAGCCGACGTGGGTGAGGTGGCCGGCCACCGCGCCGATCACCAGGCCGTTGTAGATGAGGAAGAACAGTGTGCCGATGCCGAACAGCAGGCCGCCCGCGAAGGTCTGGAAGCCGATGCTGGTGTTGTTGCGGATGTAGTAGCCGAACATCAGCACATCCGAGTCGGCCTCGCGCTCGCGCCCCAGGCGCTCGTTCAGCTCCGGGTCGTACATCGTCTGCATCTGCATCACGGTGCCGGCGTCGAGCACGGTGTAGACGAACTCGGGGGCGAACTGCACGGTGACGAGCATGCCGAGAAAGGGGCCGTAGAACAGCAGGCAGGCCAGCGCCAGGGCGCGCCATTCGCGGCGTACGGTGGCCGGAAAGTCGGCGGCGGCGAACTGCAGCATGCGCCCGCCCAGCCCGCTGCGCGACTGGTAGAGCTGCTGGTGGCCGCGCAGCACCAGGTCGTCGAGGCGTTCGATCAGCGGCTGGCTGTAGAGG
>DSBO01000013.1 GCA_011046015.1 Thioalkalivibrio sp. | reverse complement strand
GTCCGGGAGCCGCTTCCGCCTCGCCATCGATCGTTGTTTCTCGCTCACCGGTGTCGGCACGGTGGTCACCGGCACCGCACAGGCCGGCAGCGTCACCGTCGGCGACACCCTGACCCTGTCCCCCGGGGGATACGAGGCCCGGGTACGCGGACTGCACGTTCAGGATCGGCCTGCCGAGAGCGGCAACGCGGGCGAGCGTTGTGCGCTCGTCCTCAAGGGTGACTTCGACAAGCAGGACATCGAGCGTGGTATGTGGCTGGTCGATCGGGCGCTCGTCATGCCCCTGTCGCGCTTTCAGGCCGAGCTGCGTGTCCCCGCCGGGCAGAAACCGCTAAAGCACATGCAGGCCGTGCATGTGCATCTGGGCACGGACGATATCCTCGGGCGGGTGTCCCTGCTCGAGGGTCGCAAGGTGGAGCCCGGCAGCGGGGGGCTGGTGGAGATCCTTCTGGAGCGCGAAACCCTGGCCCTGCGCGGCGACCGCTTCATCCTGCGTGACGCGGGGGCACAGCGCACGGTCGCAGGCGGCAGGGTGCTCGACATTTCCCCTCCCACCCGTTACAAGCGGGTGCCCGAGCGACTGGCCCTGCTCGACAGCCTGCGCCATGACGACCCGGCCGTCAGTCTGGCGTGTCTGGCCGAACAGGCCACAGCCGGCATCGATCTCACCCGGTTCGCCCTGAGCTGGAACCTCGGCGAGGCGGATGCGGCAGTGCTGTGGCAGCGCGCTGGCCTGCGTGTGATCCAGGATGGCGATACCATCATCGGCGTCGCCGATAAGGCCTGGAACGCGCTCGAAAGCAGGCTGCTCGAGGTCCTGGCGCAGGAACATGAGCGTGCACCGGACATGATCGGTGTCGAGACCGAGCGACTGCGTCGCATGACCGCCATCAAGCTGCAACGCGGCGCATTCGACGCGCTGGTCGCAGAGCTGCTGGCCTCCGGGACCATCATGCAGACGCGTGCCTGGTTGCACCTGCCGGCGCATCGTGCCAGCGTTTCGGAAGAGGACCGCACGCTCTTTGCCGAGCTCAAGCCGCTACTGGAAGCCACGCCCTACAATCCGCCGCGGGTGCGTGACGTGTTCAGGGCAACAGGTACGCCCGAACCGGTCGTGCGGCAGTTGTTCAGGCGGCTCGCCCGCGCCGGCGAGCTTTATCCCGTGGCACACGATCATTATTTCACAGCCGCAGCTGTCGCCGAGCTGGCCGATATCGTGCACCGACTCAATGAGCAGCATGGGGCGGCACGTGCCGCAGAGTTTCGCGACATCCTGTTCCCTGAGGGTGGGGGCGGTCGCAAGGTGGCCATCCGTATTCTCGAGTTCTTCGATCGGGTAGGATACACCCGACGTGTTCGCGACGATCACCTGCTGCGTCGCGAGAGCGCGGTGCCGGTTTGGATCGCGCGATGAACGGATCAATGAAATCTGGAAGAGATCGTTCCCCGGTGGGGCGCCCGGTCTTCAAAATCGGGAGGGGCTGTCAAGCGGTCCCTGGTAGGTTCGACTCCTGCTCTCTTCCGCCAATTTTCCTGCCAGCCACGATCTCGAGCCTATTGGCATATCGATGGATTGTGCAACGGCTCCTTTATCCCGATGATTTACAGGCTTGATAGGCGGGCAGCGTTGCTCTCCCCCGGCGAGCTGTCGTCTGTCAACCGCCCCCGTTTATCCCAGCTCGATCCGCTCACCCATGCCGGTCAGCACGCCGAGTCCGAGGGTCAGGTATTCCCGTAGCTGGCGGGTGAGCAGGAAGTTCTCCAGCACGAAGGTGCGGGCCTTGGCGCCCATGTCGTGGATGAGTCGGGGCTGGTTGAGCAGATAGCGCATGCGCAGGGCAGCGCCTTCCGGGGTGCTCACGAGGAAACCGGTGTGGAAGTCGATGACTTGCAGGCGGATGCCACCGGTGTCGCCGCCGATGACCGGGCGACCCTTCCACATGGCCTCGGTGACCGTGAGTCCGAAACCCTCGCGGGTGGATTTCTGGATGACCAGGTCGGAGGCGCGCTGGATGGCATTGATGACGCGATGGGCGTCGGGTGGCAGCAGGAGCACGTGTATGTCCTCGTCGTCCCCGGCGGCAGCCTGCACCTCGGCGAGGACGGCCTCGCCCTCCGGATCGTCGTCGGCGCCGCTGCCGGCTAGCACCAGCTGCAGGCCGGGAACGAAGCGCTTGGCAAGCCGGTAGGCGTTGATGACCCCGACCGGATCCTTGAACCGGTCGAAGCGCGAGACCTGGGTGACGAGCGGGCGGTCCGAGTCCAGATCAAAGCGCTGGCGCACGGCATCGACCTCATCGGCGGGCAGGTCGATATTCTTCTCACTGAGCGGGTCGATGGACGGCGGGATCAGGTACTCGGGATGGGGCAGGGCCTGGGCAAAGCTCGCCAGGGAGAACACACTGGCATCGTATCCACTCACGTGTCGGCGCAGGTAATGCCACACGGGCCGGTAGGGGTGGCTGGCATCGATGTGGCAGCGCCAGACCCATTTTCCGCGGCGGTTCGGGCAAAGACCCAGCAGCGGGGCCGGCTGCGGGTCGTGGATGAAGACCAGGTCGGCCTCTTCCAGCAGGGGACGCAGACGCTCGGCATTGCGGCGGTTGTTCTCCTCGTAGGCCTCCAGCCATTGCGACGGGAGCATCACGGGATTGCCTTGCAGCGCGTTGTGTATCGCCTTGGTGCACTGAAAAAACGTCGGCTCGCCGGTAATCACCTCCCAGTGCGCATCGACGCCCAGCTGGCGCGACAGGGGAACCAGCTTGTGGAGGATCTCCGCCACCCCGCCACCGACGCGCGTGGAGTTGACATGCACGACCTTCATGCCGCGGTAGCGACTCGCCAGCTGCCCCAGCTGGTCGATGACATCCTGGCCGGCTACCGCCGCGTACGCCTCGAGCGCGGTGCTCACGAAGCGGCCTCTTCCACGCCGATATGCACCGCGTGGGCCAGGCGTTCACGGATCTCGCTGACGGACGAGAAATAGGCCTCCACCTCGGCGATCCGCTCCCTCAGCCTGTCATAGCGTTCGCCGAAGGTCGCCAGCCATTGCCGAAAGTCGTCGACGTGATCCGGCACACGACGGCGCGCGTCGATGAAGTGATAGAAGATGCTGCCGATGGACAGGCCCGGGAGGGCCTCGGCCAGTTCTTCCGGGGAGTGGATCCGGTGGCGGGTATCGAAGATGACGATCTGGGAGCGGATGAACTCGAAGGGATGAGTGGCCTGGACCCAGTGCAGGGACTCGCTCTCGTCTAGACGCTGATCCATCAGTTCCATCAGCTCGCGGCGCAGTGCCTCTAGTTCGTCGAAATCCGTCGGATCGAGTACCGCCAGGCGTTCGGCCAGCGGCGCGTCGTGCAGGGCATGGCGCACCCAGCTGGCGAAGTCGTTGTTGTACTCGCGCTCGTCGAAACGCGCCTGGATGAGTCCGCCCCAGAAGTGGTAGTAGATGCTGTCCACGGCCACCGAGCGCAGATGCTCGCTCAGGTCCCGCAGGTTGTAGGCGCGCCGCCCGGTGGAGATGGCGATCAGCGCGCAGTCCTTGATCGAAAAGGACTGGGTGTCGCTGACAGTGTCGGCATGCTCCTGCACGAAACCTCCCGGCATGGTGGATGAAATCGGTCTACGCTCCTGAGTGTAGTCGAGTCGTGCCAGCGCACCGGGGATGCCACCCATGGGTGGCCCCGTCCCCGTCGGGGCGTTCCTGGCGAGCCTTTTCCTGTACGACAGGGGAGTAATAAATGGACCAGCCGAAAGCAGCCGGCCCAGCCTCGCCGGCGGCCGCTGTTCGACCGGGTGACCCCTACCCGCTGGGTGCCACCTGGGACGGTGACGGCACCAACTTTTCGGTGTTCTCCGAGGTGGCCGAGCGCGTGCGGCTCTGCCTGTTCGACGAGGCGGGCCGCGAAACCGGCGTTCACGATCTGACCGAAGTGAACGCGCATTGCTGGCACGGCTACCTGCCCGGCATCGGTCCCGGGCAGCGTTATGGCTATCGCGTGCATGGGCCATGGGAGCCGGCAAAGGGCCATCGCTGCAACCCTGCCAAACTGTTGCTCGACCCCTACGCCAAGGCCGTCGAGGGGCAGGTAATCTGGGACGAGGCCGTGTTTCCCTACCGCTTCGACGATCCGGAGGATTCGTTCAACGATCTCGACAGCGCGCCCTTCGTGCCGAAGTCCGTGGTCACGGATCAGGGCTTCGACTGGGAAGGCGACCGTCACCCGTGCACCCCGTGGCACGAGACCGTCATCTACGAGACCCACGTCCGGGGCTTCTCCATCCGGCACCCTGACATCCCCGAGGCGTTACGTGGAACCTATGCCGGGATCGCCCATCCTGTCGCCCTCGAGTACTTCAACGGTCTGGGGGTGACGGCCGTGGAGCTCATGCCGGTCCACCAGTTCATTCACGAGGCGCACCTCGAGGAGAAGGGCCTGCGCAACTACTGGGGATACAGCAGCATCGCCTATTTCGCGCCGCACAACGAGTACACCGCAGACAGTGCCGCCGGTGACCAGGTGCGGCAGTTTCGCGACATGGTCAAGGCCCTGCACCGGGCCGGAATTGAGGTGATCCTCGACGTGGTCTACAACCACACCAGCGAGGGTAACCACCTCGGCCCGATGCTGAGTCTCAAGGGCCTGGATAACGCGGCCTATTACCGCCTGATGCCTGATGACGCGCGCCATTACATGGATTACACGGGCACGGGAAACAGCCTCAATATGCGCCATCCCCACGTCCTGCAGATGATCATGGACTCGCTGCGCTACTGGGTGATCGAGATGCACGTGGACGGGTTTCGTTTCGACCTGGCCGCGACGCTGGCGCGGGAGCTGCACGAGGTGGATCGCCTCTCGGCGTTTTTCGACATCATCCAGCAGGACCCTGTGATCAGCCAGGTCAAGCTCATCGCCGAGCCCTGGGACATCGGCGAGGGCGGTTATCAGGTGGGCAACTTTCCGCCACTGTGGTCCGAGTGGAACGGCCGCTACCGTGACACCGTGCGTGACTTCTGGCGCGGCGAGGACCGGACCCTCGGTGAGTTCGCCTACCGCCTCACCGGCAGTTCCGACCTCTACGAGTCCAGCTCGCGGCTGCCCAATGCCAGCATCAATTTCGTCACCGCCCACGACGGCTTCACCTTGCGTGACCTGGTGTCCTACAACGAGAAGCACAACGAGGCCAACGGCGAAGACAACCGCGATGGCGAAGACCACAACCGATCCTGGAACTGCGGCGTGGAGGGGCCGTCCGACGACCCGGAGGTTACGGCCCTGCGCCGACGTCAGCAGCGCAATTTCCTGGTCACCCTGCTGTTGTCGCAGGGGGTGCCCATGTTGCTTGGGGGCGACGAGATCGGCCGAACCCAACAGGGCAACAACAATGCCTACTGCCAGGATAATGACATCAGCTGGTACGACTGGACGCACGTGGATCGGGAGTTACTGGAATTCAGCCGGCGGTTGATCCACTTCCAGCGCGAGCACCCCGTGTTTCGCCGCCGCCGCTGGTTCCAGGGACAGCCCATCCATGGGAGCGAGGTCACGGACATCGCGTGGTTCACGGTCGCTGGCGAGCGGATGGCGGAGGAGCACTGGGGCGAGGACTACGCCAAGTCGCTGGGCGTGTTCCTCAACGGCGAGTCCATCCCGGCGCCCGATTGCCAGGGCCGGCGCATCGTGGACGACAGCTTCTACCTCATCTTCAACGCGCACCACGAGCCGCTCGAATTCACGCTGCCCGACGGCGTCTGGGGAGGACGCTGGGTGCGCGAGCTGGATACCGTCGAGGGATGGGGCAAGGGGGACGAGGCCTTCGATGCGAAGGCGGTTCTGCAGGTCGCGGCGCGATCGATCGTGGTACTGCGCCATGCGGCCTGAGCCGGTGGCCACCTACCGCCTGCAGCTGCGCCCCGGCTTCGGCCTGGGCGAGGCGGCGGGGCTGGTCGCCTATCTCGCCCGTCTCGGGGTGAGCCATCTTTACGTCTCCCCCTATCTGCAGGCCGTGCGGGGTAGTACCCACGGCTACGATGTGGTCGATCCATCGCGGGTCAACGAGGAGCTGGGCGGGGAGGACGCCCGTGGTCGGCTATGCCAGGCGCTGGAAGCCGCCGGCATGGGCCAGATGCTCGACCTCGTGCCCAACCACATGGCCGTGGCCGGCGACCAGAATCCCTGGTGGTGGGACGTGCTGGAGAACGGCCCGAGCAGCCGCTACGCCCTGTACTTCGACGTGGACTGGGAGGCCTCCGAGGAGCGCTGGCCGAACAAGGTCCTCCTGCCGGTGCTCGGCGATCATTACGGCCGCGTGCTCGAGGCCGGGGAGCTCGAGCTGCGCCACACCGAGGGTTTGTTCACACTGGGTTACCACGAACACGTCTTTCCCCTCGATCCATCCTCCCTGGACGAGTTGCTCGGCGCCGCCCATGCGGACAGCGGCTCGGAGCTGCTGGGCTTTATCGCCGACTCCTGCGCGCGCCTGCCGCGTCCCCACGTCACCTTCGGCTGGGCGGTGGAGCGGCGCCATCGCGACAAGGCGGTGCTGCGTCGCCTGTTGGCCGCCCTGTGCCGCGACGAGCCCGAGGCCGAAGCAGCCATCCGGGTGCAGGTCCGGCACCACAACGAGGATCCAGACGCACTGGACGCGCTGATCGAGAAACAGAACTACCGTCTCGCGTGGTGGCGAACCGCGGCCCGGGACCTGGGCTACCGGCGCTTCTTCGACATCAATAACCTGGCCGGTCTGCGGGTGGAGGAGCAGGAGGTCTTCGATGCCATTCACACACTGCCCATTCGCTGGGCGCGTGACGGCTCGGTGCACGGGCTGCGCATCGATCATCCGGACGGCCTGCGCGACCCGGCCCAGTACTTTCAGCGCTTGAGTCAGGCCTGTCCCGAGGCCTGGATCGTGGCCGAAAAGATCCTCGAGCCCGGCGAATCCCTGCCCGCAGACTGGCCCGTCGCCGGCACCACCGGCTATGACTTCCTCAACCGGGTGCAGGGCCTGTTCGTCGACCCGGCCGGCGAGGAGCCGCTTGCGCGCCAGCTCGAAGAGATCACCGGTGAGGCCGCCGACTTCGCCGAGGTGGTGCACCACAGCAAGCGGAAGGTGCTTAAGGAGCTGCTCGGCAGCGACCTCAATCGACTGGCCTCGTTGTTCGTCGACATCTGCGAACGCCATCGTCGGCACCGCGACTACACGCGCCACGAGCTCTACCAGGTCCTGCTGGAGGTGGCGGTATGTTTTCCGGTTTACCGCACCTACGTGCGCGCCCGCGACGGCGTGGTCACGGAAGCGGACCGGCGCTACATCTCCCGGGCCCTGAACCACGCGCGCGATCGGCGGCCCGATCTGGACCCGGAGCTGTTCGCGTTCTTGCGCTCGCTACTGTTGCTACGGATCCCCGGCGAGCTGGAGTCGGAGTTGGCCATGCGCTTTCAGCAACTCACCGGCCCGGCAATGGCCAAGGGGGTAGAGGACACGGCGTTCTACCGTTACCACCGCCTCGTGGCTCTCAACGAAGTGGGCGGCGAGCCGACACGCTTCGGCATCGCGGTGTCGGAGTTCCACCAGGCCTGCGAGCAGGCCGCCAGGCACCAGCCCCGCGCGCTGCTGGCCACCTCCACCCACGACACCAAGCGCAGCGAAGACGTGCGTGCCCGGTTGCTGCTGCTTTCCGAGATCCCGGAGGCCTGGTCACGCACGGTGCGGCGCTGGCGGCACCACAACGCCGGCCACCGGCGCGGCGAGTGGCCTGATCCGGCCACCGAATACCTCCTCTACCAGACCCTGGTCGGCGCCTGGCCCATCGAGACGCCACGCGTGACGGCCTACATGGAAAAGTCGGTGCGCGAGGCCAAGCTCCACAGTTCCTGGACCCAGCCGGACGAGGCCTACGAACAGGCCGTGCAGGACTTCGTCACCGCCATCCTGGACGACGCGGAATTTCGCGCGGAGCTCGAGTCTTTCGTCGCGCCGCTGGTGGCGCCCGGGCGAGTAAACGGCCTGGCCCAGACCCTGATCAAGCTCACCGCCCCTGGTATCCCCGACCTCTACCAGGGCACCGAGCTCTGGGACCTGAGCCTGGTCGACCCGGACAACCGCCGGCAGGTGGACTTCGCCCGGCGCGATCGGCTGCTGGCCGAGCTGGGGCACCTGTCCATTGCCGAGATCCTGACCCGTGCCGACGACGGCCTGCCCAAGCTCTGGATGATCCGCCAGGCCCTGCAATTGCGCCGCCGCCAGCCGCGTTGCCTGGGCCCGGGCGGCAGCTACCGGCCGCTGTCCCTCGACGGGGCCCGGGCGGCACACGGCGTGGCCTACCTGCGCGGGGAGGCCGTGGCGGTACTGGTGCCGCGGCTGCCGCTGGGGCTGGATGGCGACTGGGGCGATACCGGGCTGGTGCTGCCACTTGGCACCTGGCGCGACGTCCTCACCGGCCAGGCCGTGCACGGCGGGCGCGTGCCGATGGCCGACCTTTTGGCCGGTTTTCCCGTGGCCCTGCTTGAGCGCGAGGAGGAGGCCGGATGACCGCGCTGCGCGTCTGGGCACCGAGTGCCGGCCGGGTGGAACTCGCGTGCTGCGGGGAGTGCCTGCCCATGATCGCTGATGCGGACGGCTGGTGGTCCGTAGAGGCACCGTCGCTCGAGCACGGTGTCGACTACGCCTTTTACCTGGACGGGGAGGGCCCGTTTCCCGACCCACGCTCGCCCTGGCAGCCGCAAGGCGTACATGGCTCCTCCCGCTGGGTAGACCACGCGCGTTTCGAGTGGCACGACGCCGGCTGGCAGGCCCCGCCGCTGGCCGCGGCGGTCATCGAGGAGATCCACATCGGCACCTTCACGCCCGAGGGGACCTTCGAGGCGGCCATCGACCGGCTCGATCACCTGGTGGACCTGGGCGCCACCCACGTGGAGCTGATGCCCGTGGCGGCGTTCCCGGGCGAGCGCGGCTGGGGTTACGACGGGGTGGATCTCTACGCCCCGCACCACGGCTATGGCGGGCCCGACGGGCTCAAACGCCTGGTGGACGCCTGCCACCGCAAGGGGCTGGCGGTGCTGCTGGACGTGGTCTACAACCACCTCGGTCCCAGTGGCAACTATCTCGCCAGGTTCGGCCCCTATTTCACGCATGTCTACGCCACTCCCTGGGGGGAGGCCATCAACCTGGATCAGGCCCACAGCGACATCGTGCGCCGCTTCCTCCTCGATGACGCCGCCATGTGGCTCGAGCACTACCATCTCGACGGCCTGCGCATCGACGCCATTCATGCCATCGTCGACACCTCTGCCACCCACTTTCTGGAGACCCTGGCGCGAGAGGTTCGCGCGTTGGAGGCCCAGCTGGGGCGCCATCTGGTGGTGATCGCCGAAAGCGACCTCAACGACCCCCGCGTGATCCGCTCACCGGAGGCCGGCGGCTACGGACTGGACGCCCAGTGGAACGAGGACTTCCACCACGCCCTGCATGCCGTGCTCACTGGCGAGCATGGCGGCTATTACCGGGACTTCGGCCGCCTCGCCCACGTGGCCTGGGCCCTGACGCGCGGGCTGGTCTACGACGGCCGTTACTCGGCCTACCGTCAGCGCAGCCATGGTCGACCCGCCGCCGATCTGCCGGGCCGGCGTTTCGTCGGCTGCCTGCAGAACCATGACCAGGTTGGCAACCGGGCCCGGGGCGAGCGAAGCGCGGCCTTGCTCTCGCCGGGCCTGCTTCGGGTGGGGGCGGCCCTGGTGCTCACTGCGCCCTTCGTGCCGTTGTTGTTCCAGGGCGAGGAATGGGGGGCGCTCACCCCGTTTCTGTACTTCACCGACCATGAGGATCCGGCGCTGGGCGAGGCGGTGCGCGCGGGTCGGCGCCGGGAGTTTGCCGCCTTCGGCTGGGATCCGGAGACCATCCCGGATCCCCAGGCCCGCGAGACCTTCGAGCGCTCGCGGCTCGACTGGGGCGAGCCCGGGCGCGAGCCTCACGCCAGCGTCCTGGCCTGGTACCGCAAGCTCGTCGCCCTGCGTCGCGGCCATCCGGCCTTCGGCGATGATCGCCTGGACAGCGTGGACGTGCAGTTCGACGAGACCGCGCACTGGCTGCTGATGCGGCGCGGGACCGTGGTCCTGGCCTGTAACCTGGCCCGCCTGGCGCAGCGCCTCGAGTTGCCGGAAACGGGCGTGTCGGAAGTCCTGCTCGCCTCCGAGCCCGGGGTCGCGCTGGAGAAGGGCATGATCCATCTGCCCGGCGAGTCCGTGGCCATTCTCGGCCCGTCGCCGGACGCATCGACGTGATTGACCCGGAGACCATTGTGAGCAGCCCCGAGACCGAGCTCAAGCGAACAGACGGCTACCTGCCGATCGAGGATCATGGCCTCATCGGCGACGGCACCACCGCCGCGCTGGTGGGGCGGGACGGTGCCGTGTCCTGGATGTGCGTACCGCGCTTCGATTCCGAGCCCTTGTTCTGTGGCCTGCTGGACGCCGGCCGCGGGGGATGCCTGGGTATCGCCCCGGAGCCCCTGATCTCGTCGCGCCAGTACTACGAGCCCGACACCGGCGTGCTGGTGACCGAGATGAGCGGCCCGGAGGGCCGGGTGCGTGTCACCGATGCCCTCACGCTGCGTGCCGGGGCCGACCTCTCCGAGGATGCGCCGGCCGGCCGCAGCGAGCTGCTGCGGCGGATCGACGTACTCGACGGTCGCGTGCGCCTGCGTGTGCGCGTCGAGCCCTGGGGCGGTGCGCGCATGGAGCCGCATGGCGGCGGCCTGGCGCTTGTCCTCAACCGCCGCCCCGACCTGGAACTGCACCTCGCCTCCAGCCTGCCCCTGGACCGCCTGGACCAGCTCCATCACCTCGAAGCCGACGAGCGCCACCACCTGGTCCTCTCCTGGGGCCCGCACGCCCGGCGCTTTCATGCCCTCGCGCCGCAGGAGATCCTGGAGGCCACACGCGCGGTCTGGCATCAATGGATGCGCCATTTCGTCTACGACGGACGGCAGGAGGCGCTGGTGCGCCGCTCGGCCATCACCCTGAAGCTGCTGGATTACACCGCCACCGGCGCCATGATCGCCGCGCCCACCACCTCGCTGCCGGAGGCGATCGGCGGGCCGCGCAACTGGGACTACCGCTACGCCTGGATCCGCGATGCCGCCTTTTCCGTCTACGCCATGGGGCGCATCGGCATGGGCCACGAGGCGGCGGGTTACATCGGCTGGGTACTCGATGCGGTCGACCGCGCCGGCCGCCCGCGCGTGCTGTACGACGTGGACGGCCACCTGCCGCCGCCGGAGCGCAGCGAGCCCGGATTGGAGGGCTACCGCGGTTCCGGTCCCGTACGCTGGGGCAACGGGGCCGTCGAGCAGCGCCAGCACGACGTGTTCGGCGAGATCCTGGACTGCGCCTACCGCTGGACAGAATGGGGCGGGCGCCTGGACGACGATCTCTGGGAGCGTCTGCGCCGGCTGGTGGACGCCGCCGGCCGCGAATGGGGCAGCCCCGACCACGGCATCTGGGAGGTGCGCACCGCCGGGCGGCCCTTCACCTATTCCGCCGCCTTGTGCGCGGTCGCGCTGGACCGTGGCGCCCGGATGTCCGAAAAGCACGGCATGCCGGGCGACGTGCCGGCCTGGCGCGCCGAGGCGGCACGTATTCGCCAGGCCATCCTGGACGAGGCCTGGGACCCGCAACTTCAGTCCCTCACCGAGCACCTGGGTGGGGGTGGCATCGACGCCAGCCTGCTGGCGTTGCCACTGCGTGGCGTGATCTCGGCCGACCATCCCAAGATGGTGGCCACCACCCGTGCCGTCGTCCGGCGCCTGGGGGCCGGGGAGGGGCTGCTCTTCCGCTACCTGCCGCACGAATCGCCCGATGGTCTGCCGGGCGATGAGGGGGCCTTCCTGTTGTGCAGCTTCTGGCTGGTGGACAACCTCGCCGGCCAGGGACGTCTCGACGAGGCCGAGGCCCTCTACGACGCGCTCTGTGCCCGTGCCAACCCCCTGGGGCTGCTTCCGGAACAGATCGACCCCGCCAGCGGCGCCTTCCTCGGCAATTTCCCCCAGGCCTTCAGCCACGTCGGCGTGATCTCCAGTGGCATCAACCTCGCCCGTCGGGCGAGGTAGGGTGGAGCCCGCGGCTGGCAGCTTACGCAGGGAGGGGGGCCGCAAGCGCCATGCGACGCGAGGTATAGGCACCACGGAGGAAAGCCGGGGCATCGTGAGCGGCGGGCGTCGCGCTCGTCCCGGCGGGGAAAGCCGGGAAGTACCGGCCCCAAGCCGAATGCCGAATCGGCACCCCTTGCCGAGGCAGACCGGAGTGGCGGGCCGCTGTTTGCCTGACGGTCTCGCTATCGGCGCTCCGTCTCCCCCAGCACCTCCAGCCGCCGATGCTGCTCGGCGATCTCGGCCTCCAGGTGAAAGACCACGTTGGCCAGCGCCTCGCGCGCCGGGATCTCGCGCTCTTCCATCAGCCAGGGCTCGATCTCGTTCTTGAGGTCAGTGTAGGCGTCGAGCCGGGCCTGGACGCGCAGGGCCTCCGCGGCGGCCTCCGGGTGACCCGTGTCCTTCGTTTCGACGTTGGTCATGCGGACCTCCTTGATCGTGATCATGGCTGGAACCGGGCTACACTCGTGAAGATAGAACACGGGCCGCCGGCCAGCGGCCGATTCGCCCAGGAGGGGAGCTTCATGCACGAGGCACGCTATTACACGACCCTGGAAGACGGCAAGGTGCTGTGCACCCTGTGTCCGCACGACTGCCACATTCCCGAGGGGGCCCGCGGGGCATGCGCCGTGCGCTACAACCGGGGCGGGCACCTCTACACCCTGGTCTACGACCGGGTGGTGTCGCGCCTGGTGGAGCCGGTGGAGAAGAAGCCGCTGTTTCATTTTCATCCCGGCTCCACCGCCTATTCCATCGGCACCGTGGGCTGCAACATGCGCTGCGCCTTCTGCCAGAACTGGGAGATCTCCCAGTGGGCGAAGGAGCACCTGCCCAAGCACGCGAGCGGGTCGGCGCCGATGCCGTTGGTCTGCCCCGCGCTCTCCGAACTGGAGGGCCGGGTGCCGGGCGAGCCGGTCACGCCGGAGGGCATCGTCGAGTCGGCCCTGGCCGCCGGGGCGACCTCCATCGCCTACACCTACACCGAGCCCACCATCTTCTACGAGCTGGCCTACGATACCGCCGTGCTCGCGCGCCAGCAGGGTCTGAAGAACATCTTCGTCACCAACGGCTTCATCTCCGAGCAGCCGCTGCGTGACCTCGCCGAGGTGCTGGATGCCGCCAACGTCGACCTCAAGTTCTTCAGCGACGAGAGCTACCGCCACATCAGCCGCGCGCGCCTGGAGCCCATCCTGGACGCCATCCGCCTTTATCACGAGCTGGGCGTGTGGGTGGAGGTGACGACCCTGGTGATTCCGGGCGTGAACGATTCCGAACAGGAGCTGAAAGACATCGCCGAGTTCGTGCATTCGGTGGGCGAGGACGTGCCCTGGCACGTCTCCAAGTTCTATCCCGCCTGGAAGATGATGGACACGGCCGTCACCCCCGTGGAGACCCTGCGCCGCGCGGTGGAGATCGGCCAGGAGGCCGGGCTGCGCTACGTCTACGAGGGCAACGTCCCGGGCGAGCGCAGCGAGAGCACCTGGTGCCCGCACTGCGGCGCCCTGCTGATCGAGCGCCACGGCTTTCGCGTGCGCGCCAACCGCATCCAGAACGGCGCCTGCCCCGACTGCGGCACGTCCATCGACGGCGTCGGCCTGGGCTAGACGCGTAAACCCAGCAGCGATGTTCCTGGAAAGACTCGCGGACGGCATCTGAAGCACGTCAGTGCCGCAACGGTGGGATCCTCAGTGGCCAGTTGTCCGTTGTGAACATCGGCGCCCGGAGTCCGAGCGGCAGGGCGACCCTCTGGTCGGCGCACCCAGGGATCAAACACGGCGTCCTCGCGACAGCGCCTGTGCTGGATGGACTGGATCCGGCAAACGGGAATCCAGGGTCCATGCCCCCTGAGGTGGAAGCATCACGCGCTGCTTGGCTGCCCGCCGTTCCAGGCTCCTGTACCGGATCAAGTCCAGTACAGGAGGCCAGTAAACGAAAGAGTACAGATTGGCAGCCCGGAGCACCCCGTCAGGGTGTTACGGGTATCTCCAGCCGCAGCCGACCGTCCTGGTCGACGACGCGGATCGACGTGTAATCGCCCCGCGGTATCTCCAGCAGCAGGCAGGGGCTGGTCAATGCCTGCGTGGCGATGGCGCCGGGGGCCGGTTCCTGCCAGTTCACCGTGACGGTCGCGATCCCGTCGTCGACCGCGATGACCGGCTCGGCGAGCGCTACCGCGTAACCGCCCGTGGGTCGCTGCCCCATCTCCAGTAACAGCACGCCGGCTTGCTCGAAGTCTACCGCCGGCAACGGCGGTCGCGCGCCGAGCTGCTGGCCCGTCAGGCGAGCGTGGGTGGCGGTCAGTGTGTCGCCATCGCCCACCCAGGTGGCCGAGGGCTGTGCCTCGGTCGATGCGCAGTGGGTCGCCCGGTGCAGCACGGTGATATCGGTTGATGGCATGTTCGTGCAGCCGGTGACGATGAACAGGGAGCCCAGGCCGAGCAGGGCGCGCATGACGTTAATCGGGTGCCTCATCGGTTCACTCCCTCGACGTGTTTCTCGGCGGGCGCCTCGGTGGCCGGCAGTTTGCTGAAGCCGTCGGGGCGGCCGGCGGCATCGTGCAGGGCGCTCGACGTGACTTCGCTGGGGAAGGTCAGCCCGAAATCGATGTTGCCGACGTCACCATTATTCACGACCACGCGCTGGAGCAGGCCGAGGGTCGGGTAGCCACCGCAGGACTCACCCGCGTCGCAGATAAACCCGTCATTGTCCGAGTCGGTGCCGGCCAGCACATAGTACTCGCCGTTGGGTACCCCCGTGATCCGGTAGCTGTAGGTCCCGTTCACGTTGGCAACGCTGGTCTGCGCGGCGGTACTTAATGTGTCCACGTTCACCAGGATGATCCACGTGTAGCCGGTGTCGCCCTCGGTACCGGAGGCGCCGCCGTCGCTGACCGTGAGGGTCACGGGGACAGCCACCTCACGGAGGTCACCATCCACGGTGTAGGCGATGGCGAGGTTCGTCGTGTAGATGCCGAAGGCCAGGCCCGTGCGATCGGCCGTGATGCTGTATTCGCCCAGCTCGGTCGGGGGGATGATGGCGAGCCAGGGTGCCGTCGTCGACACGTTGGTGACCACTACGGTCCCGTCTCCTGACTGGCCCAGGGTAAGGGCGAGTTCGGTCTGCACGCTGCCGAAATCCAGCGTATTCGGCGAGACGGTGAGGATCGTCGGTGGCACGCCGCTGGCCGCCTGCACCGTCTGCACCGCCTTGGCGGCATCGATCAGGCCGTGGCCGTAGAGGTCGTCGCGGCCTGCGGCACCGAGGTCCTCCGTGATGGCGCCGCTCTGCAGCCAGGTATCCAGCGCAGCGGGCGTGACGGCGCCCGGATTGACCGACTTCATCAGCGCCACCACGCCCGCCATGTGCGGGGCCGCCATCGACGTGCCCTGCTGGAAATCATAGATCGGCAGGCGGCTGCCGCTGGAGTCGTCGGCCCGGGTGCTCAGCACCCCGTCGGGATAGCCATCACCGCTGAGGTCGACGGCCATGTTGCCGCCCGGCGCGGCGACATCGATGGTCGGCCCGAAGTTGGAGTAGGGCGCGCGCTGCTTCTGGTAATCGACGGCGGAGACCGAGACCACGCCCTCGTAGGCGGCCGGGTATCCGGGCACGCTGGTGTTGGCGTTGCCCGCGGCCGCGACGATGATCACGCCCGCCTCCCGGATCGCGCTGTAGGCGTCCTGCTCGGTCTGCGAGTAGCAGTCCTGACAACCGAGGCTGAGGTTGATGATGTCCGCCGCGGTAGCGGGCAGGGTGTCCGAGTCGTTGGGGAGACCGGCCGCGAAGTAGTTGCCTTGCATGATGTCGTAGCTGGTACCGCCCCCTTTGCCGAGCACACGGATGGGCATGACCCGCGCGCCCCAGGAGACCCC
>DSBO01000054.1 GCA_011046015.1 Thioalkalivibrio sp. | reverse complement strand
GTTCGGCATCGCCACCACGCTGGGGCTGTCGGTGGCGCAGATCAACGCGGGACTGAACTACCTCTGGCCCGAGATCCCGGTCGGCACCACCGTGCAGGTCATCACCATCGCGGTCATCACGGCGGCCGCGATCGTGTCGGTAGCAGCGGGTCTGGACAGGGGCGTGAAGCGCCTGTCCATCCTCAACATGGTGCTGGCCGTCTCGCTGATGGCCTTCGTGTTCCTGGTGGGCCCCTCGATCTTCATCATGGAGACCTTCCTCGAGAACACGGGCGTGTATCTCAACAACATCGTCGAGCGCACCTTCAACCTGCAGGCCTACGAGCACAGCGACTGGATCGGCAACTGGACGCTGTTCATCTTCGGCTGGACCATCGCCTGGGCGCCC
Organism: Thioalkalivibrio sp.; assembly: GCA_011046015.1. Lineage (GTDB taxonomy): Bacteria > Pseudomonadota > Gammaproteobacteria > SpSt-1174 > SpSt-1174 > SpSt-1174. The sequence continues at coordinate 15,660 of DSBO01000054.1, read as the reverse complement.
TTCGTCGGCCTGTTCATCGCCAAGATCAGCCGTGGACGCACCATTCGCCAGTTCGTCTTCGGCGTGCTGTTCGTGCCGACCATCTTCACCTTCCTGTGGTTCTCGATCTTCGGCGACACGGCCCTGCACATGATCCTGGTGGAGGGCTACACCAACCTCATCGACGACGTACAGGCGAACACCGCCATCGCCCTATTCAAGCTCTTCGAACAGTTGCCGTTCAGCTCCATCGTCTCGTTCATCACGGTAATACTCATCATCACCTTCTTCGTGACCTCGTCGGATTCGGGCTCACTGGTGATCGACTCGCTGGCCTCCGGTGGCGCGGCCAACACGCCGGTGTGGCAGCGCGTTTTCTGGGCGACGGTGGAAGGCCTGGTGGCGGCGGCCCTGCTGATCGCCGGCGGCCTCAGCGCCCTGCAGACCATGAGCATCACCAGTGCACTGCCCTTCGCCATCATCATGCTCATCGCCGCGGTCGGCATGTGGCGCGCCCTGGTGATCGAGGGGCACCGTGAAGTGAGCCTGCAGGCCCACATGCGTTCCGCCGCCCATGCCACGGGCGCCGGACCCACCGCCTGGAAGGACCGCCTGTTCGACCTGCTAACCTATCCCTCGCGCACGGAAGTGGAGACCTTCATCACGACGACCGCACACAATGCCATGCGCCACGTTTCCGAGGCACTGAAGGAAAAGGGTTGGCCCGGCGAGATCTGCATCGACGAGACCAATCAGCGAGCGTACCTGGAGATCGTCAAGGAAGGTGAAGTGGACTTCATCTACGACATTCGCCTGCGCGGCTACGCGCGGCCCAGTTTCGTCTATCCGGAACAGGCCCGAGACCCGGATGGCGACGAGCAGTACTACCGCGCCGAGGTGTTCCTGCGCCGGGGCGGCCAGGCCTATGACATCTACGGCTACGACGAGCAGGAAGTGATCGACGACATCCTCAGCCAGTTCGAGAAGTATCTGCACTTCCTGCACATCTCGCCGGGCATCCTGCCGTGGAAGATGGAAGAACACGACGAGATGCTGATGCCGCCGGCAGACGAGGACAAGCCGGCCTGACCCGGCGGTGGCCCTGATACCGGGGAAGTCGTTCGGGGCAGTGCTGCGGCGTGCTCAGCGGACGCGCCCCGGCAGTTCGTCGGCCACCATGCCCGCGACCAGACGCCGCACCACGGGCACCACGAACAGCGAGACCGGAAACGCGACCACCCAGGCACTGGGAAAGGCCTGCAGCAGCCAACGCACGAAGAAATCGCTCACCCAGCCCAGGTTGATGAAGGTGATCACTCCCGACATCAGAAAGGACATCATCAGGGAGAGGATGGAAGCGAACACCAGGCTGTAATGGCGGGCGGGAATATTCAAATCGATCCACTCCTGCAATCCGGATGGAGGCCCGCACTATACCGCAGCGCGCTCATCGCGCGGCACCACCGGCAGGTGCCCGGTGTCTTGGGGCATGGCGTCCCGGTCGGATTCGGTTATAGTCGTGCGAAACAAGCCGCGACCGCCCCCGGTACGACGGAGACCCGCACATGACGAACACACCCAGCCTGTTGCTCGGCGGCACCACGGACTCCACCCAGGTGCACCAACTGGGTCGCATGAGCAATCGCCATGGCCTGGTGGCAGGCGCGACCGGTACCGGCAAGACCGTCACCCTGCAAATCCTGGCCGAGGGGTTCTCGCGCATGGGGGTGCCCGTGTTCCTGGCCGACGTCAAGGGTGATCTCGCCGGCCTGGCCAGAGCAGCCGCTCCGCACGAGAAGATCGAGGAACGCGTCCGGCGGATCGGAATGGAGGATTACCAGGCGCGCGCCTACCCCGTGGTCTTCTGGGACTTGTTCGGGGCCAGCGGCCATCCCGTGCGTACCACCATCTCCGAAATGGGGCCGCTGCTGCTGGCCAATCTGCTCGACCTCAACACCACCCAGGAAGGCGTACTCTATGCCTGCTTCCGCATCACTGACGATCACGGGATGCTGCTGCTGGACCTGAAGGACCTGCGCGCCCTGCTCGCCTGGATGGCGGATAACCGCAAGCTGCTCGAAAAGGATTACGGGAACCTGGCGACAGCCAGCATCGCGGCCATCCAGCGCAACCTGCTGATGCTGGAAGAGCAAGGTGCGAACCGGTTCTTTGGCGAACCGGCCATCCGTCTCGAGGACCTGATGATCACGGACTTTTCCGGCAACGGGGTGATCAACGTGCTCGATGCCTCGAAGCTCATGCACAGTTCGCCCCGGCTCTACGCCACACTGCTGCTGTGGCTACTGGCGGAGCTGTTCGAGCAACTGCCGGAGGCGGGTGATCCTGAAATACCGAAACTGGTCTTCTTCTTCGACGAGGCGCACCTGTTGTTCGATACCGCACCCCGGGCTCTCCTGCAGAAGGTCGAGCAGGTGGTGCGCCTGATCCGTTCCAAGGGCGTCGGGATCTACTTCATCACGCAGAACCCCATGGACATACCGGATGATGTACTGGGACAACTCGGGCTCAAGGTGCAACATGCGCTGCGCGCCTTCACCCCCAGGGACCAGAAGGCCGTGAAGGTAGCCGCCCAGACCTTCCGCGCCAACCCCGACCTCGACACCGAGCGCGTGATCACCGAGCTCGGGATCGGCGAGGCCCTCGTGTCCACCCTGGACCCCCAGGGGCGGCCCTCGCCGGTGGAACGGGTACTGATCCGGCCGCCGGAATCCCGGATGGGCCCCATCACGGACGCCGAACGCAGCGAACACCTGGCCCGCTCACCGCTACGCGGCCGCTACGATGAAACCATCGACCGTCATTCGGCCTACGAAATGCTGAAGGAACGGGCCGAGAAAGAGGCGGCCGTGGCGGCGGAACAGGGCCGGCAGACGAAGAACTCGGCCGCTGCCCGCCCCCGTAGCAACCGCCAGAGCACCGGCGAGGCCTTCATCAAGAGTGCCGCGCGCTCCATCGGTTCCCAGGTCGGGCGCCAGATCGTGCGCGGCATCCTCGGCTCCTTGCTGGGCGGCAAAGGGTAATCGCGCCAGACGACAGGCCGGGGGCACGAATGTGCATTAGCACGTTGCCAACCCGCGACCCGTAACAACATCCAGCAACGCAGTTTTAACGCGTCCTGAAGCCGGGTAAGCTAAGCCGATGAATCTGCTCATACTTGTCCTCACCATCTTCGCGGGCGCGCTCTTCATCGCCTGGGTCTCGCGCCTTGGCCGACTGCATGCGGCTTGGGCCGCGGGGGGTGTGACGCTACTGGCCCTGGCCCAGATCGCGCCCCGCATCCCGGCCATCTTTGCCGGCGACACCCTCATCGAACGCTGGCGCTGGATGCCCGCATCGGGCCTGGACCTGGTCTTCCGCCTCGACGGCCTGGGGCTGCTGTTCTCGCTGCTGATCCTGGGGATCGGACTGCTGGTGATCGTCTACGCGCGCTACTACCTCTCGGCGCGTGACTCGATGGGCCGCTTCTATTCCTACCTGCTGCTGTTCATGGGCGCGATGCTGGGCATCGCCCTGTCGGAGAACATCATTCAGCTGCTGGTCTTCTGGGAGCTGACGAGTATCGCCTCCTTCCTGCTGATCAGCTACTGGCAGCACCGCGCCGACGCCCGCCAGGGCGCGCGCATGGCGCTGGCCATCACCGGGGCGGGTGGGCTCGCCATGCTCGGCGGCTTCATCATGCTGGGCGAGATCGCCGGCAGCTACGAACTCTCCGTCATCCTGGCCTCCGGCGACACCATCAAGGCCCACCCGCTGTACCTGCCCATGCTGGTGCTGGTGCTGCTCGGGGCCTTCACCAAGTCGGCCCAGTTCCCCTTCCACTTCTGGCTACCCAACGCCATGGCCGCGCCCACGCCGGTGTCTGCGTACCTGCATTCGGCCACCATGGTGAAGGCCGGGGTGTTCCTACTGGCGCGCCTGTTCCCGGCTCTCTCGGGTACGCCGGAGTGGGCCTGGCTGGTGGGCAGTGCGGGGCTACTGACCTTCCTGGTAGGGGCCTTCATCGCCCTGTTCCAGCACGACCTCAAGGGGCTGCTGGCCTATTCGACCATCAGCCACCTGGGGCTCATCACCCTGCTGTTCGGCATCGGCACGCCGCTGGCCGCCGTGGCGGGCGTGTTCCACATCATCAACCACGCCATCTTCAAGGCCTCGCTGTTCATGGCCGCCGGCATCATCGACCACGAATCCGGCAGCCGCGACATGCGCCGACTCAACGGCCTGTGGAAATACATGCCGCACACGGCGCTGCTGGCCATGGTGGCCGCGGCCTCCATGGCGGGTGTGCCCCTGCTCAACGGCTTCCTGTCCAAGGAGATGTTCTTTGCCGAGGCGGTGAGCGCGGGCACGCATTTTCAGCTCGGCTGGCTGCTGCCGGCGGTGATCACCATGGGCGGCATCTTCGCCGTGGCCTACTCGTTCCGCTTCATCCACGACGTATTCTTCAACGGCGAGCCCGTCGACCTGCCGAAGACCCCGCACGAACCACCGCGCTGGATGAAGGTACCCGTGGAACTGCTGGTGGCGCTGTGCCTGCTGGTGGGAATCCTGCCGGCCCTTACGGTCGAACCCATGCTGCGCGTCGCTGCCACGGGCGTACTGCAGACCACGCCACCCGACTTCGACCTGGCCATCTGGCACGGTGTGAACCCCGCGCTGATCATGAGCGTGCTGGCCATGATCGGCGGCGGCGTGGTGTACGCCTTCCGCCGGCCGATCTTTGCCTGGCTCCAGGAACACTGCGGCCGCCTGCAGGGCAAGCGCATCTTCGATGGCCTGATGGGGGCCCTGTTCGCCACCTCGTGCGGCATCACCCGGCTGCTGGATACCGGTACCCTGCAGCGCCTCATGCTGAGCTTCTTCATCGCCACCCTGGTGCTGGGCGTGTCCGGCTTCCTCGGCAGCGGCAGCCCGCTCACCGGCGGGCGCGAATTGCTGCCGCTCGACGGCATCAGCCTCATCGCCGCCATCGGCCTGATCCTGGCCGCTATCGGCACCGTGGTCGTACACCGCCAGCGCTTTGTCGCACTGGTGCTGATCGGCGCCGTGGGGCTCGTGGTCGCGCTCATCTTCGTCAAGTTCTCCGCGCCGGATCTGGCACTGACACAGCTCTCGGTGGAGATCGTCACCATCGTGCTTCTGCTGCTGGCGCTCTACTTCCTGCCCCAGCGCCCGGCTCGGGCATCGGGCCAGTCGCGCGTGCTACGCGACGTGGCACTGGCGGGCCTGGCAGGCGGCGGCGGCGCGCTGCTGGCCTGGTCGGTGCTGACCCGCCCCTACGAGAGCATCGCCGAATACTTCATCGCCAACGCCAAACCGGGCGGCGGCGGCTACAACGTGGTCAACGTGATCCTGGTCGACTTCCGCGGCTACGACACGCTGGGCGAGATCGCGGTGCTGGCGCTGGCCGCGCTCGGAATCTTCGCCATGCTTGAACGTCTGCACCTGCCGGCCCCGCAGGCCGACAGCCAGGGACGCCCCTGGAACTGGGACATGCACCCGGCAGTCATGGCCTCGCTCACGCGGCTGCTGCTGCCGCTGGCCCTGCTGGTGTCGTTCTTCATCCTGCTGCGTGGTCACAACCTGCCGGGCGGCGGCTTCATCGCCGGGCTGGTCACGGCCGTGGCACTGATCATGCAATATCTCGCCAATGGCGTGACCTGGACCCAGTCGCGCCTGCCGGGCAACATGCACCCGGTCATCGGCTTCGGCCTGCTGATCGCCACCCTCACCGGACTGGGCAGCTTGCTGGTGGGCTATCCCTTCCTCACCTCGACCTTCACCTACCTCGACTGGCCACTGGTTGGTGAGTTCGAAGTCGCCTCTGCCATGGCCTTCGACCTCGGCGTGTTCCTGGTGGTGGTGGGCGCAACCCTGCTCATCCTCATCCACCTGGGGCTGATGCACGGCGCGAGCCACGCCCCCGTCGACACGGAGGAGTCACGCTGATGGAAGCCCTTGTTTCCCTGGTCATCGGCGTGCTCACCGCCTGCGGGGTCTACCTCACCCTGCGCGCACGCACCTTCCCGGTGGTGCTCGGCCTCACTTTCCTGTCCTACGCGGTGAACCTGTTCCTGTTCACCATGGGCCGGCTCACCATCGGCCAGCCGCCGATCATCGACAAGGCGGCGGCCGGTTATGCCGATCCGTTGCCGCAGGCCCTGGTACTCACCGCCATCGTCATCAGTTTCGCCATGACCGCATTCGTCATCATGCTCGCCCTGAAAGCCCGCGCCGAACTCGGCAACGACCACGTCGACGGGAGGGATGACGCATGACCCATCTCGTCATTGCGCCGGTCCTGCTGCCCCTGCTCGCCGGGCTGCTGCTGCTGTTGCTGCGACCGCTGACCATCGGCCCGCGCCGCATCCTGAGCCTGCTCGCCGTCGTCGGCCAGATCGGTCTGGCCGCGGCCCTGCTGCCCCTGGTCGCCAACGGCGACATCCACACCTACGCGCTGGGCGACTGGGCGCCGCCGTTCGGCATCGTGCTGGTGGCCGACCGGCTGGCCGTGTGGATGCTGCTGATCACTGCCCTGCTCGCCCTGTTCGCCCTGCTCTACGGCGTGCGGGGTTTCGACACCCGCGGGCGGCATTTCCACGTGCTGTTCCAGTGGCAGCTGTTCGGGCTCAACGGCGCCTTCCTTACCGGTGACCTGTTCAACCTGTTCGTGTTCTTCGAGATCCTGCTGCTCGCCTCCTACGGCCTGCTGCTGCACGGTGGCGGCCGGCTGCGTACGCGGGCGGGGCTGCACTTCGTCGTCATCAACCTCGCCGGCTCCACCCTGTTCCTGTTCGCCGCGGGTACGCTGTACGGCATGCTGGGCACGCTCAACATAGCCGACCTCGCGCGCCAGGTGGCGACGCTGCCCCCCGAACACCTGGGACCCGTGCAGGCCGCCGGCCTGCTGCTGTTCGGGGTGTTCGCGCTCAAGGGTGCGCTGATCCCGCTGCACCTGTGGCTGCCCGCCGCCTACGCCAACACCAGCGCCCCGGTCGCTGCGCTGTTCGCCATCATGACCAAGGTCGGTGCCTACAGCATCCTGCGCATCGACACGCTGATCTTCGGCGCCGCCGCCGGCCCGCTGGCCGGGATGATCGCCAGCTGGGTGCTGCCGCTGGCCCTGCTCACCCTGGTCATCGGCATGCTGGGCGTGCTCGCCGCCACCGCACTGCGCCAGCAGATTGCCTACCTGGTAGTGGCCTCGGTCGGTTCGCTGCTCATCGCCTTCGGTCTCGGCTCGACTGCCGGTATCGCCGCCGGGCTCTACTATCTGCCCCATGCGACCTTCGCGGCCGGCGCGTTCTTTCTGCTCGCCGACGGCGTCGCCAGCCGCCGCGGCGAGTTCGAGGACCGCCTCGAGCCCGGCGCGCTGCTCAGCGATCGCCGGGTGCTGGGTGCCCTGTTCTTCGCGGTCGCCGTACTGATTGCCGGCCTGCCACCACTGTCGGGCTTCATCGGCAAGTGGCTCACCCTCAGGGCGGCGGTCGAGCACGCCTGGATGCCCTGGGTGCTCGGGGTGGTGCTGGTGACCAGCCTGTTCGCCATCATCGCCCTCGCGCGCACGGGCAGCCTGCTGTTCTATCGCTCCGAGCCCCCGGAGGACCACCGGCCGACCGTACGCACCGAATCCCTGGGCCGCGAACTGCTGCCCGCCACGGGCCTGCTGCTGCTGTGCATGGCGCTGGTGATCTGGGCCGGGCCGGTGGATGATTTCACCCGCGCCACGGCCAGTCAGCTGCTGCAACCGGAACACTACATCGGCGCCGTACTCGGCGCAGGGGTGACCCCATGATGCGCCGCCTGCTTCCCCATCCCATCCTGACCCTCGTCCTGGCGGTGGTCTGGCTACTGCTCGTCAACGAGTTCAATGCCGGCCAGGTCGTGCTCGGCCTGCTGCTCGGCTGGGCGATTCCGCTGTTCACCCTGCACTTCTGGCCCGAACGCGTCGTGATCCGCCGGCCCTTCACGCTGCTGCGTTTCATCGCCGTGGTACTGGCCGACATCGTTATCGCCAACTTCATCGTCGCCGGGCGCATCCTGCTCGGGCCCGGACACGTGACCCCGGCGTTCGTGACCGTGCCGCTGGACCTGCGCTCGGAACTCGCCGTCAGCCTGCTGGCCAACACCATCTGCCTCACTCCGGGTACGGTCTCGGCGGAGCTCTCGGCCGACCGCCGCCACCTGCTGGTGCATGCGCTCAACACGACCGACCCCGAGGGCCTCGTGCAGACCATCAAACAGCGCTACGAGGCACCGCTCAAGGAGGTGTTCGAACCATGATCGAGACCGCACTTTACATCGGCTTCACCCTGGTGGGACTGGCCGTGGCACTGGCCTTCTGGCGGCTGCTGCGCGGCCCTGACGCGCCCGACCGCATCCTCGCGCTGGATACCCTGTACGTAAACACCATCGCCCTGCTGGTGCTGTTCGGTATCCACCTGGGCAACAACATCTACTTTGAGGCCGCGCTGCTGATCGCGCTCATGGGCTTTGTCGGCACCGTGGCGCTGTGCAAGTACCTGCTGCGCGGCGACATCATCGAGTAAGGCGATTCTCATGGACTACCTGCTCTCGTTTCTCATCGTTACCGGCGCCGCGTTCACCTTCATCGGCTCACTGGGACTCGCGCGGCTGAAGGACTTCTACACCCGCCTGCACGGGCCGACCAAGGCCACCACGCTGGGGGTCGGCTGCGTGCTCATCGCTTCAGCCGTGTACTTCAGCTTCCAGGAACACGGTGTCAGCCTGCACGAGGTGCTCGTAACCCTGTTTCTGTTCATTACCGCGCCGGTGAGCGCGCACTTGCTGTCAAAGGCGGCGCTGCACCTCAAGCTGCACTCGCTCGCAGCACGCGCCGACGAGGCACGTACCGACGCGCCTGACTGACGCTGATCCACCCACACCCGACACGACCAACGAGGGATACTGCAACGCAGTGGACATAGTCATCGAACAGCCCTTCGCCGAACTCGCGCTGCTGCTGATCATCACCGCAGTGGTGGGCGCGCTCTCGGTGCGCCTGCGCCAACCGGTGCTGATTGCATACATCATCGTCGGCATCCTGGTTGGGCCGGCGGGGCTGCATCTCGTCAAGTCCCACGACCAGATCGCGCTGCTGGCCCAGATGGGCGTGGCGGTGCTGCTGTTCCTGGTCGGCCTCAAGCTCGATCTCCGCCATGTGCGCCACATCGGCCCCGTGGCGCTGGCCACCGGCTTGGGGCAGCTGACCTTCACCATCGTCTTCGGCTTCATCCTCATCCTGCTGCTCGGTATCGACTGGATTACCGCGGCCTACGTGGCGGTGGCGCTCACGTTTTCCAGCACCATCATCATCGTCAAACTGCTCTCCGACAAGCGCGAGATCGATTCGCTGCACGGGCGCATCGCCGTGGGCTTTCTCATCGTGCAGGACCTCGCGGTGGTGCTCGCCATGATGACCATGAGCGCCTGGCGCGTCGCTCCGGAGGCCGAGGCCATGGGCGCCATGTCGGTGGTCGGCTCACTGCTGCTACGCATCGGCCTGGCGGCGGTACTCATCTACGTGGTGATGCGCTATGTGCTGCCACGGATGGTGCGGGTGATGGCCCGCTCGCAAGAACTTCTGCTCATCTTCGCCATTGCCTGGGGCATCTCGCTGGCGGCGCTGGGCGAGTGGGTGGGTTTTTCCCAGGAGGCAGGCGCCTTCATCGCCGGCTTCACCCTCGCCTCCACGCAGTTTCGCGACTCGATCAGCGCGCGGCTCACCGGCGTGCGCGACTTCTTGCTGCTGTTCTTCTTCATCGATCTGGGCGCCAAGCTCGAATTTTCCGTGCTGGGCGACGCCCTGTGGCCGGCACTGGTGCTTTCGGCCTTCGTGCTCATCGGCAACCCGATCATCGTCATGGCCATCATGGGCTACATGGGATATCGCAAGCGCACGAGTTTTCTCGCCGGCCTCACGGTGGCGCAGATCAGCGAATTCTCCATCGTATTCGTCGCCATGGGCATCACGCTCGGCCATGTCGGCGACGATGCGCTGGGACTCACCACGCTGGTGGGGCTGGTCACCATCACCCTCTCGACCTATATGATCCTCTACTCTCAGCCCCTGTATGAACGCCTCTCCCCACTGCTCGGCCTGTTCGAACGCAAGAAGCCATATCGAGAGAGCCAGGCCGAGGACGCGGATGCCGCGAAGGAGAAACCACAGGTCATCCTCTTCGGCATGGGGCGCTACGGTGCCCGTCTGCAGAAGCAGCTGGAGCGCGCCGGCATCCGCACCCTGGGCATCGACTTCGATCCGGAGGCGGTCCATGGCCTGCAGGAACGACAGTTGCCGGTGCGTTTTGGTGACGCGGAAGACCCGGCCTTCATCGAGACCCTGCCTCTGGCAGAGGTCGCCGCCGTGGTCAGCGCCCTGCCGAGCCTGGAGAGTAACCGCCTGCTGCTGCAGGGGCTGCGCGAAAATGGCTTTGCCGGCACCATCACGGTGGTGGTGCGCAGTGAGTTCCAGGCCGATGCGCTACGGGCGGCCGGCGTCAAGCACATCAACCCCTTCTTCGACGCAGCCGATCTCGCCGCCCAGCGCCTCGCCGAAGAACTCAGTGGTCAGGAGACGTCATCATGAGCCGTATTCGCACCATCCTCGCGGCCACCGACCTGTCGGACCCGGCGCGCCAGGCCGTCGCCCGGGCAGGCCTGCTGGCGGCCGAGCGTGAAGCCGAACTGGAATTGCTGCATGTGGCCGAGCGCGGCCTGCTGGATGACCTGCGCGCCCTGCTGGGACAGAAATCGTCCACGGTCACGGAGAAGCTGCTCGATGACATACGCTCGGCGATGCAGGCGCTGGCCGACGAGGTGATCCCGCCAACGCAGGCAACACCCGCGATCCACCTGACCATCGGCAACGTGCTCGTCGAGATCGCCGATCGCGCCGACGCCCTAGATGCCAGCCTGCTGGTGGTCGGCGCCCACGGCGCGGGCTTCGTCGAACAGGCCCTGCTCGGCAGCACCGCCGAGCGGCTGTTACGCAAGACGCGCCACCCACTGCTTGTGGTGCGCCGCCCCGCTGCCGGTCCCTACCGGCGTGTGCTGGTGCCCGTGGATTTCTCGGCCTGGTCGCGCGAGGCCCTGCGGCTCGCCCTGGAGATCGCGCCGCAGGCGGAGATCACCGTCCTGCATGCCTATCTCGTGCCCTTCGAGTCCAAGCTGCGCCTGGCCGGCGTCAACGAGGGCGAGATCCTCCAGTACCGCGCCGAGGCCCAGGACAAGGCACGTCATGCAATGCGCCGCATGCTCACCGCGCTCGAGCTCGATCCCGAGGACGTGCAGCGCGTGGTCGTGCACGGCGATGCCGCGCCGAGCATCCTCCTGCAGGCGGAGAAGGACCAGACCGACCTCATCGTCATGGGCAAGCACGGCAACTCGCCGCTGGAGGAACTCCTGCTCGGCAGCACGACCAAACACGTGCTGGCTGAATCCCCCATGGACGTACTGACCGCCTACCGCTGACACATCGATTCCGGACCCCGACATGCCCGACATCCAGTTGACCGACCGTATCCTCGCCCAGCTCGACCAGGTGATTCTCGGCAAGAGCAACCAGCTGCGCCTGGCGCTGACCTGCCTGCTCGCGCGCGGCCACCTGCTCATCGAGGACCTGCCGGGCATGGGCAAGACCACGCTCGCCCACGCCCTGGCCCGGACACTGGGCCTGCAGTTCCAGCGCATCCAGTTCACCAGCGACCTGCTGCCGGCCGACATCCTCGGGGTGTCGATCTACGACCAGGAGGCGCATCGCTTCAGCTTCCACCCGGGCCCGGTATTTTCCCAAGTGGTACTGGCCGACGAGATCAACCGCGCCACCCCCAAGGCGCAAAGCGCGCTGCTGGAGGCTATGGAAGAACAGCAGGTGACCGTGGAAGGCGAGACCCGTCACCTGCCCGAGCCCTTCTTCGTCATCGCCACGCAGAACCCGGCGCAGCAGATCGGCACCTTCCCGCTGCCCGAGTCGCAACTCGACCGCTTCCTCATGCGCCTGGAGCTGGGCTATCCGGACGCCGTCGCCGAGCGTGAATTGCTCAAGGGGCGTGACCGCCGCGACCTGCTGGCGACCCTGGAACCGGTCACCGGCCCGCGCCAGCTCGTCGCCCTGCAACAGGCCGTGGGCACGAACAAGGTCAGCGACCCGCTGGTGGACTACGTGCAGGCCCTGCTGCAGTACACCCGCGAGCCGGCCCGCTACCACTTGGCCCTGTCACCGCGCGGCGGCCTTGCCCTGCTGCGGGCCGCCCAGGCCTGGTCCCTGCTTGCCGGGCGCGACTACGTGCTGCCGGACGACGTGCAGGCCGTGTTGCCGGCAGTCGCCGGTCATCGCCTGCATCCCGTGGAGGACGAGGGCCTGCACCCCGCGGAGGTGGTCGCCCGTCTCATCGCGCAGGTGCCCATACCCTGAACATGTCGGCGCTCAGCACAACGCGAGATGCCTTGGGCGCACTGCGCCGCCATGCGGTCGCGTGGATCACCCGTGGCGAGCCTGCCGATGCGCGCCGCATCACCCTCACCCGTCGCCGCATCTACATCCTGCCCACGCGCGCCGGCTACGGCTTCGGCCTGATCCTGATCGTGATGCTGCTGGGCGCCACCAACTACAGCAACAGCATGGCCTTCGCCCTCACCTTCCTGCTCGGCTCCCTGGGCGCCAACGCGATGTGGCAGACACACCGCAACCTGCTGCGTCTGGAGGTGATCGTGGAAGGCGTGGCGCCCGTGTTCGCCGGGCAGCAGGCAAGTCTGCGGGTGGCGCTGCGCAACCCGGGTCGGCAGGACCGCCCGGGCATCCGGCTGCGCACCGAGAAGCAGGTACCACGGGTGATCGACGTCCCCGCACAGGGGCATGCCGAGCTCGACATCCCGCTCAGCGCCCCGCGCCGGGGGCTGCACCCGATCGGGCGCCTCCGCGTCGACAGCCAGTTCCCGCTGGGGCTGTTCGAGGCCTGGAGCTGGCCGGCCTATACCACGGACCTGCTCGTCTACCCGAAGCCCGCCGACCCGGCGCCGCCGCCGCCCTTCGGCGTCGCCAGCGGCGGCAAGGGCGCCCCGGTACGCGGCGAGGGCGACGAGTTCGCCGGCCTGCGCAAGTACCAGGCCGGCGACACCCCGGGACGCGTGGCCTGGAAGGCCGTGGCCCGTACCGGCCGCTGGATGACCCGGGAATTCGAGGCCAACCGCAGCGACGACCGGTGGCTGCGCTGGGATGACCTGGGCGCATACGGCATCGAGCAGCGCCTTTCCATCCTCTGCCGCTGGGTACTCGACGCCCATCGCGAAGGCGCCCCTTATGGCCTGGAGCTGCCGGGCCAGGTGCTGACACCGGCGGCCAGCGAGGCCCACCGGCACGCCTGCCTGAAGGCGCTGGCCCTGTACGCCATACCGAGCCGGGGGGCGGCATGAAGCGCACGCCTGCCCCACCCACCGACCTGCCGGAGATTCACCTGCGCTGGATCGCGCTGGCACTTTGCGTGGCCATCCTCCCGCACCTGCTGAACCTCCCCGTCTGGATCCCCCTGCTGGCGCTGGCGATGATCGGCTGGGGCTGGTGGAGCCTGCGCCGCCAGCGGTTGCCGCGGCGCGCCCTGCGGCTGTACTTGGTGGCCGCCGCCACCACCGGGGTCCTGCTCCAGTTCCACACCCTGTTCGGCCGCGATGCGGGCATCGCCCTGCTGGTGCTCATGCTGGGCCTGAAGATCCTGGAGCTGCGCTCGCGGCGCGATGCCCTGCTCGCCCTGTTCCTTGCCTACTTCGTCGTGGCAGGGCAGTTCTTCTTCACCCAGTCGATCCCCATCGCCCTGTTCATGCTGCTGAGCGTGCTGCTCATCACCGGTGCCCTCATCGGCCTGGCCGGCACGGCCCGACCACTGCCGGCCCGACGGCGCCTGGGCATCGCCGGCAGCCTGCTCCTGCAGTCCATCCCGATGATGATCCTGCTGTTCGTGCTGTTCCCTCGCCTGCCGGGCCCCCTGTGGGCCATGCCGAAGGACAGCACGGCCGGACTCACGGGGCTGTCGGACGAGATGTCACCCGGGCGCATCAGCCAGCTGATCCAGTCCAACGCGCCCGCCTTTCGCGCCACCTTCGACGAGGCTCCGCCGCCGGCCGGCCAGCGCTACTGGCGCGGCCCCGTGCTCGACCACTACGACGGGCGTAGCTGGCACCGCGCGGTGCGGCTCGGCGACACCACCGGGCCCGTCCTGCCCGAGACCCCGGGGATCGGCTACAGCGTCACCCTGCAACCCAGCGGCCAGCGCTGGCTGCTGGCGCTGGACCGTCCGGGCGAGCCCCCGCCTGGCGCGGTGCTTACCTCCGCACTGGAGCTGGTGACCCCCCGTCCCCAGCACGAGGTGCGCCAGTACCGCGTGCGCTCCTATACGGATGCCGTGTTCGACCTCGAGCTCAACCCCTGGGCACGGATCCGCAACCTGCGCCTGCCCGACGACAGCGCGCCCCGCGCCCGCGAACTGGCACACGAATGGATGCTCGAGCACGACGACCCCGCGGCCGTCGTCGAGCAGGCCCTCGTGTACTTCCGCGAACATCCCTTCCACTACACGCTTGAGCCGCCGCTGCTGACGGGTGACCCCGTGGACGCGTTCCTGTTCGACAGCCGCCGCGGGTTCTGCGAGCACTATGCCTCGAGCTTCACCGTGCTGATGCGTGCGGCCGGCATCCCCGCGCGCGTGGTCACCGGCTACCTCGGCGGGGAGGCCTCGCCACTGGCCGACTACCTGCTGGTGCGCCAGTCCGACGCCCACGCCTGGACCGAGGTATGGCTGGCGGGTCGGGGCTGGGTGCGCGTCGACCCCACCGCCGCCATTGCCCCCGACCGGATCGAACGCGGGGTGTCGGCGGTCCTGGGGGCCGACAGCGGCCTGCCGGCCTTCGTGCGTGCGAGCTACGGCGCGTCCTGGCTGAACCAGCTCTCCATGCGCTGGGATGTCATCAACTACCACTGGGACGCAGGGGTGCTCGCCTTCGGGCCGGAGCGCCAGCGCGAGCTGCTGGAACGCCTCGGTCTGCACCGCCTCGGCTGGACGCTGATCGCCCTGATTCTCATGGGCGGGCTCGCGGGACTACTCGGGCTTTACGTGCTGATCTACCGCTGGCGCAACCGCCCGCGCTTTGCGAGTGACGCGGAACGCCTGCTGCAGCGGGTGGAGGCGCTGCTCGCCGAACAGGGGTACGTCCGCCGGCCGGGGGAGACACCGGATGCGCTGGCGGCGCGGGCCGCCGCCGGCCACCCCCCGTGGCGCGAGACGCTCACGCGCCTGACGGGGGGGCTGCAACGCGCCCGTTACCGCGGGGACACCCTGGACGTAGCGGCCACGCAGACCCTCATCGAGGAACTGCGCGCAAAAAGAAACCCGCCATAGGGCGGGTTAAGTGCTTGCTTATGCTCATTGGCCAGGGGTAGGCCATGCGCGGGCGCAAGCGCGGCGCATCAGCGGGATGCGTCGCGCCAGGACCCCTCAGGCCGTCTGTTGCAGACCCGAGGTGCCCTTCTTGCTCTTGAAGTCGTTGATGGCGGCCTTGATGGCATCCTCGGCCAGCACCGAGCAGTGGATCTTCACCGGCGGCAGCTCCAGCTCCTCGGCGATCTGCGTGTTCTTGATCTGTGCCGCCTCG
>DSBO01000170.1 GCA_011046015.1 Thioalkalivibrio sp. | reverse complement strand
TGCGCTTCTCGCTCCAGACGGGGTTCCGCAGACGGGCCGTCCCTGGCCCGACTGCGGAATTGCGCGCGTCCTGCGCGCAACCCTTCGGGCCTGTCCGTCTTCCGCTGCGATGCTCGGCGAGATCACGGGACCCACTAACCGCTTCGATAGACCGTCGTGCTGACTGAGCGATCTCTGGTGCAACTAAACGTTGTTGGTATCACAGCTGATGGAATCCAGTGCGGTAAGTAGCTGATCGACATCCCTCTCGTCATGCGCCGCCGACAGGGTCACCCGCAACCGCGCCGTCCCCGCCGGCACCGTGGGCGGGCGGATGGCGGTGACGAGGATGCCCCGGTCCCAGAGGGCCTCGCTCATGGCCAGTGCCGTCTGGTTGTCGCCGACGAGGAGGGGCTGGATGGGGGTGGGGGAGTCCATGAGCGTGAGGCCGAGCTGGGCCGCGCCCGTGCGGAAGCGGGTGACGAGACCCTGCAGCTTGTCGCGCCGCCAGGGCTCGGCATCGACGAGTTTCAGTGCGGCGCGCGTGGCCTCGGCCACGGCCGGCGGCTGGGCGGTGGTGTAGATGTAGGTGCGCGCGGTCTGGATGAGGTATTCGATCAGGTCCTCGGCTCCGGCGACGAAGGCCCCGGCGGTGCCCAGGCCCTTGCCGAGGGTGCCCATGAGGATGGGGACATCGATCGGCCCGAGGCCGGCTGCCTCCAGGGTGCCGCGACCGTGTTCGCCGAGCACGCCGAGGCCGTGGGCGTCGTCGACCATGAACCACGCGTCGTGGCGGCGGCAGGCCTGGGCCAGGTCGGCGACGGGCGCGAGATCGCCGTCCATGCTGAACACGCCGTCGGTGAGCACCAGCTTCTCGCCGGTCTCGCGTTCGCTGAGCTTGCCGGCCAGGGCGGCGGCATCGTTGTGCGGATAGCGGATGAAACGTGCGCCGCTGAGCAGGCCGGCATCGAGCAGCGAGGCGTGGTTGAGGCGGTCCTCGAACACGGCGTCGCCGCGCCCGACCAGGGCGGCGGCCACGCCGAGATTGGCCATGTAGCCGGTGGAGAAGAGCAGGGCGCGCTCGCGGCCGGTGAAGGCGGCCAGTTCCGCTTCCAGGGCGTGGTGGGCGCGTGAATGGCCGTTGACGAGATGGGCGGCGCCACTACCCACGCCATAGCTATCGGCGCCCTGCCTGAAGGCGGCGACCACCACCGGGTGGCCGGCCAGGCCCAGGTAGTCGTTGGAGCAGAAACTCAGCACCTCGCGTCCGTCGATCACCATGCGCGGTGCCTGGGGGCCATCCACCGTGCGCCGGTGGCGGTAGAGGCCCGCGGCGCGGCGGGCGGCGAGTTCGGCGCGCAGATCCTTCATGCGTGGCGCCCCGTGCGGAGATTGAGCGGCCAGCGGACCTCGCGCGCCGCGCCCCACATTGGCGCCAGTTCGTCGAGCAGTGGCATGACTGGGTCGTCGCCGCGCTCCTCGATGTAGCGCCGGGTGGCCGACCAGGTACGCAGGTAGTCGCCGAGCGCGGCGAGGTTCCACTCGGCCTGCATGGCAAAGTGCGGGGCCTCGAGCGCTTCGAAGGGGAAGGGCAGGTCGCGATAGCCGGTCTCGACGTGGCGGCGTTCGAAGGGCCACCAGGGTCCCACCACCTCGCTGTAGAAGTGCCACAGTCGCTCGTCGATGGCGGGGGCGTCCGTGAGCAGGCGGCTGTAGCTCCAGACGGCGATCACGCCGCCCGGTACGAGCACGCGGCGGGCCTCGGCGAAAAAGTCCTCCACACGGAACCAGTGCAGAGCCTGGGCGACGGTGACGAGGTCCACGCAGGTGGTATCGAGGCCGCTGGCCTCGGCCGGGGCGATGCGGAATTCGATGCCCGGATGCGCCACGGCCGCCTCGATCTGTGCGGCAGCGGCGTCGGTGGCGATGACGCGGTCGAAGTGGCCGGCGAGGTCGCGGGCGGCCTGTCCGCTGCCGGTGGCACAGTCCCAGGCGAGGCCGCGGGCAGGGGCCTGGTCGGCCAGCCACTCGAACAGGGCGGCGGGGTAGGTGGGGCGGTGGCTCGCGTAATCGGCGGCCACCGCCGAGAAGTGATTCGGAAATCCGCTCATCGAGCGCCCGACAGCTCAGTGGGCGGCGGCCTGCGCGGGGACGTCGCCCTCGTCGTCGTGCTGGTGGCAGGTCTGCGGCTCCAGCCAGTGCAGGCCGAGGCGCTCGAACAGCCGGCGATCGTGCTCGGCCTCCGGGTTGTCGGTGGTGAGCAGCTTCTCGCCGTAGAAGATCGAGTTGGCGCCGGCGAGAAAGCACAGGGCCTGCATCTCGTCGTTCATGTCCGTGCGGCCCGCAGACAGGCGCACGAAGGACGTCGGCATGAGGATGCGAGCCACCGCGATCGTGCGCACGAAGTCGAAGGGGTCGAGCTTGTCGGCGCCGGCCAGCGGTGTGCCCTCGATCTGTACCAGGTTGTTGATCGGCACCGACTCCGGGTGCTGGGGCAGGTTGGCCAGCTGGCGCAGCATGGAGGCGCGGTCACGCACCGACTCACCCATGCCGAGGATGCCGCCGGAGCAGACGTGGATGCCGGCGTCGCGCACGTGCTCCAGGGTGTCCAGGCGGTCCTGGTAGTCACGCGTGGTGATGATATTGCCGTAGAACTCGGGCGAGGTGTCGAGGTTGTGGTTGTAGTAGTCGAGGCCGGCGTCCTTCAGGCGCTTCGCCTGACGGTCTTCCAGCATGCCAAGGGTGACGCAGGTCTCCATCCCCAGCGACTTCACGCCCTCGATCATCGCCACCACCTTCTCGAGGTTCTTGTCGGTGGGGTTGCGCCAGGCCGCGCCCATGCAGAAGCGCGAGGCGCCGTTGTCTTTCGCGCGCCGGGCGGCCTCCAGGACCTCGTCCAGCGGCAGCAGGCGTTCTTTCTCGAGCTCGGTCTCGTACTTGGCGCTCTGCGGGCAGTAGGCGCAGTCTTCCGGGCAGGCGCCGGTCTTGATCGAGAGCAGGGTGCTCACCTGCACCGCGTTGGGATCGAAGTGCGCGCGGTGGATGCCGTGGGCGCGGAAGATGAGGTCGTTGAACGGCAGGGCGAACAGCGCCTCGATCTCGTCAATCGTCCAGTCGTGTCGCAGCTCAGCCATGCGGGGTCTCCGGAATAACAGTGTCTTCCCAGGTCTCGCGGTTGATGCGAACGATGTCCAGGATCGACCAGGGGATGATGATGATGGCGGTGATCGCCCAGTACACCAGGAAATAGATGATCTCGGGCGGGAAGAAGGTGCCGACCACGATCAGCGTGCCCAGCAGCGCATAGAAGCGGTAGGCCGCCCACTGGGTATAATGGCCCACACGCGGGTTCGGGTGGTGCCGGTTGAGCGCGTAAAGCAGCATCGAGGCGCCGAACCACAGGACGATGGGGACGATGGCCAGGACCGTGGCGAAGATGGTGCCGTAGCCGGTCGCGCCCGAGCCGAACACCAGCGGAGTGCCTGCCAGGGTGAGGGTGACGATGTTGCCGTAGTTGAACAGCTTGGCGGCGCCGCGCGCGGATTTCGCGCTGACGGTCCGCGGGCCCTGAGTGCTGATTTCGGTCATTGGTTTGATCCGCCGGGGTGTGAGGGGTGAGTGAGGAGCAGTCTATCGGGTTGGCGGGGGCTGTCAACCAAGCAGGGATGCACATGGTTTACAACTGGTTAAAAAATATACCCTGGGTGCTGTACCCGGCCACCTGTGTGGCCTGTGGGCAGGCGCCGCTCGCGCGCACATGGCAGCGCGACCTCTGCGAGGCTTGCCATGCCGCGCTTCCGTGGCGGCGGGGCCCCGTCTGCGCGCAGTGCGGGACCGCCCTCGCCGGCGGCGAGGCCCTGCACTGCGGGTCCTGTCTTGCCGCGCCACCCGCCTACGACCGTGTCTTCGCCCCGCTAGGGTACGCGAGTCCGGTCGGCGCCCTGGTGACCGGCTTCAAGTTTCACGGCCGGCTCGCCTACGGGCGGGTGCTGGGCGAGCTGCTGACCGAGGCGCTGGCATCCGCCCAGGCCGCGGGCGCCCTGGTGTTGCCGGCGGCGCTGGTGCCGGTGCCGCTGCACCGTGCGCGGCTGGCGGGCCGGGGCTTCAACCAGGCGCTGGAACTGGCCCGGCCCGTCGGCCGCCGCCTTGGCCTGCCGATCCTGGCTCGCGGCATCCGGCGCCGGCAGGATACCCCCGCCCAGTCCACTCTGGATGCGCGGGCACGGCGCGCCAACGTGCGCGGGGCCTTTGCCGTCGAGCGGCCGGTGCCGGCGCGCGTGGCCATCGTCGATGACGTGGTGACCACGGGGGCAACCGTGGATGCGCTGGCCCGGGCCCTCAGACAGGCGGGTGCGCGGGAGGTGCAGGTCTGGGCGCTGGCGCGGGCCTGAGCCGGCGGGGCTCAGC
The DNA here is from genome assembly GCA_011046015.1 of Thioalkalivibrio sp. GTDB lineage: Bacteria > Pseudomonadota > Gammaproteobacteria > SpSt-1174 > SpSt-1174 > SpSt-1174. The sequence goes on along the minus strand of DSBO01000170.1, from coordinate 12,176 downwards.
GTAACGCCAGGTCGATCACCAGGCCGATGAAGACCGCCAGCCCGAACCAGTTGTTGTGTAAGAAGGCGTGAAAACAGGCGCCCGCCTCGCGGTCGCGGATCAGCCACTGTTCGTGGGCGGCGAGCAGGGCGGCCATCACCAGCCCCGCGTAATAGGCTGGGCCCAGCTCGCTCAGCAGGCCCACGCCCACCAGCAGCAGGAGCACGCCGGCCTGCAGCAGGCCGGTCGCGAGCCGGTCGTGGCGGCCGAACAGGATGGCGGCGGACTTGACCCCGATCTTGAGGTCGTCCTCGCGGTCCGACATCGCGTACATGGTGTCGTAGGCCGTGGTCCAGAGCACGTTGGCGACGAACAGCAGCCAGATCGAGGCCGGCGGCAGTTCCCCGGTCTGGGCCGTCCAGGCCATGGGGATCGCCCAGCCGAAGGCCACGCCCAGGTGCACCTGCGGCAGGTGGTGGAAGCGTTTCATGAAGGGGTAGCTCGCCGCCAGGGCCACGCCGGCAAACGAGAGCAGGATGGTGAGGCGATTGAGCGTGAGCACCAGCAGGAAGGCGGCCAGTGACAGCAGGGCGAAGACCGCCAGCGCCTCCTGCGCCGTGATCTGCCCGGCGGCGAGCGGGCGCTGGCGGGTCCGTGTCACGTGCGGGTCGATCTCGCGGTCGGCGTAGTCGTTGATCGCGCAGCCCGAGGAGCGCATCAGCACCACCCCGGCCACGAACACGAATAGCACCCACGGGTCGGGCAGGCCCTCGGCGGCCAGCCACAGGGACCAGAGCGTGGGCCACAGCAGCAGGAAGATGCCGATCGGGCGGTCGATGCGCACCAGGCGTGCGTAGGCGCCGAGGCGCTGGCCGGGACTGAATGTGGAGGTCGGTTGCGTCATGGTGTCGTAAAGCCGTGATCAATGCTGCTAAAGTGTATCAAAGCCTATCCTTCAACGAGACAGACGAGACCCGATGACGAACATCCACTACGATCTCATTGCCATCGGTGGCGGCAGCGGCGGCCTCTCGGTGGCCGAGCGCGCCGCCGCCTACGGCAAGCGCTGCGCCGTGGTCGAGCGCGGGCGGCTCGGCGGCACCTGCGTGAATGTCGGTTGCGTGCCCAAGAAGGTGATGTGGTATGGCACGAGCCTCGCTCATGCCCTGCACGAGGCGCGCGACTACGGTTTCGAGGTCGAGCAGAAGGGCTTTTCCTGGAACGATCTGGTGCTCAAGCGCGAGGCCTATATCGGCGGCATCAACGGCTGGTATCACACCTACCTCGAGGACTCGGGCATCGACGAGCTGGCCGGGCACGCCCGCTTCGTCGATGCCCATACCCTGGAGATCGATGACAGGCGCTACACCGCCGACCATATCGTCGTCTCCACCGGCGGTCGGCCGGCCGTGCCGGACATCGAGGGCGCCGAGCTCGGAATCACTTCCGATGGCTTCTTCGAACTGACCGAGCAGCCACGGAACGTGGCCGTGGTGGGCGCCGGCTACATCGCCGTGGAGCTGGCCGGCCTGCTCCACGGGCTGGGCTCCCAGGTGTCCATGTACCTGCGCCGCGAGCATTTCCTGCGCAGTTTCGACGCCATGCTGCGCGAGTCGCTGATGGAGCAGATGCTGGAGGACGGCGTGAACATCTTTCCCCGTACCCAGGTGCAGCAGGTCGTGCGTGCCGAGGATGGCACGCTCTCGCTGGTCTGCGACCAGGGCATGCGCACCGACGGCTTCGACTGTGTCATCTGGGCCATCGGCCGCGATCCCAACACGGATGACATTGGTCTGGACCGTGCCGGTGTGATCCGCGACGGCCACGGCTTCGTGCCGGTGGACGGCTTCCAGAACACCAACGTCGCGGGCATCTATGCCCTCGGCGACATCACCGGCCGGGCTCCGCTTACGCCGGTGGCGATTGCCGCCGGCCGCCGCCTGGCCGACCGCCTGTTCGGCGGAAAGCCGGAGCGGCGGCTCGATTACGAGAACATCCCCAGCGTGGTCTTCTCGCACCCGCCCATCGGCACCGTGGGGCTCACCGAGGACGAGGCCCGCGAGTTGCACGGCGAGGGTGTGAAGATCTACCAGACGCGCTTCACCCCCATGTATCACGCGCTCACCGAGCGGAAGGTGAAGACCGCGATGAAGCTCGTCACCGTGGGGGCACGGGAGAAGGTGGTGGGTTGTCACATCATCGGCCCGGGCGCCGACGAGATGCTGCAGGGCTTTGCCGTGGCCATTCGCATGGGCGCAACCAAGCAGGATCTCGACGACACGGTCGCCCTGCACCCGACCAGCGCCGAGGAACTGGTGACCATGCGATGAGCCTGCAGGCGGGGAAGATGCCGTGATCCGGCGTTTCGAGGCGTTTCAGCCCATTGTCGAGGCCGGTGCCTGGGTGGACGAAACGGCGCTGGTGATGGGTGACGTGACGCTGGGGCCGGACAGCTCGGTGTGGCCGATGAGCGTGGTGCGCGGCGATGTGAACTTCATCCGGATCGGCGCGCGCACCAACATTCAGGACGGTTCCATGCTGCACGTGACCCACGACAGCGACTATGCACCCGGCGGCCACCCGCTGGTCATCGGTGACGAGGTGACAGTGGGGCACCGGGTCACGCTGCATGCCTGCCGCATCGGCAATCGCTGCCTGATCGGCATGGGTGCCATCGTGCTCGACGGGGCCGTGGTGCCGGATGGCACCCTGATCGGGGCGGGTTCACTGGTCCCGCCGAACCGGGAGCTAGAGGGTGGCTATCTGTGGCTGGGCAGCCCGGTGCGGCGCGTGCGCGCGCTCACTGCGGCCGAGAAGGCGTACTTCCGGTATTCCGCCGAACACTACGTCCGGCTGAAGAACCGGCACGCGGGCAGCTGAGTCTGCCCGCGTGCGGGTGGCGCACGGTTACTGCGTGAGCGGGATCAGAGTGAGTTCCACGCGGCGGTTCAGTGCGCGGCCCTCTTCGGTGGCGTTGGTCGCGATGGGGCGCAGCTCGCCGAAGCCGATGGGGTCGATGCGCGACGGGGTGATGTTCTGGCCTTCCAGGAAGCGCGCCACGCTCAGGGCGCGGCGTTCGGACAGCGCCTGGTTGTAGGACTCGCTGCCGACGCTGTCGGTGTGGCCGGCAATCTCGATCAGGGTCTTGTCGTATTTCTTCAGCACCAAGGCCACCGAGCGCAGTGTCTCGTGAAAGGTCGGCTTGACCTCGGAGCGGTCGAAGTCGAAGGTCACGTTGCTCGGCATGTTGAGGATGATGTTGTCGCCGTCGCGGATCACACTCACGCCGGTGCCTTCCATCTGTTGCAGCAGTTCGTGTTCCTGCCTGTCCATGTAGGCGCCGACCGCGCCACCGGCCAGGGCACCGACACCGGCGGCGATCAGCGTACGCTTGTTGCGGTCGCGGCGGTCCTGGTCGCGGGCGCTGACGTTCCCGATGATGGCGCCGACGACGCCGCCGATGATGGCGCCCTTGGTCGCGCTGCTGGTCTTTTCCTCGCGGGTGTAGGGGTCGAGGGTGGTGCAGCCGGTCAGTGCAATACTGGCGGCGAGGAGGCCGAGGGCGGCCCCGCGGAACTTTGGCGAAGACATAGGGGTTCTCCCGTTATTGGTCTTGGAAACAATGTTGAATCATAGCGCGTCACAAAAGGCGTGCCTGCTGCCTGTATCACACAGCCTGGCTTAACCCTGCCTGAGCGAGGCGATTACGGGTGCGGTATCCGGGCGTTGCCCGCGCCAGATGTAAAACGACTCCGCCGCCTGCTCGACCAGCATGCCCAGCCCGTCCAGGGCCAGGCCGGCCCCGCGGGCCAGGCCCCATTCGACAAACGCGGTGGGTTTGTCGTCGTAGACCATGTCGTAGCAGACCCCTCCCGGGACGAGTGCCCGGGCGGGGATCGGTGGCACTTCACCGGTGAGCCCGGCCGCCGTGCCGTTGATGATGACGTCGAAGCCGGGAAGGGCGTCCAGCGCGTCCAACCCGCCGCCGGTGATGGCGCCGAGGTCCGCAAAATCGGCGGCCAGCGCCACGGCCCTGTCCGCCGTGCGATTGGCGATGACGACGGTCGCGGGGCCGGCGGCCAGCAGCGGCTGCAGGATACCGCGCACGGCGCCCCCCGCGCCCAGCACCAGCACCCGCCGGCCGCCCAGGTCCACGCCATGATTACGGTTGAGGTCGCGCAGCAGGCCGATACCGTCCGTGTTGTCACCACGAATGAGGTCGTTGTCGAGGAAGCTCAGGGTGTTGACCGCCCCGGCGCGTTCGGCGGCCTCGCCACGCACGGTGGCCATCAGCCAGGCCTCCTGCTTGAAGGGGACGGTGACGTTGAGGCCGCGTCCGCCGGCCTCGCGAAAGGCGCGCACCGTGCCGGCAAAGTCGTCCTTCGGGGCGAGCAGCGCCTCGTAGCGGATGTCCTCGCCGGTCTGTTCGGCGAACAGGGCGTGGATGCGCGGCGATCTGGAGTGCGCGATCGGATTGCCGACCACGGCGTAGCGGTCGGTCACGGCCTAGGCCTTTTCGCGCAGCCAGCGCGCCGCGTCCTTGGCATAGTAGGTCAGGATCGCGTCGCCGCCGGCACGTTTCATGGCGGTGAGCGCCTCCAGTACGCAGGCGCGTTCGTCCAGCCAGCCGTTCTGGGCGGCGGCCTTGAGCATCGCGTACTCGCCGCTCACCTGGTAGACGAAGGTCGGCACGCGGAACTCGTCCTTGATGCGGCGCACGATGTCGAGGTAGGGCATGCCGGGCTTGACCATCACCATGTCGGCGCCTTCCTCCAGATCCAGTGCCACCTCGTGCAGGGCCTCGTCGCTGTTGGCCGGGTCCATCTGGTAGCTGTACTTGTTGCCCGCGCCGAGGTTGCCGGCCGAGCCCACCGCGTCGCGGAACGGGCCATAGAAGCTGGAGGCATACTTGGCGGCATAGGCGAGGATGCGTGTGTTGATGTGCCCCTCTTCTTCCAGCGCGATGCGGATCTCGCCGATGCGCCCGTCCATCATGTCGGACGGGGCCACGATGTCGGCGCCGGCCTCGGCGTGGGACAGGGCCTGCTGCACCAGCACCTCGACGGTCTCGTCGTTGAGCACGTAGCCGGTCTCGTCGATGAGGCCGTCCTGACCGTGGATGGTGAAGGGGTCGAGGGCGACGTCGGTGATCACGCCCAGCTCGGGGAAACGTTCTTTCAACGCGCGCACGGCGCGCTGCGCCAGGCCCTCGGGGTTGTAGGCCTCGGCGGCGTCTTCCGACTTCTTCTCCCGGGGCGTGACCGGGAACAGTGCGACTGCGGGAATGCCGAGCTCCAGCAGGGTTTCGGCCTCGGCCAGCAGCAGGTCGATGGACAGCCGCTCCACGCCCGGCATGGAGGCGACCGCCTCGCGCTGGTTGTCGCCCTCCAGCACGAAGACCGGAAAGATGAGGTCGTCGCTGGACAGGCGCGTCTCGCGCATCAGGCGACGGGAGAAGGTATCGCGCCGCATCCGGCGCGGACGCGTCATCGGAAAATAACCCGGGTGTTGTGCCACGTGTGACTCCGCGAAACCAAATTGATCCAAGCCGTCAGGCGAGGGCCAGGTCTCCGGCGTCCTCGACCTCGATCGGCAACCCTGCCAGCCGCCACTCGGGGAATCCCCGTGCCAGGCGCTGGACCGTGTAACCCTTGCTGCGCAGGCGCGCGACCGCCTGGAAGGCGGCCGGCGAAAAGGCGCCCCGGCAATACACCACCACCGGCGTGCCGCGCCGGACCTCGGGCAGCCGGCGCTCCAGGTCGCGGAGCTCGATAGGCAGCGCCCCCGGCACATGGCCGGCAGCGAACTCCTCGGTGGTGCGCACGTCGATCAGCGTCACCGCTTCCCGGCGTACGTCGAGCTCGGCCGCAGTAATGACGTCGTTGCGCCCGCCGGCACCCAGGTGGTGCGCCACCAGCGGTCCCACCTCGGTGAGCTCTTCCTGCGCGAGCGTCTGTACCAGTTCCAGCAATTGCGCGATGCGCGCATCATCCGTGAGTCGATAGAAGACGTGCTGCCCTTGCTTGCGCGCCTTGACCAGTCCCGAGCTACGCAGCTGCTGCAGGTGTTGCGAGGTGTTGGCCATCGACAGGCCGGCGAGCCGCGCCAGTATCTCCACCGAGCGTTCGCCTTGTCCGAGCAGGTCCAGCAGGGCGATGCGATGTCCATTGCTCACGGCCTTGCCGACGCGTGCGAAATGGCCGTACAGCTGATGGTGGAACTCCTCGTGCATGCTGCTCCCTCCCTAGGCGGCGTGGCGACGCATACGTCGGCCAGCGGTTGTCCCTGTACCCGTCATGTACTGGCTCCTGCGCACATCGAAGTTGCAGGATGCATCACAGGATAACCCATTCATTCGGGGTGCGCGAGGAACCGCGGCCCTGTTCCGGTGGTCGCAATGTGCATAGAATCGGGGAGGTTCAGCCCGCCCTGGCACGCACCGCGATGGCCGCTGAGGGCCGCCGCGTGACCGGTTCCCCGGCCGTTGTGTATGCCGTATCGAGACGGGCATGCGCTGCATGCCGCGAGATTTCGCTAACCCAAAGAAGAAGGATAGAGTCCATGACGAAGAAGCACGTGATCAAGCCTGCCGCCCTGACGCTGGGCGCCGCCTTCGCCGGTTCGATGGCGGGCCAGGCGGTTGCCGCCGATGCCAACCCCTTCGCGCTGACAGACCTCGGTGGTGGCTACATGGTGGCCGACAATCACGCCGAAGGACGCTGTGGCGAGGGCAAGTGCGGCGGCACGATGACCCAGGATCAGGAGAAGACCCAGGAGGGCAAGTGCGGTGAAGGCAAGTGCGGTGAAGGCAAGTGCGGTGAAGGCAAGTGTGGCACGGCAACCGACGAGAAGACCCGGGACAAGGCCGGTGAAGGCAAGTGCGGCGGCAGCCGTTGAGCCCGCCATGGTATGAGAATGAAAACGCCCGGCCTTGCCGGGCGTTTTTCTATGGTGGGTTCTCGGGGCCTGGGGCTCGGGGCGGTGGCGCTCAGGCCCACTCGCGCGGGCGCAGGTAGTCGGTGTAGAGCGACTCCTCGGCACTGCCGGGTTCCGGATGCCAGTCGTAGCGCCATTTGACCAGCGGCGGCAGTGACATGAGGATGGATTCGGTGCGCCCGCCGGACTGCAGCCCGAACAGGGTGCCGCGGTCGTAGACCAGGTTGAACTCTACGTAGCGTCCGCGCCGGTACAGCTGGAAATCGCGCTCGCGCTCGCCAAAGGGGGTGTCCCGGCGCCGGCGCACGATGGGCAGGTAGGCCTTGAGGTAGTGATCGCCCACACTCTGCATGAAGTGGAAGCTGTGATCGAAGCCCCACTCGTTGAGGTCATCGAAGAACAGCCCGCCGATGCCACGCGGCTCATTGCGGTGCTTCAGGAAGAAATACTCGTCGCACCACTGCTTGTAGCGCAGATACACGTCCTCGCCGAAGGGCTCGCAGGCGGCCCTGGCCGTGCGGTGCCAGTGCGCGCAATCCTCGTCGAAGCCGTAGTAGGGCGTCAGGTCGAAGCCTCCGCCGAACCACCAGATGGGGTCGGCGCCCTCCTTCTCGGCGATGAAGAAGCGCACGTTGGCGTGCGAGGTGGGCACGAAGGGGTTGTGCGGATGGATGACCAGCGAGACCCCCATGGCCTGGAAGCGGCGGCCGGCGAGTTCCGGACGGTGTGCGGTGGCCGAGGCGGGCAGGTTGTCGCCGAACACGTGCGAGAAGTTGACGCCGGCCTGTTCGAACACGGCGCCGTCGGTGAGCACCCGGGTGCGCCCGCCGCCGCCGCCCTCGCGGTCCCAGGCGTCCTCGTGGAAGCTCGCCCGGCCGTCCTCGATGGCGAGATCGGTGCAGATCGCATCCTGCAGGGCGAGCAGGTAGTGTTTGACGGCATCGGTATCGGGCTGACTCATGGCGGACGACTCGTGTTCGGGTTTACTGGCCGGGACGCAGGATTGTACCGTCTCGGGCGTCGCGAATCTCGGTAGGGCGGTCGAGTCCGCCAGTGGGCGCATCGAGGATCAGGTCCAGGTCCGCGCCGAGCGCGCGCTCGACCTCGTCGGCCGTGCGCGCCGGCGGCTGGTCTCCGCGATTGGCGCTGGTGGAGACCAGGGCGGTGCCGGCGGCCTCGCACAGTCGTCGCGCGACGCCGTGGTCGGTGACGCGCACGGCGATGCTGTCATGCTCGCCGTGCAGCCAGCGCGGCGTGCCGGCGGCGACGGGTACCACCCACGTCACGGGCCCCGGCCAGGTCGGCAGGATGCGCGCGCGCAGCGCGTCGGTGAGCGGGGCGATGAAGGGGGCGAGCTGCTCGACGTGGGCGGCCAGCAGGATCAGCCCCTTGCCCTCGGGGCGCTGCTTGAGCGCGAGCAGGCGGCGTACTGCCGCCTCGTTGGTCGGGTCGCAGCCCAGCCCGTAGACGGCCTCGGTGGGATAGGCGACGATGCCGCCTTCCCGGATCCGGGCCGCGGCGCGATCGATGTCGTCGGTACGGGGCACGGCCGGAATGCCTCAGGAGGCGGCCTTCTTCTTCGCCGCCTTCTTGACCGATTTCTTCTTTATCGACTTTTTCTTGGCGGCCTTTTTCTTGGCGGCAGCCTTCTTCTTTACCGCGCCGCGGCGCTTCTTCACCGGCGCCTCGGCCAGCAGTTTCTGGCACTCCTCGAGCGACAGCGACTTGGGGTCTCGATCCTTGGGGATGCGGGCGTTCTTCTCGCCGTCGGTAATGTATGGGCCGTAGCGCCCGTTCAGTACCTGGATGCCCTCGTCCTCGAAGATGCGGATGATGCGGTTGGCATCGGCGATCTTCTTTTCCTGGATGACCTCGAGTGCGCGTGGCAGGTCGATGGTGTAGGGGTCGTCGGGTGCCTTGATCGAGACGTACTTGCTGCCGTATTTCACGTAGGGGCCGAAGCGGCCGATGTTGACCAGCACCGGCTCGCCCTCCGGTGTCTCGCCGAGCTCGCGGGGCAGATCGAACAGCGCCAGCGCCTCGTCCAGGGTGACGCTGTCCATTTTCTGCCCCGGACGCAGGCCGGCGAAGCGGGGTTTCTCCTCGTCGTCGCGGGTGCCGATCTGCACGAAGGGCCCGTAACGGCCCATGCGCACGGACACGGGCTTGCCAGTCTCGGGATCGGTGCCGATCTCGCGAGCCTGTACAGCCTCCTCGCGCGTAACCGACTGCTCCTTGTCCTCCACCAGTTCCTTGAAGGGGTCCCAGAACTCGCGCATCACCGGGATCCAGTCCTTTTCCCCGCGCGAGATCTCGTCGAGCTCGTCCTCGAAGTGTGCCGTGAAGTCGTAATCGACGTACTTCGTGAAGTGTTTGGTGAGGAACTTGTTGACGATCTTGCCGACTTCTGTCGGGAAAAAGCGTCGATTGTCCAGCTCCACGTATTCGCGGTTCTGCAGCGTGGAGATGATGGAGGCGTAGGTGGAGGGCCGGCCGATGCCATGTTCCTCCAGGGCCTTGACCAGGCTCGCCTCGGTATAGCGCGGCGGCGGTTCGGTGAAGTGCTGCTCCGGGCGGATCGCCAGCAGGTCCACCTGCTCACCCTCGGTGAAGTCCGGCAGTAATCGGTCCTCGTTGTCGTCCGGGGTGCTGGCGTCGTCGCGGTCCTCGAGATAGACGGCCATGAAGCCGGGATCGACCACGGTGGAACCGGTGGCGCGGAACAGGTTGCCCTCGCCGCAGGCCAGGTCGATGGCCACCGTATCCATGGTGGCGTGGATCATCTGGCAGGCGACGGTGCGCTTCCAGATGAGTTCGTAGAGCCGGAGCTGGTCGCGCGACAGGTACTGCTTGACCGTCTCCGGCGCGCGTTTGGCCGAGGTTGGGCGCACGGCCTCGTGGGCCTCCTGCGCGTTCTTCGACTTGGTCTTGTAGACGCGGGGCGCATCGGGCAGCTTGTCCTTGCCGAAGCGCTCAACGATGAGCTCGCGCAACTCGTCCAGGGCTTCCTGGGCGAGGTTGACGGAGTCGGTACGCATGTAGGTGATCAGGCCGATCGGCCCGGAACCGCCGAGGTCGATGCCCTCGTAGAGCTGCTGGGCGGTACGCATGGTGCGGCTGGCGGAAAAGCCCAGCTTGCGCGAGGCCTCCTGCTGCAGGGTCGAGGTCGTGAACGGTGCGGCCGGGTTGCGGCGGCGCTGCTTGCGCTCGACCTTCTCCACCGTGAGCTTGCCACCGCCGGCCTGCAGGAGCCGGTCGTGTGTGCGGCGCGCCTGGTCCTCGCTGGTGATGTCGAACTGCTCGAGCTTCTTGCCGTCCAGGACGTTGAGCTTGGCGTTGAAGAGCTGGCCCTCCTTCGCGGCGTCGGCTTCGATGGTCCAGTATTCCTGGGAGACGAAGGCCTCGATCTCGTCCTCGCGCTCGCAGATCATGCGCAGTGCCGGGCTCTGTACGCGGCCGGCGGACAGACCGCGGCGGATCTTTTTCCACAGCAGGGGGGAAAGGTTGAAGCCGACCAGGTAGTCCAGGGCGCGGCGCGCCTGCTGGGCATCGACCAGGGCGTGGGAGAGTTCGCGCGGGTGCTCGATGGCCTCTTTCACCGCACGCTGGGTGATCTCGTGAAAGACGACGCGGTAGACGGGCTTGTCGTCCAGCAGGCCGCGTTCCTTGAGCAGCTCGTAGAGGTGCCAGGAGATGGCCTCGCCCTCGCGGTCGGGGTCAGTCGCCAGATAGAGGGCATCGGCCTGCCGGAGCTTCTTCGAGATGGCGTCGACGTGCTTCTCGTTGCGGTCGATCACCTCGTACTTCATCGCGAAGTCGTGCGAGGGGTCGACTGCGCCTTCCTTGGGCACGAGGTCGCGGACATGACCGTAGGAGGCCATGACGGCGTAGTCCTTGCCCAGGTATTTCTCGATGGTCTTGCCCTTGGCGGGCGATTCGACGATGACGAGGTTTTTGCTCATGCCGCGCCTGTAGTTCTCCGGTCAGTGGAGGCGAGGGGCGACGTCGTCAAAGACCATCTCCTCGAGCCAGCTGTAGGTGGCCTCCTGGCCCGGCTGGTTGAACAGTACCATCATGACCACCCATTGCAGCTGCTCGAGGTCGACGTCCTCGCTCTCCAGGGCCATGACCCGTTCCAGCACGCGCTCGCGGGCCATGGGGCTCAGCACGCCTTTCTGCTCCATGTTGAGCAGGAAGCCGCGGCAGGCCGAGTCCAGTCGGTGTTCTTCCTGGCGTGACAGCACCCGCGGGCCGTCTCCGACCGGCGCAAGCGTGTCTTCCTCGGGTTGCGATGCGAGCCCTTCCAGCCAGTCGAAGGCCTTGTCGATCTCGTGATGCCGGAAGCCCGCGTCCGACAGCTGCGCGTGCAGGTAGTCGCGGTCCGGCTCGATGTCCGTGTCCTCGTCGACGTAATTCTCGAAGAGGTACATCAGTACATCCAGGACATTTTCCTTCATTTTCAATCTCTTGGCTTGATTCGCTCGTAGCGCCCCCCATTCAGCGACGCCACCAGGTTGCGCAATTCGAGTACCAGCAGCATGGAGGAAACGGCTTCCGTGGTCAATCCGCTGCGCTGGACGAGGGTGTCAATGGGAACGGGATCATACCCCATACACATTAATAAGTGGTGATACTCGGCGTCGAGTTCAACCGTCGGCGCGTCGGTGGCCTGCTCGGGCGGGCCCGCTGTCGGGCTGAGGTCCAGCTCCTCGAGGATGTCCTGGGCCGTTTCCACCAGCTTGGCCCCGTCCCGGATGAGGCGATGGCAGCCGCGCGCCAGGGGGTTGTGGATGGAACCCGGGATGGCGAAGACCTCGCGGCCCTGGTCGGTGGCCAGGCGGGCGGTTATGAGCGAGCCGCTCCGCAGGGCCGCCTCCACGACCAGGGTGCCAACGGCCAGCCCGCTGATGATGCGGTTGCGACGCGGGAAGTGCTCGGCGCGGGTGCCGGTACCGACCGAGAACTCGGAGACCAGTGCGCCCTGCTCGGCGATCTCGTGCGCCAGCGCCCGATGGCGCGAGGGGTAGACGCGATCGAGCCCGGTGGCTGCCACGGCGACGGTGAGGCCGGGCGCGGCCAGGGCGCCCTCGTGGGCGGCCGCGTCGATGCCGAGCGCCAGGCCGCTGGTGATGGTGAGCCCGTGGCCGGCGAGGTGACGCGCGAACTCGTAGGCGCTCTCGCGCCCGCCCGGCGTCGGGTGCCGGCTGCCGACGATGGCCAGCTGCGGGGTAAGCAGCAGGCGTGGTTCGCCGGCCACGAAC
>DSBO01000093.1 GCA_011046015.1 Thioalkalivibrio sp. | reverse complement strand
AGCACCATGGTGCTCATCGTCAACATCCTGGGCATTACCGCCGGTGCCGCCATCCTGGTGATGACGCTCGTGAATCTCTATGTGCCGGCCTTCGACATCGACCCCCTGCTGGCGAAGAACCTGATCTATTTCTTCGGCCACGTCTTCATCAATGCCACCATCTACATGGCGGTGATCGGCGTCTACGAGATCCTGCCCGTCTACACGAAACGCCCCTGGAAGGTGAATCGCGTCTTCCTCGCCGCCTGGACGGCCTCCACCATCATGGTCATCATCGTCTATCCGCATCACCTGCTGATGGACTTCGCCATGCCGACCTGGATGCTGGCCATGGGGCAGATCATCTCCTATACCAGCGGCCTGCCGGTGCTGGTCGTCACGGCCTATGGCGCCCTGCTGCTGGTGCATCGTTCCGGCATCCAGTGGAACACCGCCGCCAGCCTGCTGTTCCTTTCCGTGTTCGGCTGGGCGGCCGGCGTCATCCCCGCCATCATCGATGCCGTCATCCCGGTGAACACCGTGATGCACAACACCCTGTGGGTGCCCGGTCACTTCCACTTCTACCTGCTGCTGGGCGTGGCCGCGATGGTCCTAGGCTTCATGTATCACCTGCGCGCAGCCAATCATCATGATGGCCTACTGGATCGTGCCGCCTTCTGGGCCTACATGATCGGTGCCCTGGGCTTTGTCATGAGCTTCCTCTACAGCGGCAACCAGAGCGTACCGCGCCGCTATGCCGATCATGCCCCGCAATGGGTGGCCTACGACCAGATTGCCTCGGCCTTTGCCATCCTGGTGGTCGCGGCCATGGCCGTGTTCCTGCTGCGCTTCTTCGCCGGCCTGCGGCCCCGCACCGCCCGCTGATGCGCACCCTGCTGACCCTGCTGCTGATCGGCGGCCTGGGTGGCACCGTGCTCTACCAGGCCACGGACGGCCTGCGGGCACTGACCAGCGAGGGGGCCCGCCGTGTAGCCGTCACCGACGCAGCACGGCCGGTACCGGATGTCACCCTGCAGGACCAGCACGGCGACCGCTTCTCCCTGGCCGAGCTCGAGGGGCGCGCACTGGTGATCAACTTCATCTACACGCGCTGTCCCACGGTGTGCCTGGCCCTGGGCGACGCCCTGCAGCAATTGCAGCGTGCCCTGCCGGCCGAACGCCTGGGCGGGGATGTGCTGCTGCTGAGCATCAGCTTCGACCCCGCCAACGACACCCCGGCGCGCCTCGCGGCCTACGCCGAGTGGTTTCGCGCCGGCGATGGCTGGCGGGTGACGCGCCCCCTCAGCGAGGAGGACCTGCATGACCTGCTCGAACGATTCGGCGTGGTGGTGATTCCGGACGGGCGCGGCGGTTTCGAGCACAACGCCGCCCTGCACCTCGTCGACCCCGCTGGACGGCTGGCAGAGATCCGGGATCTCGATGACGTCGATGGGGTACGCCGCTGGCTGGAGGATGCCTCGTGACGCGCGGGACACGATCCGGTCTGGCCGGCCTCACGCTGCTCGTGATCCTCGCCCCGCCGTGGATGCGCACGCTGCTGGAAGCCGGCATGGCGGGCCACATGCTGCTGCAGATCCCGCTACTGGTACTGGCTGGCATCCTGCTGGCCGGTTTCCTGCCCGCGCAATGGCGCCAGCGCATCGCCGCCTACAACCGGCATGGCCTCAGCGGCCTGCTGCTGGCGCTGCTCACACTGGCCTACTGGATGCTGCCGCGCAGCCTCGACCTCGCCCTGGAATCCGGCTGGGCGGAACTGTTGAAGTTCGCCACCCTGCCCCTGCTCGCCGGCCTGCCGCTGGCACTCAGCTGGCGACCGCTGGGCATGATCGGGCGCGGCGTCGTCTGGAGCGAGCTCGTCGCCAAGCTCGCCGTGCTCGGCTGGCTGTACCTCGAGGCCCCGGTGCGGGTATGCACGCGCTATCTCGTCGCCGACCAGGAACAGGTGGGACGGGCCCTGCTCGTGATCGCCCTGCTGCTGGCCGTGGCGCTGACACTGCGAGCCTTTCTCGTCGACCACCGCCGGCCGGTGACAACCCAACGGGAACCGGGGGAAGACACGGGCCACCGGAGACCGAAAGACCCGGCCGTTCAGGTGAGGCATTTCGGATAGGCGTGACGAGGACGTCTGGCGCTCACGCAGAGCCGCAGGGCGCACGGAGAGAATCGGAACAGCGCCTTTCTTCCTCGACGTCCTGGCAGGACATCCGTGGCTTTGCATGATCGGCTGGCACACTCTGTTCGCGACCGTCGTCGCGCCCGCGACACCTGCACTGCCCGATGATCTCCGTAGCGAAGAGAGCGCTCAGTCCTGACGCGCTTGCGCTGCCTCCACGCGGGCGCGGCGGGCCGCGGTAGGCCAGGACTTGATGATGGCATTGACGAGCGTCGCCAGCGGAATGGCGAAGAAGACGCCCCACAGCCCCCACAGCCCGCCGAAGATGAGCACGGCGGCGATGATGGCGACCGGGTGCAGGTTGACCACCTCGGAGAACAGCAGGGGGACGAGCAGGTTACCGTCAAGGAACTGGATGATGCCGTAGGCGACCAGCACGTAGACGAACTCGGAGCCCAAACCCCACTGGAAGTAGGCAATGAAGGCCACGGGCACGGTGACCACGGCGGCGCCGACGTAGGGTACGATCACCGAGATGCCGACCAGGAAAGACAGCAGCATGGCGTAGTTCAGCCCCAGCAGCTTGAAGGTCACGTAGGTGACCACCCAGACGATGAGGATCTCCCAGAACTTGCCGCGGATGTAGCTCGCGATCTTGACGTTGACCTCGTGCCAGACATCTCGCGCGAGCTGTCGCTCCGCAGGAAGAAGGCCCGACATCCAGGCGACGATGACCTCCTTGTCCTTGAGAAAGAAGAACACCATCAGCGGCACGAGCACGAAGTAGACCATCAGCGTGATCAGCCCCGTGACCGAGGCCAGCGAGAACCGCAGCACCTGCTGGCCGAAGGCCGTGAGTTCGGCCTGGATGACGGCGAGGATGTTGTTGACCTGCTGCACCGAGATCAGGTTGGGATATTGCTCGGGCAGGTGCAGGAGCGCGGCATGCCCCTGCGAGAGCATCTTTGGCAGTTCGCCGAAGAACTGCGTGACCTGCTGCGAGAGCAGCGGCCCCAGGGTGACCAGCGCGATCAGCATCAGGGCGAGCCAGACACCAAAGACGATCACGCTCGCGAGCAGGCGGGGCAGACGCAGGCGCATGAGCCAGGCGACGGCGCCATCGAGGATGTAGGCAATGATAACGGCGGCCAGCAACGGCGCGAGCACCTTGCCGAAATAGATCACGAGCACGAAGCCCGCGACCAGCAGCAACGCGAAACTCAGGACCTGCGGCTCGGGGAAGAACCGCCGGTACCATTCCTGCAGGACCTCGATCATTCGCTGTCGTCGATGATACGTCGGTAGTGGCGCTCGAACACCAGCTCGAGCTCGTCGATGACCTCGATCGCGGGCCGGCCCTGCATCACGTGCTCGGCCATCAGCGAGGAGGTCTCATTGAGCATCTTGCTCTTGTCGAGCATGTGATAGGTGGCCGACAGGCGGCGCATGGCCTTGATCACGCTCTCGTTCTCCGGGCGCGGCATCGGCTTGGGCTCGGGCAGCTCCAGGCTCGCACCCTCGCTGCGCTCGACCAGAAACTCGGCGAACTGCAGCAAGGTCTGCCGCTCGGCCTCGGGCAACGCCTTGAACAGTTTGACCAGGCGCTTCTCGGGTTTCTTGTCCGCGCCTGAACTAGCGGGCATCGGGATCATTCATTCCACCTTGAGACTGAACACGGGCATCTTTTGCCGTTCCTGCATCAGGTCGCATTCCTTGACCAGGGCAACCACCGCCAGGTCGGTCGTCTCCTGCATGTTGCCCCATTCCATGCGGGCCTCGCCCAGGAGTTCACCAATGTTGTCCGGCGGGTTGTGGCCGTCTTCCATGATGATGTCCTCGAGCATACCCGGCTTCATTTCCGGGCGGAACAACAGGCCATAAGTGTGCGGCTCGGGATGGATCGCAAGCCAGTTGCCGTCCTCGTCCACGAGGACCGGATCCACGCCCTCGGGCAGTTCCACCGACCCGTTGTACATCACCAGCACCCGGCGCCCGTCCATGGCCTCGGCCAGTTCGTCACCTGCGCCGGCCGCAGTCTTGCGCGCCGTGACAAACTTCGCCATGTGCGCGGGCTCGGACTTCGGCGTGCCGCCGGCCGCCTGGGCCACCAGCAGGCCACCCATGCCGATCCCGATGACAGGGCGCCCGGCCTTCTGGAAGATCTGGATCAGGTTGATCTCACCGTCCACCGCCGGGTTGTGCTCCTCGTCGGTGGTCGGCCAGGCGCCGGCGAGGAAAAAAACGCCGTCGAACTGACCGACGTTACCCGGCAGATCCTGCCCGGTGAAGGGCCGATAGTAGCTGAAGCCAATGTCGCGTTTCTCGAGCTGGCTCTCGATCAGACCGAGAAACTCCGAATAGGTGTGCTGGATGACGAGATAGTTTTTCATGAGTAATCCTGTATCACGAATGCGTGGTTTGCGCCTCGGCGGCGGCCGGGGTGCTGATTTCCTGACGCTGGATGTCGCAGTAGGAGCGCGCGAAGTCGAGCAGCTCCTCCATCGCCCGCAGGCGGAACTTCTGCCGCTGGCGCACGAAGGAAAACGGCCGTTCCAGCGGCGGGTCCAGCGGCACCGCGCGAAGCGTGCCCAGCTGGAGTTCCTTTTCGATCGTGGCACTGGAGAGGATGGACACGCCCATGCCCGCCTCCACCGCGCCCTTGATCGCCTCGGAGCTGCCGAGCTCCAGGCAGACGCTGAGATCGTTTTTGTCCAGCCCCTGGGCGCCCATGTACTCCATGATCACCTCGCGCGTACCCGACCCTTCCTCGCGACAGATGAACGGGTAGCGCGCGAGTTCCGCCATGGTGACCGCCGGATAGCCGGCCAGTTCGTGACCCGTAGGCACGATCACCACCAGCTGGTCGACACGGCAGACCTCCACCAGCAGGTTCTTGTTGGTGACCGGTGCCTCGACCACGCCCAGGTCGATGACGTTGTTCTCGACCATGGAGACGATGCCCTCGGTGTTCGACACCTTGAGGCGGATGTTGACATCCGGGTACTTGGATTTGAAATCACCGAGCAGCGAAGGCAGCATGTACTCGGCGATGGTGGTGCTGGCCCCCATGGTGAGCGCCCCGCGTACATCGCCCGTCATCTCGCGGACGGCGTTCTCCATTTCCGCGTACAATTCGAAGATGCGCTCGGCGTAGCCGAATACCCGTTTCCCCGCCTCGGTGAGCGACACCCGGTTGTGCGTGCGATCGAACAGCCGGGTGTTGAAGTGATCCTCGAGCTGGCGCACCTGAAAGGTCACGGCCGGCTGCGTCATGTGCAAGGCATCCGCGGCCTTGGTGAAGCTCAGCAGTCGGGCTACGGTGTAAAAGACCTGCAGTCGGCGGTCGGCCATGGGCATCTACCCTGTCGTTACAGCCATTCAATAAGCTGAGTTAATGAGCGATGGTAGCAGCTTGCCCGGGCGCGTAAAACCACGCCGCTTAAGTGACTATTTCGACTGACATTACGCACGCCGCGGGCAGGCGATAAAACATAAGCGTGTTTTATAGACCAAAATCGATGAAGAGGATATCGCCATGAGCCAGGCGTGGAAGAAACTGGATCTCGGCGGCGCCGGCCTGCAAACGGTCAACGCCCGCATCACCAGCCAGATGCGCCGCCACCGCGTCGCCTACCCCCTGGCAGCCCTGTTTCCGCTGGGGGCACACCGGTTCTACCTGGGCACGCCACTGGCGGGGGGCGCCTACCTCGCGCTCACGGCCGCCACGGTCGGGCTGTGGCTGTTCGGCACCGCCTGGGCGGCCCTGATCCCGGCCGGCCTCGCACTGGCCTTCCTGGTCTTTGACCTGTTCTGGATGGACCGCTACATCGTGCGCTTCAACAAGGAACTGCGCATGGCGCAGTTCATGCAGCCCGACGCCCGCCCGCCGAAGAACTTCCAGGGCCGCTACACGGACGAGACGGATCTCGAGGGCTATCTCAAGGAGAAAGAGCAGGAGCGCGCTGGCCATCAGCCGGTGGACTTCGAGGCCCTCTCGGAGTTCGGCCAGAAGCAGCACATCCCCTCGTTCAACGAACAGGAGGCGATGCTGCGCGAGCTGGCGAGGCACCGCAAGGATGGCAAGTCGGAGGAGAAATAGGCGCCGGGCGGGTGTCCGGCTAGATGGTCTCGAGGTCGATCTGCCCGAACTGGGTCACCACCGGGTGGCCGACGTCGGCGGCGGGCATGTCATCCCGGGCGAGGCAGACGGTCTTCATTCCGACACTGGCCGCGGCGTCCAGCTCCTCGCGGATGTCGGAGAGAAACAGGATCGTGCCGGCCTCTAGCCCGATCTCGTCGCCAATCCGGGCATAGGACGCCGCCTCGCGCTTGTGGCCGATGCGGGTATCGAAGTAGCCGGAGAAGAGCGGCGTGAGGTCGCCGAATCCCGTGTGGGCGAAGAGCAATTTCTGCGCCGCCACCGAGCCCGATGAATACACGTAAAGTCGAATCCCGGCCTCGTGCCACGTCTTCAGCCAGTGCGCCGCATCGTCATAGACATGGCCGGTAAAGTCGCCCTGCCGGTATCCCGCCTCCCAGATCATCCCCTGCAGGGCCTTAAGCGGTGTGACCTTCTGATCCTCGGCAATCCAGCGCAGCAACCGCCCGATCACCACCTCGTCATCCGCATCGCCGCCGATCTCCGCCCGCACGGCATCGAGCTGCTCGCGCACCGCGGGCTCCTGCCCGTGCGCACGCACGAAGGCCGGCAGCTTCTCGGCCGCATAGGGAAACAGCACATCCTTGACGAAGGACAGGCTCGAGGTGGTGCCCTCGATGTCGGTGAGGATGGCGCGAATCACGGGCAGCCCGGACCTATTCGCCGAAGCGCGGGTAGTCGTCGGCGATGCCATCGCCGGTGAACTTCGCCTGCCAGCCGTCGGGGGTGGTGAACAGGCGAATGGCCTTGAAGCACGGCGCCGGACCCATGTCGAACCAGTGGCGGGTGCCCGCCGGCACGCTGATGAGATCGCCCTTGTCGCAGCGCAGCATGTACACGGCCTCATCCGGGTGCAGGTAGAACATACCGCTGCCGTCGACGAAGAAACGCACCTCGAAGTCGTCATGGGTATGCTCGGACAGGAACATCTGGCGCAGCTCCTCCCGCTTCGGGTGGTCCGGCGTCAATGCCACCACGTCTACCGATTTGAACCCGTACTGCTGCGTCAGGCGCTCGACGTCCTCGCGGTAGGCCGCCAGCACCTCGTCCTGGTCCGCATCGGCGCTCAGCGGCCGGCTAGCCTCCCAGCGCTCGAAGCTCACGCCAATCGCGTCCAGCCGCTCGCGGATGATCTCGAAATCCGTGAATACCTGCGGCGCGGGGTCGTCCGGCCGGGAATAGATGGTCAACTCGCTCATAGACCCAGTCTCCGTGACAGCACTTCACATTCGAATAGGAACTCGAAGGCCTCCACATGCCGGCGCGCATCGGCCAGCGTGGCACCCCAGGTATAGAACCCATGACCTTCGATCAGATAACCGGACATCGGTTCATTCGCCTGCATGTAGGCCTCGACCTTCCCGGCCAGGCGCGCGATGTCCTGGTCGTTCTCGAAGATCGGCACGCGCACGCAGGCGCTGTGGGTATCGACCTCGGGAAAGGCCTTGAGCACCTCGTAGTCGCGCAGCTCCAGGTGGTCGCGATGCAGGCGCGAGAGCACGGTGGCGTTCGCCGAGTGCACGTGCAGCACCGCGCCGATGGCCGGATCGCGGCGATAAAGCTGGCTGTGCAGCCCGGTCTCCGCCGAGGAGCGCTTGCCCGGCTCCAGCGAGTTGCCATCCAGATCCGCCAGCATGATGTCCTCGGGGCGCAGCTCGCCCTTGTGCCGGCCCGACACCGAGATCGCCATGCGCGTTTCATCCACCCGCGCCGAGAAATTTCCCGACGTCGCCGGCACCCAGCCCCGCGCCGCAAAGAAGCGACCCGCATCGATCAGCTCGTTGCTCAGGCGTTCCATGGTCTTGTGCATGACGACTCCGGGGGACGGGTGGCGATGGGGCGATACTCTACCTGATTTCTCGCTGTGATAAACACCGCGGCAGATCATGCATACCCCGCCGGTTTCTAGACCGAGACCCCAAGGTCCGCGTAGGAGCGCGCGATCTTCTGCACGGCCACCATGTAGGCGGCGGTCCGGTAGTCGTGACGACCCTCGGCCATGTCGCGCACGGCGCAGATGTCCTGGAAGGCCAGGCGCATGGTGTCGTCGAGTCCCGAGTACACCAGGTCACTCTCGTCCGCGCCACGCACCAGCTCGGTGTGCATCCAGTCCGGCGCCTTCTCGCCGGTCATCATCTCCAGGGCGGAGACGATGTGCTGGCCGCGCACCTCGTCGAAGCGCCGTTCCATGCGGCCGAAGCGCATGTGATGGATGTTGCGGATCCATTCGAAGTAGGAGACCACCACGCCCCCGGCGTTGAGATAGGCATCGGGAATAATGACGATGCCGCGCGAACGCAGGATCTCATCGGCCTCGAAGGTGACCGGGCCGTTGGCGGCCTCGGCGACGATCTTCGCCTGGATGCGCGCGGCATTGCCGGTATGGATCACGCCCTCCAGTGCCGCCGGCAGCAGGATGTCGCATTCCTTCTCCAGCACCGCGGCCCCGTCTTCGACGTAGCTTGCACCGGGAAAGCCCTTGATGCCGCCCGTCTCGTTCATGTACTGGCGCACCTGCTCCACCGCCAGGCCGTTGTCGTCGATGAGCGCGCCGTCACGCTCGATGATGGCAACGATCTTTGCCCCGTCCTGTTCCTGCAGGAACTTGGCGGCGTGGTAGCCGACGTTGCCCAGCCCCTGCACCACGATTCGCTTGTCGGCGAGCCCGCCCTCGAGCCCGGCGGCCTTCACGTCCTCCATGTGGCGGAAGAACTCGCGCAGGCCAAGCTGCACGCCGCGCCCGGTGGCCTCGACGCGACCACGGATGCCGCCGTGCGCCACCGGCTTGCCGGTCACGCAGGCGATGTAGTTGATGTCCTCGGGATACAGGGTCTTGTAGGTATCGAGGATCCAGGCCATCTCGCGTTGCCCGGTGCCGACATCCGGCGCCGGCACATTGGTGGCCGGGCTGAGGAAGCCGCGGCGCGCGAGTTCGCGGGCGAAGCGGCGGGTGATGAGCTCCAGCTCGTCGCGGTCGTACTGACGCGGGTCGATGTGCAGGCCGCCCTTGGAACCACCGAAAGGCACGTCGACGATGGCGCACTTGTAGGTCATGAGGGAGGCCAGCGCCTCGACCTCGTCCTGGCACACCTTCAGGTCGTAGCGGATGCCGCCCTTGGCCGGCAGACGGTGGATGCTGTGCACGGCGCGCCAGCCCTTGAATACCTCGATCTTGCCGCGGATGCGCACCGGGAACGAGACCTGCAGGACGGAGTTGCAGGTCTTCATGGCCCGCGCCAGGCCCGGTTCAATGCCCAGCGCCGTCAGGGCGCGGTCCACCATGTGATTGACGCTCTGGCGAAACGACAGGCCCTGCGTCTTGACGTCGTTCATGAACGACTCCCTTGCGTGTGAACGGCGAACCCACCCGTCGCGCGACGGGTGGGCCCCGGAGATTATGCGCGCTCGCCGGTGATCAGATGCAGGCGGCTACGCACGTAGACGTAGTACAGCATCGGGATCAGGACCAGCGTGAGCACGGTGGAGACGAGGATACCGAAGATCAGCGAAATCGCCAGCCCGCTGAAGATTGGATCGTCGATAATGAAGAAGGCGCCCGCCATGGCCGCCAGGCCGGTGAGGACGATGGGCTTGGCACGCACTGCGCCCGAGCGGATCACTGCCTCCTCCAGCGCCATGCCGGCCCGCACCTGCTCGTTGATGAAGTCCACCAGCAGGATGGAATTGCGCACGATGATGCCCGCCAGGGCGATCATGCCGATCATCGAGGTGGCGGTGAACTGCGCGCCGAGGATGGCGTGCCCCGGCATCACACCGATGATGGTGAGCGGGATCGGCGCCATGATGACCAGCGGCACCATGTAGGACCGGAACTGGGCCACTACCAACAGGTAGATGAGCAGGATGCCCACCGCGTAGGCGATACCCATGTCGCGGAAGGTCTCGTAGGTCACCTGCCACTCGCCGTCCCACTTCAGGCTGTAGAGATAGGGATCCTCGGGCTGGGCGATGAAGTGCTGGCCGAGGGGCTCGCCATAGGCCAAGGGCATGTCGTCGAGCTTCGACTTGATGGCAAGCATGCCGTACAGCGGGCTGTCGATGTTGCCCGTCATGTCGCCGGTGACCATGACCACGGGCAGCAGGTCCTTGTGTATGATCGAATGCTCGCGCACCGTCTCCTCCACGGCCACGAGCGCGGACATGGGCACCAGCGCGCCGGTCTGACTGCGCAGGCGCAGGGCCAGCACGGCCTCGATATCGGCCTTGTCGGTGACCGGGTATTCCAGACGAATCGGCACGGCGTACTTGATGCCCTCGCCGTGCAGGTAACCCACGTCCTCTCCACGCAGCACGGTGTCGATGGCCCGCACGATAACGCTTTGGGACACGCCGAGCAGGGCCGCCTTCTGCCGGTCGACATGCACCACGAGTTGCGGTGCCGGATGCTCCACGCTGTCGTCCACGTCCACGATGTCGGCAGTGGATTCGAACACCTCGCGTATCGCCCGCGCGATCTGGATCTGCCCGTCGTAGTCCGGGCCGTAGATCTCGGCCACGATCGGCGACATCACCGGCGGCCCCGGCGGCACCTCGACCACCTTCACCCGCCCACCGTGCTCGCGCGCCACCGCCTGCAGATCAGGCCGCAGGGCCGAGGCGATCTCGTGGCTCTTGCGCTTGCGATGCTTCTGGTCCGCCAGGTTGACCTGGATGTCGCCGACGTTTGGCCCCGCACGCAGGTAGTACAGGCGCACCAGTCCGTTGAAGTTGATCGGCGAGGCGGTACCGGCATAGACCTGGTAATCGCTGACCTCCGGCACCTGCGCGAGCACCGCACCCATCTCCTCCAGCACGCGCGCGGTCTGCTCGAGGCTCGTGCCCTCGGGCATGTCCAACACCACCTGGAACTCCGATTTGTTGTCGAAGGGCAGCATCTTCAGCACTACCACGCGAAAGCCCACCAGCGCCAGTGACAGCACGACCAGCACCCCAACCACGGTATAGAGGATGAGACGGCGGCGGGGGGCGTCCTCGGCGCTGAGAAAGGGGCCGATGTATCGCTGGAAGAAGCCGAAGAGCCGATCCGAGCCCTGCCCGTGACCCGTGCCGCCGGTATGCGCGACGTCGGCCTTGCGGAAGACACGATAGGTGAGCCAGGGCGTGACCACGTAGGCCACGGCCAGCGAGATCAGCATGCCCATGCTGGCGTTGATCGGGATGGGGCTCATGTACGGCCCCATCAGCCCGGTGACGAAGGCCATGGGCAGCAGGGCCGCGATCACGGTGAAGGTGGCCAATATGGTCGGCCCGCCCACCTCGTCCACGGCCACGGGAATCGCCTCACGCAGCGACTTGCCGCCCATCTGCATGTGCCGGTGAATGTTCTCCACCACCACGATGGCGTCGTCCACCAGGATACCGATGGAGAAGATCAGCGCGAACAGCGACACGCGGTTGAGCGTAAAGCCGTAGGCCCAGGAAGCGAACAGGGTGATGGCCAGGGTGATCACCACGGCCACGCCGACGATGAAGGCCTCGCGCCGGCCGAGCGCGAGCCACACCAGAACCACCACCGAGACGGTGGCGAAGAAGAGCTTCTGTATGAGCTTCTTGGCCTTGGCGTCCGCCGTCGCACCGTAGTTGCGGGTGATCGTGGCCTGCACCGACTCGGGGACATAAATCCCCTCGAGCTGATGGAAACGCTCGATGACGCGATTGGCGATCTGGACCGCGTTGGTGCCGGGCTTCTTGGCCACAGCCAGCGTCACCGCCGAAAACTGGCCGGCCGCCTCGATACCGCGCTCAGCGCCTGACGGCCCGGTACCGAACCAGACATAGGACTCCGGCTGGTCGGGACCATGATGTATCTCCGCCACGTCGCGCAGGTACACGGGGCGACCATCGTGCACCGCGATGACCAGGTCGCCGACCTCCTCGGCGGAGGTGAGGAAACTGCCGGCGCGCACCTGCACGTCGCGGTTGTCGCCCACCAGCGAGACCGCGTCCCGCGCCTCGTTGCCGGCAGCCAGCGCCATGCGCAGGTCATCCAGCGCCACCCCGTAACCGGCCAGCCGCTGCGCATCGAGCTGCACGTGCACCACGCGTTCCGGACCGCCGATGGTGTAGATCTCGCGCGTACCCTTGACGCGTTTGAGCTCGGCCTCCACCGCGTGCGCCACCTGCAGGAGTTCGGAGGCGCCGCGCGTCTCGTCCTCCGACCAGAGCGTAATGCTCACGATGGGCACGTCGTCGATGCCCTTGGGCTTGATGATCGGCGCCAGCACGCCGAGGTTATCCGGTAGCCAGTCCTCGTTGGAGAAGACCTTGTTGTACAGACGCACGATGGCCTCGGTGGACTTCTCCCCCACCTCGTACTGGATGGTGAGCACGGCCATGCCCGGCCGGGACACCGAGTACACATGCTCGATACCCTCGATCTCCGACAGCACCTGTTCGGCCGGCGTACTGACCAGGTTCTCCACCTCGGTGGCGCTGGCACCCGGATAGGGGATGAACACGTTGGCGAAGGTCACGTCGATCTGCGGCTCTTCCTCGCGCGGGGTCACGCCCACCGCGAAGATGCCGAGCAGGAACCCCACCAGTGCCAGCAGCGGCGTGATCTCGGAGAGCAGGAACTTGCGGGCGACGCGCCCGGAGATCCCGAGTCGCGGCTCACTCATCGCGCGCCCCCGCCACCTGGCCCGTCTTCAGATAGATCCCGGCCCGCACCGGGTCGAGCGCGATACGCTCGCCGGCCGACAGGCCCGCGAGCACCTCGATCTGGCCGTCGGCCAGCAGACGCCCCAGACGCACATGGCGCAGGGCGATGCGCCCGTCGTCATAGACCACGTACACGCCGGTCACCTCACTGCGGTACACGACCGCCTCGCGCGGCACCACCAGGCGCGACACCTCGCCGAGGTTGAAGGCCACCTTCACGAACATGCCGGGAAACAGGCCCTGCCCCCCCTCCTCGAGTGCCAGGCGCACCTTGAAGGTATTGGTGGCGGCATCCGCGTAGGGGAAGAAGGTCATGCCGCCGGCCTCCACCGACTGCTCCCCGTTCAGCAGGATGCGCGCCTTGCCGGATTCGCGTACCGCGTTGATGAGCCGCTGTGGCACCTGGGTCACCACCCGCAGGCGATCGAGCGAGATGCCGGTGATGAGAGGCTGGCCCACGCTCGCGTTCTCGCCCAGCTCGACATGCCGCTCGGTGACGATCCCACTATAGGGCGCGCGCACGCGGGTGTACTCGAGCTGTTCCTCCGCGCTCTCCAGCCCGGCCTGGGCCGCCTCGAGCCGCGCGCGCGCCGCACGCAGCTCCGCAGTCGCATTGTCCAGCTGCGCCTTGGCCACCAGCTGGCGCTCGTAAATGCCCTTGATGCGCTCGTACTCGCTGCTGGCCTGGTTGAAGCGCGCACGCGCCTCGGCCAGCGCCGCCTGCGCCTGCTGGTAGCCTGCCTGCTGCTCGGTGTCGCGGAAACGGATGATGACCTCGCCCTCGGGCACGAAATCGTCCACGTCGTAGAGGATCTCGACGATACGCCCCGAGGTCTGCGCCGACATGGTCGCCTGGTGCACCGCCTCCACCGCGCCATCGAGCACCTGCTCGCGCGCCACGGTGCTGCGCTCCAGCGTCAGTGTCTCGAACGGCACGTCGGCCGCACCGGCGGCCAGCGCCGCGGCGGCAAGGCACAGGCCGGCAGGCAGACGAAGAAACCGGGATCGGAGCCAGGATCGGTGCATGACGACATCTCCACGCGCTGTTCGCAGTTTGCGGGTCCGGCCGGGGGCATGAGACCCATTCGTTGTTCTTCTTGGCTTTGTGTTATGTAGTATATCAACGCAGTAACGCGGCCTCGGTGACCTGATCACGCTGCCGACCACCCCCAACCGAGACTCGGGAAGACGACATGAAACACATGACCGGCCTGCTCACGGCGCTTTGCCTGTGCCTTGTCACGGTACCCACAGTGGCGGCGATGTACAAATGGGCTGATGATGAGGGTAATACGCAATATTCCCAGACCCCGCCCATGGACCGCCCGTCGGAGACGCTGAACGCTCCCAAGGCACCGCCTGCCCCGCCGCCCGCGGCGGAAACGGCCGCGCCGGACACCGCGGGTGAGACGGCGGCGGAGGACGCGGCTGGCCCCAGCGCGGCCGAGCGCCGCCGTGCCGAGCGCCAGAATGCCGCGCGCTGCCAGGAGGCCCGCGCGGTGCTGCAGCGCTACGAGACCACGCCCCGCATCCGGGTGCCGGACGGCGACAGCTTCCGCTACCTGTCCGAGGAAGAGCGCCAGAAACACATGCGCGACGCCCGCCAGATCATCCGTGAACACTGCCAGTAGGACCACGACATGCCCCTGCTCAGCATCGACACGAACGTCGCCATTGACGGCGACCAGGCCCGCGCGCTGATCCGCACCGCCTCCGCCGAGGTCGCCAGCCGACTCGGCAAGCCCGAGCGCTATGTCATGATCCGGCTCACGCACCAGCCGCACATGCTCTTCGCCGGCGACGACGCCCCACTCGCCTACCTGGAGCTCAAGAGCATCGGCCTGCCCGAAGAGAGGACGCAGGCCCTCTCACAGGCACTGTGCGATCTGGTAAGCTCTGCGCTTTCGATCGCGAGCGACCGGATCTACATCGAGTTCGCCAATGCTCCGCGTCACCTGTGGGGCTTTGACGGCGGCACGTTCTAGACCCCCACGCGATCTCCCTGGGCGGGCCGCCACGCGCGCCCCGCGGTGTTTCGACCCTGACGACGAACTGATTCCATGCGCGCATCCCGATTCCCGCTCTCCACCACCAAGGAAACCCCCGCCGACGCCGAGATCATCAGCCACCAGCTGATGCTGCGGGCCGGCCTGATCCGCAAGCTGGCTTCCGGCCTCTACACCTGGCTGCCCTTCGGCCTGCGGGTGCTGCGCAAGGTGGAGGCCATCGTACGCGAGGAGATGAACCGTGCCGGCGCGGTGGAGGTGCTGATGCCGGCGGTGCAGCCTGCCGAGCTGTGGCAGGAATCGGGCCGCTGGGAGAAGTACGGCCCCGAGCTCTTGCGCCTGACCGACCGGCACGACCGCGAGTTCTGCTTCGGTCCCACGCACGAGGAGGTCATCACCGACCTCGCCCGGCGCGAGATCCGCAGCTACAAGCAGCTGCCGATCAACTTCTACCAGATCCAGACCAAGTTCCGCGACGAGATCCGCCCGCGCTTCGGCGTAATGCGCGCCCGCGAGTTCCTGATGAAGGACGCCTACTCCTTCCATCTCGACCAGGACTCGCTGCAGGCCACCTACGACACCATGTACGAGACCTACTGCCGCATCTTCGAGCGCATCGGTCTGGACTTCCGCCCCGTGCAGGCGGACACCGGCTCCATCGGCGGCCAGTCGTCGCACGAGTTCCACGTACTCGCCGCCTCCGGCGAGGACGCCATCGCCTTCTCGGATGCCAGCGGCTACGCCGCCAACGTCGAGCTCGCCGAGGCCGTGGCACCGGCCGGCGAGCGCCCGACCCCGGGCGCCCCGATGCAGACCGTCGACACCCCCGACCAGCACAGCATCGAGGAGGTCAGCGGGTTCCTGGGCGTGGACGCCGGCCGCTGCGTGAAGACCCTGCTCGTGGAGGGCGAGGAAGGCGGCGTGGTCGCCCTGGTCCTGCGCGGCGATCACGCGCTCAACGAGATCAAGGCCGAGAAGCTGCCGGGGGTGGCCAGCCCGCTCGCCTTCGCCGGCGAGGCCGAGGTGATGGCCGCGGCCGGCTGCAAGCCCGGCTCGCTCGGCCCGGTGGGCCTGAAGGTGCCGACCATCGTCGACCACGCCGCCGCGCAGCTCGCCGACTTCGTCTGTGGCGCCAACGAGGATGGCCGGCACCTGACCGGCGTGAACTGGGGCCGCGACCTGCCGGAACCGCAGACGGCCGACCTGCGCAACGTGGTGGAGGGCGACGCCAGTCCCGATGGCCAGGGCACGCTCTCCATCGTGCGCGGCATCGAGGTCGGTCACATCTTCCAGCTCGGACAGAACTACAGCGCCGCCCTGCAGATGACCGTGCTCGACGAGGGCGGACGCAGCATCACCCCGACCATGGGCTGTTACGGCATCGGCGTCTCCCGCGTGGTGGCCGCCGCCATCGAGCAGAATCACGACGAACGCGGCATCATCTGGCCCCAGGCCATCGCCCCGTTCCAGGTGGCGCTGGCGCCCATCGGCATGCAGAAGTCCCAGCGCCTGGCCGAAGCCGCCGAGGCCCTCTACCAGCGCCTGCTCGACGCCGGCTTCGACGTGCTGTTCGACGACCGCGGCGCCCGCCCCGGCGTCATGTTCGCCGACCTCGAACTCGTCGGCATCCCGCACCGCATCGTACTCAGCGAGCGTGGTCTGGACAGCGGCGAACTCGAATACAAGGGCCGCCGCGACGCCGAGTCCAGCCAGGTACCGATGGACGGGATCGAGGCCTTCCTGCGGGAAAAACTGGGGGAGGCGTGAGGCGTGAGGGGATAGGCGTCAGGCGTGGGTGCCGTGTGATTTAAAGGCGTTTTAGCCACAGAGGGCACTGTGGAAGTCGCAAGTCTCAAGT
>DSBO01000086.1 GCA_011046015.1 Thioalkalivibrio sp. | reverse complement strand
GGCAGCCGCCGCACGCGTTTCTCGGCGCCTACCGGCTGGAGGCCGACATGTCCTGGGTGCCCGCCGACCAGCCGGAGGCCGACGACAGCGCCCGGCGCCTGGTGGCGCGGCTGCTGGATGATCGCGGTACCAGCTGAGTCCAGCCGAACGAGCCCCTTTTGACGACAAACAGAGCCCCGTGACCAACGGGGCTGGTGCACAATAACAGGCTATGAAGAATCCCTTGCGTAAACAGGGCCAGATCTGGGGGCTGCGGATCTTCTGGCTCGTCGTGCTGGCGCTGCTGTTCCTGCTTGGCACCTATACGGCCCTGTTCCAGTGGTTCGAGCACCGCCTGTATGACGAGGCGGTACGGTTGCTCCCCGAGGCGGAGCCCAGCGATGCGGTGGTGGTGGTGGCGATCGACGAGGCCGCCGAGCAGCGCTATGGCAGCTGGCCCTGGTCGCGCGCCCGGCTGGCCGAGGTCGTCGGGCGCCTGAGGGAGGCGCGTGCCGTGGGTTTTCTGCCGGCCCTCGACCAGCCGGAGACCCCGCTGGCCCTGGAGGCGGTGCGCGAGGAGATTGCCGAGGGGCGCGAGGCCCTGCGGGCGCGGCGTGACGAACTGCGGGCGGCCGGTACCACACGTGCGCAGGCCCTGCAGCGCGTCGACAACGGCCTCGAACAGCTGGAGACGGCCAGTTACTGGCTGGGCAAGGTGGATACCGACCGGCAGCTGGCCGCGGCGATCCGCGCTCACGGGCGCGTCGTGCTGGCTGCCGAATACACGTCCTCCGGCGCGGACAATGCCCGCCGGGCGGCGCTCCCGGCCCTGCGCGCCGAGCCGCGTGCGGAGTGGTATCTGTCCGGCCCGGCGCAGGTGTTGAGCCGGGCACCCGACGCGCTCGGCCCGGTGAGCCTGCGCGAGCCGATCGCCCGCTACGCCGAGCAGGCGCGGGCCATCGGCGCCCAGCCGGCCTGGGAAGACGGTGTGCGCGTGCGCGCCCTGCCGCTGGCGATCCCGCAAGGGGAGGGCATCGTGCCTTCCCTGGTGCTGTCGCTGGCCGCAGTGGCCGCGGACGTGCCGGCCGACGACCTGATCGCCCTCGGCGGTTACGGCCTGCGTCTCGGGTACCGCGACATTCCGACGGGCGCGCGCTATGCCTTCCATCCCCTCCCGCCGGTCTCGCGCGGCGACGTGTCGCCGGTGGCGGTGTATTCAGCGGTGGAGCTGCTGGAGGGGCGCGTGCCCACGGCCGGTCTGCGCGACAAGACGGTGCTGGTGGGTCCCACGGCTCCCGGAGCGGCCCCGCTGCTGCGTGGTCCGGCCGGCACCGAGCTCTCGCCGGTGCTGTGGACGGCGCATGGCGTCGCCAGCCTGCTCGACGGCCGGGCCGTGACCCAGCCGCCCTGGTTCCATGCCGTCCAGCGCGCGCTCATCCTCCTGTTCGCCGTGTTCCTGCTGGCTCTGCCGGCGCGGGTCTTTGGCGGTACCAGCGCGCTGTTGGTCGTCATCCTCATTGGGGTGATCCTGCTCAACGCCGCGCTGCTCTCGCTGATCCTGGCCCGCTACTGGCTGCCGCTGGGCATACCCATGCTATTTCTGGTCACCGGTTACGGTGCCCTGGTGATACGCCACCGCATTGTCGATGCCATCGCCCGTAGCCGCGACGATGCCTTCGAGGCGCGGCGCCTGCTGGGGGTGAACCTGCATGCCCAGGGCCAGCTCGACCGGGCCTTCGATGAATTTCGCAAATGCCGCGTGGATGCGGACATCCTCTATCACCTCTATCAGCTCGGCCAGGACTACGAGCGCCGACGCAAGTTCACGCGCGCGCTGGAGGTCTACGAGTACATGGCGCAGGCCGAGGCCGGTTACCGCGATATCGGCGAACGCATTCGCCGCCTCAAGGCCGTGCCGGACGGCAACACGGCGAAGTTCCTCGCGCCGGAGACGGGCATCGAGTCCACCCTGGTGCTGGACGACTCCGCCATCGAAAAGCCCATGCTGGGGCGCTATCGGCTGGAGGCCCAGATCGGGCGGGGCGCCATGGGCGTGGTCTACCTGGGCATCGACCCCAAGATTGGCCGCAAGGTCGCGATCAAGACGCTCAACCTTACCCAGGAATTCGAGGGCACCGAGCTCGAAGAAGTGAAGTGGCGCTTCTACCGCGAGGCCGAGGCCTCGGGAAGGCTGGATCACCGCAACATCGTCACCGTCTACGACGTCGGTGAGGAGCACGATCTCGCCTACATCGCCATGGACTTCGTGCAGGGGCACAGCCTGGACGAGAACGTGCGCGAGGGCACGCTGCTGCCGGTGGGCGAGGTGCTGGACATCGGCATCCAGGTGGCCGAGGCGCTGGACTATGCGCACAAGCAGCAGGTCATCCATCGCGACATCAAGCCGGCCAACATG
This sequence comes from Thioalkalivibrio sp., assembly GCA_011046015.1. Lineage (GTDB taxonomy): Bacteria > Pseudomonadota > Gammaproteobacteria > SpSt-1174 > SpSt-1174 > SpSt-1174. Next base: position 14,931 of record DSBO01000086.1, on the reverse strand, counting down.
CTTTACGAGCCGGACAAGCACATGGTCAAGCTCACCGACTTCGGCATCGCGCGGCTCACCGACAACAGCAAGACGCGCACCGGCACCCTGCTGGGCACGCCCGCCTACATGGCGCCCGAGCAGATCACCAGCCAGGACGTGGACGGCCGCGCCGACCTCTACTCGCTGGGCGTGACGCTGTTCCAGTTGCTCGCCGGCCAGCTGCCGTTCACCAGCGACAGCATGGCCAACCTGGTGTTCAAGATCACCAGCGAGAAGGCGCCGGACCTGCGCAGTATCCGCCCGGAACTGGGCGCCGATCTCGCCCGGGTGATCGCCAAGGCCCTGCACAAGGAGCCGGACAAGCGTTACCAGTCGGGCGCGAACATGGCCGTGGCGTTGCGCCGTGTGCGCGAACAGGCGTAAAACGTCTATAGACGCGCCGAAGGCGAGACGATGGCATCCCGACACCCGAGTGAACACGACTGCCAGCCGGCCGATACCCGGCCGCAGGTGCTGCTCGTCGATGACAGCCGTTCGGTAATGGGCCTGCTCAAGAACCGCATCGAGATCGCGAGTCCCGCGCGCGTGCTGACCGCCTCCACCCTGGCCGGTGCAAGCGAGCTGCTGGCCGAGCCCCACAACGTGGCAGTCGCCGTGGCCGGGCTCTGCCTGGCCGACGCACCCAATGGCGAGGTGGTGGACTTCATGCATGCGCAGAAGGTTCCGGTGGTGGTGCTCACCGGTAACATGGACGAGCAGGTGCGCGAGACCATCCTCGCCAAGCGCGTGATCGACTACGTGGTAAAGCGCCAGGGCGACGAGGTGGACTATGTGGTCGAACTGGTGCAGCGCCTGTGCGGCAACCACGAACTCAAGGTGCTGGTAGTGGACGATGGCCGTACCAGTCGCCTGATGATCCGCCGTCTGCTGGAAGCCCATAACTACCAGGTGCTGGAGGCTGAGGATGGGGTGCAGGCCCTGGAGGTGCTGGAGGAGCACCCGGACGTGACCATGGTGCTGAGCGATTACCAGATGCCTCGCATGGACGGCGCCGAGCTCATCACGCGCATTCGCCGACGCTGGACGCGCAACGACATGGCCATCATCGGCCTGTCCGCACAGGACGATCCCACGCTGTCGGCGCGCCTGCTTAAGGCCGGTGCCAGCGACTATCTCACCAAGCCCTTCATCGAGGAAGAGTTCTACTGCCGCGTGCACCAGAACGCCGACCTGGTGCGCAGCATCCGCGCCATGCGTGATGCCTCGCGCCGGGACTACCTCACCGGCCTGTACAACCGGCGTTACCTGCACGACACCGGCGCCAAGCTCTATGCCAATGCGCGTCGCGGCAACCTGCACCTGGTGGCCGCCATGCTTGACCTCGACCACTTCAAGCACATCAACGATACCTATGGCCATCAGGCCGGCGACCTCGCCCTGCAGCACGTGGCCAAGCTCCTGCGTCAGTCCGTGCGGGCCTCCGACATGCTCGCCCGCTATGGTGGCGAGGAGTTCTGCGTGCTGCTGGCCAACGGCGACGCCGGCCAGCCGGCGCTGGTACTGGAGCGCGTGCGCCAGGTGGTGGCCGATACCCCACTGGATTACGATGGTCAGCGCATCGAGATCACCCTGAGCATCGGCGCCACCGGGGAGCTGGGCGAGAGCTTCGAGGCCATGCTCGACGCCGCCGATCATCTGCTCTATGAGGCCAAGGCCGCGGGGCGCAATCGCATCGTACTCGGAGATGGTGCGGGAACAGACTGACTCCGCCCACCCCGGCTTCTTTGATCTGCATCCTGGTATGGCGTGCGGGAGGGCGGGCGCCATGCTTGCCAGCAAGCTCACCTTGCCCATGATGATGCCATGGATGCGGCGCCCCCTCGGCGCACGGTTCGTCATGCCGCTGGTCTCTTTCCCGTGATTGCTTCGGGCACCCCGGCGCCCCGGCGGGAGCCACTGGTAGAGCCCCCGCTCTTCGGCGATGGCGTCCTCTCGGCAGGTGTCAGCCTTGGCTGCCAATACAATGGCAACATCCATGCCACCCACGACGCTCCGAGCGACGTCGTGTGGCATGTCAGCCTGGGTGAAAACGCCGCGCCGGTGGCGGACGCATGTCCTCGAGGTCGGCCCCCGCCCCTTGGGGCTGTCCTGTTCACGCCAGCACGAGGTGCGTGGTTCCATATTGCCCAGCTAGCCAGGGCTGATTCTATTCCGACGACAGTCACCTGCGGGTTGATCGCGTGCATACCCTACAAGGCGTCGATGCCGCCCGCTTTGCCAGGTTACCTCTCTCGGCAACTCGGCATGAAATGGCGTCAGCGCTTCACCGGGACGGTGTCAGGAAAGATTGGGCCTGCCTATGTGCAGGCCGACTATCAGCAGGCCTCGATCACGGATGATGATTACCATGTCTCGGCAGACACCCCTGATCCAGTGTGAGAAGGGGGGGGCGGACGTGGATCTGCGCCATGAGTTCACTGATCCGGGCGACGATTCTGAACACAGTATCCTTGGCAAATCGATCAACGGTCGCTTCTGACCCGCGGTGGCCGTGGTTCGTCGCTGCACGAGTCGATGGAACGTCCGTCTAATACCAGTTTGTTTTGTGAGGGTATTCACATTTGCGCCACTCCGCAGGCAGTCAGTTAGTTTGCACCGGAACCTGATGGCGGGGCAGGCGTCTATCTCTCCGACCCCAACGGGGTATCCAGAAGGTAATTACTACGATTACTAAACCTGTGGAGATCACATATGAAACTTGCTACTGCTGCTCTGCTTGCTTCCCTGTTCGCTTCGACCGCTGCCATGGCCGATCACAACAGTATCTGGGGTGAAGGCACCGCCAACATGCCCAACGACATCCACAACACCCGTATCGACACGATGGACGACGACAGCGACGCGTTCCTCGACTTCGTGCAGTACGGTGACGGCGCCGATTCCGTGAACCGTTTCCTGGATGACGACAGCGATTCGCTGGTCACCGCCATGGGTGGTGGGACCGACACCGCGCGCGGCTCTGCTTCCGCCACGGGCGGTAGCGACGTCACCCGCGGTGGTTCCGCGCGTTAAGCCCGAGTCACAGACTTCTCCGAGTGTGGTGCCCCGCCTTTGGCGGGGCTTTTTTTGCCCACTCGCCCGGCCGCGGGAGGGTCCGCCTGTCGACCGGAACCTGTCTGCACAGGAAATCGCGCAGGCGCTACACTCGTGCAGTAGCGTCCCGGCCGATTTGCTTGATCTGCGTCGTGGCGCGCAGGGCCCTTAACGGCCATCCTGCTCTCTGCCCCAACGGCCAAAGGATGATGATGCGATGAAGTCCAGTACACATATCAGGCGGCGTGTCTCTGCCGGGATCTGTGCCGGCCTGATTACGAGCCTTGTGTGTGCGCCGGCCATGGCGGAGCATGCCACCCCGGCGCCACTGCGCGATCTTACGGAAGACGAGACTGTTTTCGATCAGGTCGAGTTCTCACCCACGTTCAACCTGGGGTACGAATACGATGACAATATCTTCGCGACCGAAGACGGCGAGCTGAGCGATCGCGTGTTGCTCGCCACCCTGGCCGCGCGTCTGGCGACCCAGTGGGAGCGCCATGCGCTGCAGGCAGGGGCGGGCACGACGCTGGCGCGTTACGCCGACTATGGATCGGAAGACACTACCGACTACTGGACGAGCCTTTCCGGGCGTTACGATCTGAGCGAGAGCGGCAACCTGTTCGGCGGGTTTTCCTACGCGCGTAACCACGAGGCCCGCGGTTCCATCGACTCGGTCAGCGGCGACGAACCAACGATCTACTACAAGCAGGGCGTCAATGCCGGTATCCGGCAGTCAGCCGGTAATTACGCGGTCACGCTGGCCGGCAGCCTCACTTCCTACGATTACCGCAACACGCCGGCTGGACTGGTCGAGATATTCAACAATGACCGCGACCGTGACGAATCGTCGCTCGGGGTGCGCGTCAATTATGCGCATACCGAGCAATGGAGTTTCTTCACGCAGCTACGTACCGACGTGCGCGAATACGACCTCACCTTCGATGATGCACTGTACGAACGTAGTTCCTCGGGGTATCGGTTTGGCGTGGGCGGCAGGGCGGATTTCGGCAAGGCCCTCAAGGCGGAGCTGATGCTCGGTTACCTGACACAGAACTATGACGATGCGCGTTTCGATACCGTGCGTGAGCCGGACTACCAGGGCAGTCTCGACTGGTTCATATCCGATGACAGCCACCTGCGACTCGCGCTCGCGCACTCGCTGGAGGAGACGACCCTGCCGGGCTCACCAGGTTATCTCTACCGCCAGATCAGCGCGCAGTGGCGCCAGCGTTATACCGATGTCGTGTTCGGGACGTTCTCTGCATCCTATGGGCAGGCCGACTACCAGCAAAGCGCGATTACGGATGACTACTACGACATCGGTGTGGGCGTGACGCGCGCGTTCACGCGCTCGATCATGGGTAGCCTCGATGCTCGTCGTCTACAGCGCGATTCAAACGAAACGGGATTTGATTTTGCGCGACATCAGCTGCGCGTGTCGGTGGGCGGGCGGTTCTAGCTCGGCGTGGCCGCGAGTACTGGGATCCTGTAGGCAGGTGCCGCTTCGTACGTTATTGGCGGACTTGTTTGGATGTCTGTCTAAAGTCTTGTTTCTATGTGAGCTGCTTCACAATCGGTGTCATTCAGCGCGAATCCGGGTTATTTGATTGAACCCTCAGGCTGAGAGCTGTCTATTCACGTAACCCCGTTGAGGGGGTTATCCAACAGGCAACGATTATTACTATTAAGACCTTTAGGAGACGTTTCTGATGAAACTCAAGACTTTCGCTGCTACTGCCCTGCTTGCTTCCCTGTTCGCCGGTTCCGCCGCCATGGCTGACCATAACAGCATCTGGGGTGAAGGCACTGCCAACATGCAGAATGACATCCACAACACCCGTATCGACACCATGGATGACGACGGTGATGCCTTTGCCGATTTCGTTCGCTACGGTGACGGTGCCGACTCCGTGAACCGCTTCCTGGATGACGACAGCGATTCGCTGGTCACCGCCATGGGTGGTGGCTCGGTGGATACCCAGCGCGGTGGTTCCTCGAACGGTGGCAGCGACGTGACTCGCGGTGGTTCCGCCCGCTAAATCACTTTCGGTTTTCTGCTGAAGGAAATGCCCCGCCACTGGCGGGGCATTTTTTTGTGTGCACAGCATGATTGCGCGCGTGCCGCCCATTGCGGCGGCCGACATGTGAAGTGATTCACGACCTGGGGCAGGAGCGATTGATGATTCGCATTCTGCTGCAAATTCCGGTGGAGAGAGCCGCGAGTAAGTCGTCTACTGTGCGGGACCCGAGAGGTCCAACCAGAAGGCAATGATGACGACTATCTGAAGGAGGGTGCTCCGATGAAACTTGCTTCTGCCATCTTGCTTGCTTCCGTATTCGCTTCGACTGCCGCCATGGCCGATCACAACAGTATCTGGGGCGAGGGTCACGCGAACATGCCGAACGACATCCACAACACCCGCATCGACACCCTGGGCGATGACAGCGATGCCTTCATCGCTTTCGTGCAGTATGGTGCCGCTGCCGACTCGGTGAACCGCTTCCTGGATGACGACAGTGACGCGCTCGTCACCGCCATGGGGGGTGGTTCCGCTGACGCGGTGCGTGGTGGCAGTGTCGGTAGTGCCGTGATGGGTGGCGGCAATGTGACCCGGGGTGGTGCCTCACGATAGCCGTTGGCGGTCGTTGCCCACCAATCAAAGCCCCGCCTCAGGCGGGGCTTTCTTGTGCCTGTCGCCCGGCCACGCCCGTCAGGGCTGGCGCAGCGCCAGCATGAAGGGCGTCCAGACGATGAGCAGGATCGCGGCGCCCGCCAGGTTCGTATAGAGAATGGTGCGCAGACGCGAGCGCGCTGCAGGGTCGTCGGCCGCGCTCAGGAATACCCGCGACATCAGGGCGTCCAGCAGCAACAGCACCAGCACGATGGGCGCTACCACCGGAATCAGGATGGTGTGGACGAAGGCCCAGCCCTCGAGGCTGACGGGGGCGTTCGCGGCCGAGCGCAGCAGCACGGTCACGAGGCCAGTCAGCAGGAGGAGCAGGCGCAGGGGGCCGAGCTGCCGGAGGTGGCGCAGGGGAGAGTATGACATCGGGTGAGGCCTCCATCGGCTGGTTGTTTTTTGATCGATTTCCCGCCCGTCACGGCTGGACGGGCCTGGCGCGGCGGCCCGCGCCCGTCGGGTTTTCCACCGCACCCGGTGGGTAATCTGTGGAAAACCTGTTGAATCGCTGAACACAAGATGTTGTGGTCAGCAAATTCGTGTTAGGAGCCGCTAATATGCCCCGCTTACACGGGTGGTATTTCCTAAGTTACTGTTTCTGCGATGTTTGTTAAAATTCTCCTTGCGTTCTGGATTCTAGCGTCTAAAAAAGCTTGAATACAAGATATTGTTGTTTTAGTTTTATGGCTCCCGCATTCGCGGTCCCCGGGGTGACCCCAACGCCACTGCCGCCTCACCGGTCGCGCACCCCGCACCATTACTAAAAAGAACACCACAGGAACGCAGAGGACTATGAAGGCGCACTCGCTCAAGAACACCCGCACCGATTCCGCCACCGAGATTCCGATGCAGCCGGCCTCGGAAGACATCTGGGACAAGAAGTACCGTCTCAAGCGCAAGGACGGGGTGGCCATCGACCAGACCATCGATGACACCTACCAGCGCATGGCCCGTGCCCTGGCCGAGGTCGAGGAGACCGAGGCCCAGCGCAAGGAGTGGTTCGAGAAGTTCACCTGGGCACTGCGCCGCGGGGCGATCCCGGCCGGCCGCATCACCTCCAACGCCGGTGCCTGGGAGCACAAGCCTGCCACCTCCACCATCAACTGCACCGTGTCCGGCACCATTGCCGACTCGATGGACGACATCCTGAACAAGGTGCACGAGGCGGGGCTCACACTGAAGGCCGGCTGCGGCATCGGCTACGAATTCTCCACCCTGCGTCCCAAGGGCGCCTATGTGTCGGGCGCTGGCGCCTACACCTCCGGCCCGCTGTCGTTCATGGATATCTACGACAAGATGTGCTTCACCGTCTCCAGCGCCGGCGGGCGCCGCGGTGCGCAGATGGCGACCTTCGACGTCGGCCACCCCGATGTGGAGGATTTCATCCGCGCCAAGCGTGAGGACGGGCGCCTGCGCCAGTTCAACCTGTCGCTGCTCATCACTGCCGATTTCATGGAGGCGGTGGAGGTGAACGCCGACTGGCCGCTGGCCTTCCCCGTCACCGAGAAGGAAGTGGAGATCGACGGACTCGACCTCAACGACCCCCGCCAGGTGATCTGGCGCGAGTGGCCGGAGCAGGGCCGCTACCTCACCAACGAGGAAGGGCTGGTGGCCTGCAAGGTCTACAAGACCATCAAGGCCCAGCGGCTGTGGGACATGATCATGGCCTCCACCTACGACTTCGCCGAGCCGGGATTCATCCTCATCGACACCGTCAACGAGATGAACAACAACTGGTTCTGCGAGAACATCCGCGCCACCAATCCCTGTGGCGAGCAGCCGCTGCCGCCCTACGGTTCCTGCCTGTTGGGCTCGGTGAATCTCACCAAGTTCGTGCGCGACCCCTTCACCGAGAACGCGAGCTTCGACTGGGACGAGTTCCGCCAGGTGGTGTCGATCTTTACCCGCATGCTGGACAACGTGGTGGAGATCAACGGTCTCCCGCTCGGTCAGCAGCGCCACGAGATCGAACACAAGCGCCGCCACGGCATGGGGTTCCTGGGGCTGGGCTCCACGCTCACCATGCTGCGCATGAAGTACGGCGAGAAGCTGTCGCTGGAGTTCACCGAGCGTGTCTCGCGCGAACTGGCCCTGGCCGGCTGGGAGACCGCCCTGGAACTGGCGAAGGAAAAAGGCCCGGCGCCGATCATGGACCAGGACTTCGTGGTGACCGCCGAGATGCTGCGCAAGCGCCCGGAAATGAAGCGCGACGGCATCAAGGTGGGCGATACCATCAAGGGCAGGGTGCTGCACGCCCGTTACAGCCGCTACATGCAGCGGGTGGCCGAGGTGGCGCCGGATCTGGTCAAGGAGCTGGCCGAGGTCGGGGCGCGCTTCACGCACCATTCCTCCATTGCCCCCACCGGCACCATCTCGCTGTCGCTGGCCAACAACGCGAGCAACGGGATCGAGCCGTCCTTCGCGCACTGCTATTCGCGCAACGTGATCCGCGAGGGCCGCAAGACCAAGGAAAAGGTCGACGTGTTCTCCTTCGAGCTGCTCGCCTACCGCGAGCTGGTCAACCCGGCGGCGCATCCCTATGGCGAGGGCGAGGCATCGAGGCTGCCGGACTACTTCATCACCGCCGAGGACATCACGCCGAAGTCGCATGTCGACATCCAGGCGGCGGCGCAGAAGTGGGTGGATTCCTCGATCTCCAAGACGGCCAACGTGCCGACGGATTATGCCTACGGGGACTTCAAGGACATCTACCACTACGCCTATCACAACGGGCTGAAGGGCTGCACCACCTTCCGCTTCAACCCGGAGGCCTTCCAGGGCGTGCTGGTGAAGGAGCAGGATCTCGAGAACACCATCTACCGCTTCAGGCTCGAGGACGGGAGCATGCTCGAGGTCAAGGGCAACGAGGAGATCGAGTACGACGGCGAGATGCATACTGCCGCGAATCTCTTCGATGCACTGAAGGAAGGCTACTACGGCAAGTTCTAGGCGTGCCGAGCCGAGTCGCCGCGGGGTGCTGTTGAGGCTGTCGGCATTGCTCGGCACCGTTGGTGCCCTGCGCTGATCGACGGGTTCGGCTTGGCCTCGCAACGACTGGATTCACCGCGAGGCGTGGATCAAGACGAAAACCGAATTTATTGGGGCGCGCCGTGGGGCGTGCCAGGAGCAGGAAGATGACCATCAAGATCGAAAAGAAGATCGTCGGCTACAGCGTGAAGAAGGACGAGCCGGCAGACGTGGACGGCGCGGCCGAAGGGAAGGCGGCCGCGCCGGAAAGCAATGTCGTGCAGATGCACGAGAAGGTCGAGCGCCCGGAGATGCTCATCGGCTCGACCTACAAGATCAAGACGCCGCTCTCCGAGCATGCGCTGTACGTGACCATCAACGACATCGTGCTCAACGAGGGTACCGAGCACGAGTTGCGCCGCCCCTACGAGATCTTCATCAATTCCAAGAGCATGGACCACTTCCAGTGGATCGTGGCGCTCACCCGCGTCATGTCCGCCGTGTTCCGCAAGGGGGGCGACGTGACCTTCCTGGTGGAGGAGCTCAAGTCGGTCTTCGATCCGCAGGGCGGCTATTTCAAGAAAGGCGGCAAGTACATGCCTTCGATCATCGCCGAGATCGGTGATGCCATCGAGCGCCACCTCACCTTTATCGGTATGCTCAAGAGCGATGAACTCGACGAGCACCAGAAGAAGCTCATCGCGCAGAAGCGCGCCGAATACGAGAACAAGCAGAAGCAGGCCTCTGCCGGAGAGGAAGAGGCCACGGGCTTCCCGGCGGGGGCCGAGCTCTGCGCCAAGTGCCAGACCAAGGCCGTGGTGATGATGGACGGGTGCATGACCTGTCTGAACTGCGGCGACAGCAAGTGCGGCTGACCGGTTAACAACAACAACCAGCAAACCAGCGGTTCGGTTCCCGCCCGGCGGGATTGAAAGGCAGCCTCGGCTGCCTTTTTTGTCTCCAATGCTGCCACGTGCAGGCGTCATGCTGTAGGAATAATCTGAAACACGTGTCTGCTGAACTGTGATTGAGACCCATTTGGTGGTTCTCGCGGTCGGGTATGTTATTCATTACGGTTTCCGTGTCCGAACGGAGTGGGTAGGGTCTGGACGGACCCTGTCATGGACGAATACCAACCCATGCCCCGCAAGGCGAGATGGGTCGGAAGGAGTGATCACGTGTGGGATGAATTGACCGAATGGGCGTCGACGCTGGCGCCCGAGAAATGGATGGTGCTGGGTGCGGCCGCCGCCATCGCCCTGGCGGCGACGCTGTTCATCAGTAGTCCGGCCCTCAGGCGGATGGCGCGGCGGTGGCAGCTGCGCAAGCGCGTCCGCAGCCTGGGCGACGAGCTGATCGAGAACGCGCACATTCCCGACGGCATGGGAGGCAGCTTGCGCATCGACTATCTGGTGCGCGGGGAGCAGGGCATCACCGTGGTGACACTCCGGCACTACCCGGGGGTGATCTTTGCGGCCGAGAACATGGAGTTGTGGGTGCAGATGCTCGGTACCGGCAGCCACAAGTTTCCCAATCCCCTGCCGGGCCTGCGCGTGCAGGTGGCGGCAGTGCGTGCGCTGATCCCCGACGTTCCGGTGCAGGGGGTGTTGCTCTTTACCCACGGCAGCGAGTTCCCGAAGGGCAAGCCGGCGGAGGTGATGACGCTCGAGGAGCTCGGCGGGCACCGGCGCGCCAGGCGGGAACCGGGCTCGTGGCCCGAGCTGGAACATGGCTGGGAGCGCCTGCGCCTGCAGAATCACTAGTACCCTATCTAAGGTGATAATGACGGATGCAGTGAGACTGTCAGCGTTCATGGCAAGTGGCCCGGCTACCCCGGATGCCTGCGCCGGGGCGTCCTCGGCATCGATTGTTGATCCAACCTGGAGAGCGGATATGCAGCATGCACATGTGAAGTCCACCATCGCCATCGACCCGGTCCGGGCCGCGCTGACCAAGGCCGAACTGCTGGCCGTCAAGGGGCAGCGTGCGGACGCCATCAGTTGCCTGCGCGAGGCGCTGGCCCAGTACCCGGGCCATGACGAACTCGAGGAAAAGCTGCAGAAGGTGCAGGCCATGCCCGAGCGGGCCGACGCGGAGCAGCCGTCTTCCGGCATGGGCAGGGTGTTGCTGGTAGTGGGGCTTCTGGTGGTCGCAATGGTGGTGCTCTACAGCCTCATTCTCTGAGGGAAGCAAGCCCACCGCCGGGCTGGCGTCATGCGTGCGTCCGCGCCTGGATGGGCCGTGGACGGCGTCATGTCTGAGTGGTGGTGACGGCTGGCGCCGCGCTGTATAGTAAGCCACAAGGGCGTTGGCTTCAGCGGCGGTGGCGCTCGAGTTTCCCGGAACAGCACAACAATACCAACGAAGTGCCGCGCCCCTTCAAAGGCAGCCGAGGGATTCAACCGTGTCGACGGGCTCCAACGACAAACCGCTCATCCTGCTCGTGGATGACTCGCGCGTAATGCGCATTGCGCTGAAGAAAATACTTCAGCCCGAATTCGACGTCGTCGAGGCATCCAACGGCGAGGCCGGCTGGGAAGCCCTGAACGACAACCCCTCCGTCCGTTGCGTGTTCACCGACCTGGCCATGCCCGAACTCGATGGCTTCGGCCTGCTCGAACGTATTCGCGGTGCCGGAGAGAGCCGGATCAAGTCGGTCCCCGTCATCATCATCACCGGCAACGAGGACGACCCGTCGATGCGTTCGCGCGTCATCGAGCAGGGCGCCAACGACGTGGTGATGAAGCCCTTCCAGACCAACGACATCCTCACCACCACCAGGAAGCACCTCACCGCCACGCCGGCCGCTACCGCGCCCGCCCCCGCCCCGGCGCCCAGGCCCACGGCCCCGGCGCCCTCAGCGGGGGCGGAAGCCGCCGTTGCCCGGCTCAAGAGCGACCTGGCGGCCGCCACGGCGCGCATGCGAGAGATGGAGGCGCGCCTGAAAGAGGCCGAGGATCTGCGCCGGCAGTTGTCGGACGCCACGGCGAAGCAGGATGAACTCCGGCGCCAGCTCGCGGACGAGCAGGCCCGGCGCAGCCAGGTCGAGGCAGCACTCCGGAAGGCCGAGTCCGAGGTCCAGTCGGAAGCGGACATGGAAGCCGAGGTCCTGGAATTCCAGAAGCAGGTCGACTCCGCCCTGGGACGGGCACGCCAGGCCGACGAGGCGCGCAAGGCGGTCGAGGCGGAACTCGAGCGCGTGCGCCAGGAGATGATGTTCCGCCAGCAGGGCGGCGATCGCCTGAAGCAGGATGCAGAAGTCGGGCGCCTGCAGCGTGAGCTGGAAGCGGCCAAGAAGCGCGCCGACGTGGCCGAACGGGTGCAGGCCGATTATGAGGACGAGATTGCCCGCCTCAAGGCGGAGGCCGGTGGCGGCGCCCAGCTGCAGGAGGAGATCGTTGCCAGGCAACAGGCCGAATCACGTGCCTCCCGGCTGGAGACCGAGCTGGCGGACGCCAACCGCCGTGCCCGGGAAGCCGAGGCGGAACTGGCTCGCGTTGGTACGGAGGCGGACAGCGCGCAGGGCGAGACCGCGGAGTTGCTGCGCCTGGAAGAAGAGGCGCATCGTCAGGCCGAGGAACAGGTGCAGCGCCTGCGCCGCGAGCTGGAGCTCGCGCGCAAGAAAGGCGGCGAGGTCGAGAGCGCGCAGCGCGCCGCCGAACAGCGCAAGAGCCAGCTCGAGCACAAGGTCAACCAGCTCGAGGCGGAGCTCAAGATCCTGCGTCAGGAAGGCGATACCGGCAAGCAGGTGGGCGAACAGGTGGAGAGCCTGCGCGCCGAGATTGACGCCCTGCTGGTGCGGGCCGAGGCCGCCGAGCTGGCCCAGCAGGAGGCTGAGAACGACATCGCCAGGATGGCCGTGGGTCTGGAGGCCGCGGAACAGGCCAAGCGCAACGCCGAGCACTCCGTGATGCGCATGACCGCGCAGGTCAACTCGATGCGCAAGCAGGTGAGCCAGGCCGAGGCCCAGCGCACCGCGATGGAGCAGCAGCTCAAGGAGATCGGTTCCAGCAAGGAGGCCCTGAAGGCCTCCCCGAAGGATTCCCGAGAGGCGCCGCCGCCTCGGTCGGCCGCCGGGACAGCGACAGCGGGTACCAGGACGGCGGCCAAGACGCCCGCGGGCAAGGGGCCCGGCGCCGGGCGCGACGAGCTGGTGGAGATCCACAAGCCGCGCACGGCGGCCAAGCGCAAGCTGCAGGACCGGTTCAACGACACCATCGTCGCAATGTGGAGCAGGAAGCAGCGTGGCCAGCGTCGAATGAAACTGGTGATCGGTGCCGTGGTTGTGATCGGCGTCGTGGGCGCGGCCTGGTACAAGGGCTGGTGGCCGTTCGACGATGGTGACGCGGTCGAGGAGGGGGGCGAGAGCCCGGCGGCCCAGGTCGCGCCGGCCTCGACACCCGCCGTTGCCGCCAGTCCCCGTCCGGAAGCACCGCGGCCGGCCGCGACGCCGATGGCCAGGGCGCCCCAGCCCGCGCCGCCCACCGCCAGCGCCCCGGCTCTCGACAGCGAGGCCTATCGGCAGGCGCGCGAGGCGCGGGAGCGCGCAGTGCGGGAGCGTGCCCGGCAGGAGTTCGACCGGTTACTGGCGATGTCGGCGCCACCCAGCGCCGAGCCCGCCGCGGTGCCCGAGTCGCTCGCCGAGGACGACGGCGACCTGTAGGGGTAGCCGCTCTATCCCGGCCCCGTTATCGCGGCGTGACCGGATCGTAGCGGAACACGCTGGCGTGTATGGGCCACCCGGTTTGTTCGTCCAGGACGAGGACGGTCCAGTGACCGGTGGCGGCCGCGTCCAGCTGGCGGGTGGAGTGCAGCTTGCGACGTGACGCCTCGACACTGAAGCTGATGCGCGCCACCACCTGCCCCTCGTGTTCCCACTGGTGCGTCACCGTGCAGCCATCGAGGCCGCGCAGGTCCGTGAAATAGCTGATCTCCCGCACGTCGTTCGTCAGCACCACCACCTGGTCCACCGGTTCGTCGCCCACCACCTGCGTGGTGAATGCGGCGCGAGCAACCCCGCTGTTGGGCGGCAGGGGCGATTTGACCTCCTGAGCGTTGGCGGCCGAAAGGCTGAGGGCCGCCAGGGCGGCAAGGCCGAGGGTCAGTGTGCGCATGGTGTGTCGCGTCCGTGTCCGATGGTGTGGTGACCGATCATAGCCCGATGTCGCCCGGGGTGTCATGACGATCGGCTGCGTTGAACTGGCGGGTGAGGTGGTGGTCTGATTCATCGTGAGCCGCTAAGATCATAGCGAGCAAGCCCCGCGACACGGCCCTGGCTGCCTGTGTCGTGGTCCACCCGTTCAGCCGACAGGGGGCAACATGAAACGACTTCTGGACAGGATGGCAATGCGCTGGCGCGAATGGCTGGCGGTCGCCGGGAACGTGACGCAGCCGCGTCCGGTGCCAGTGCGTATCGAGCGGCCGCAGCGTCGGGCCCGACGCTGAGCACGGCTTCCCAGGCCGTGGCCTGAAGAATGGGATGAACAGGCCGGTGCCCTCTTCGGGGCACCGGCCTTTTTCATGCCTGGCCCACGGAAGCGGTCAGTGATCGTAGACGGCCATGATGGCCTTGAGTTCGGCGAGCACGGTGCAGCACTCGTCGCGCGACAGACTCTCGGTACCCTGCGGAAGGGTGCCCTGCTCGATGGACTCGATGGCGCGGCGCACCGACTTGCAGCCCTGCTGGCAGAGCATTTCCACGACGGTGTCCGGTGACAGCTTGTAGGGGACGGGCATCATGCGAGGCACGGGCTCCCGGTGATCGCTACGGTGGCGCGCACATTACACCAGGATGACGGCCGGGAACAACGCCCGTCGCCCGAGCCCTCAGGGCAGCAGCACCAGTTTCCCCTGCATGTGTCCCTCGGCCAGCCGCCGGTGGGCGGCGGCAGCCTCGGCGAGCGGGTAGCGGTCCTGTACCCGCAGGCGCAATGTCCCCTCGTCGATGAGCGCGGCACAGCGGTCCAGGATCTCGCCCTGACGGGCACGGGCGGCCGGCAGATCGCGGAGCATGGGGGTGAGCATGAGCTCGAAGCCGATGCGCAGGTTGCGGTTGCGGGCCTCGCGCCAGTCCACACCGCTGCCAGGGTCGAGCAGGGTGACGAGGTCCCCGTAGTGTGCCGTGGCCTCGATGCTGCGGCCGAAGGTCTCCCCGCCCACGGTGTCGAGCACGATATGGGCGCCGTCGCCCGCGCTCCATTCGTCG
>DSBO01000126.1 GCA_011046015.1 Thioalkalivibrio sp. | reverse complement strand
GGTCGAATACAAGTACACCAGTACCTCGGATGGCAACATCGTTGTGACTGACGAGGCCGGTGGTGGCTCCGCATATGGACGTCAGTCCTGGCGTCAGCTGCAGTAGCTTTCAGGAGTAAGAGTCATGAAGCATTCTGGAATGAGTCGACTGATCCTCGTTGGTGTGCTCCTGCTGGCAGGTGTCGTGCCGCCGCTTGTTGGTGCCTCGCCGAGAACCTACGAACTGGTGGCGACAGTGTCACGTGTCGATCTGCCGGCAAAATCCATCTACTTCGGCAGTACGCGCTATCGGCTCGGTGAGAATACGGTGATTTACCTGCCAACCGGTGAGATCAAACCCTTCAAGGATCTCAAGTATGAAGACCTCCAGGGACGGATGGTAGGTTATGAACTGGGGCGCGGCGTACAGGGTGTGCCGGTGATCAACAAACTCTGGATAGAAGAATAAGACAGGATCGATATGCGCATGATGAAACAGGAATATATGTGCCCTGCAGGGCAGAGGGGTTTCTCCTTGATCGAGCTGATGATCGTGGTGATGATCATCGGTATCCTGGCGGCCTTCGCCTACCCCTCCTACCAGCGCTATGTGCAGGAGACGCGCCGCACGGACGGTCAGGCGGCGTTGATGCGGGTGATGCAGGCCCAGGAACGCTATTTCACCCGCACCGGGACCTACAGCACCGACCTCGCCGGGGACCTCAACTTCCCGGCTGATCCCCTGGAGTCTGACGAAGGGTTTTATCAGGTGAGTGCGGCACAGTGCGATGGCGGTGCCACGGCCCTGACCAGTTGCGTGATCCTGACGGCGACGGCGCAGGGCGTGCAGGTGGTGGATGGCAACCTGACCTACGATTCGCGTGGACAGAAGCTGCCGGCAGACAAGTGGTAGTCTTCTCTCGTGCTGGACTGTAGAAACGAAAAGCGGCGCCTGTGGCGCCGCTTTTCGTTGGGGCATTCTGAGTCGCTTCGGCCGGTCAGGCCGTCCGCAGTTCCCGGGGCAGAGCGAAGACCACGTTCTCCTCCAGCCCCTGTGTCTCGCTGACGGTGGCGATGCCACGTGCCTTGAGGCTGTCGATGACTTCCTTCACCAGGATCTCGGGCGCCGACGCGCCGGCGGTGACGCCGATGGCGGTCTTGCCGGTGAGCCATGCGTCCTGGATCTCGCCGGCGTTGTCGATGAGGTGGGCCTCGATGCCGTTCTTCTCGGCGATCTCGCGCAGGCGGTTGGAATTGGAGCTGTTGGGCGAGCCCACCACCAGCACCAGGTCGCACTGCTCGGCGAGTTTCTTCACGGCATCCTGGCGGTTCTGGGTGGCGTAGCAGATGTCGTCCTTGCGCGGGCCGGTGATGGCCGGGAAGCGGGCGCGCAGGGCATCGATGACCTCGGCGGTATCGTCCACCGAGAGCGTGGTCTGGCTGACGAAGGCGAGGTGCTCGGGATCGTCGACCTGAAGCGTGGCCACATCGGCCGGCGACTCCACCAGGTAGATACTGCCACCCTGGGATGCGTCGTACTGGCCGAGCGTCCCCTCGACCTCGGGGTGGCCGGCATGGCCGATGAGGATGGTCTCCCGGCCCTCGCGGCTGTAGCGCACCACCTCCATGTGCACCTTGGTCACCAGCGGACAGGTGGCATCGAAGACGCGCAGGCTGCGGGCCTCGGCCTCGCGGCGTACGGCCTGGGAGACGCCGTGGGCGCTGAAGATCACGGTGGCGCCGTCCGGCACCTCGTCGAGTTCCTCGACGAAGACGGCGCCCTTCGCGCGCAGGCCCTCCACGACGAACTTGTTGTGCACCACCTCGTGGCGCACGTAGATCGGCGCGCCGAACAGCTCGAGCGCGCGTTCGACGATGTCGATGGCGCGGTCGACGCCGGCGCAGAAGCCGCGGGGATTGGCGAGGAGTACCTGCATGGGCGGAAGCTTAGGGGGTTTGTCGGGGGTGGGCAACTGTTCCCGGGTTGGATTCATGGGTATTCGGCAAGTGGGATTCGCCGGCCATGGTGCCGTAGGAGCGCTGCAAGGCGCGATTGGCAATGATTGATACCCCTTGATCGCGCCTTGCAGCGCTCCTACGGTGCCATTTTTACCCTGTGGCCAGGGACCTACGCCCCCGGCAGCACGTCAAGGATCTTTACGCTGAAGGTGATCTCGTGGCCGGCCAGCGGGTGGTTGAAGTCCATGACGATGCGCTCGCCGTCGACCTCCTTCACGGCGGCCAGGATCTCATCGCCGGCCGGCGTGGTGAAGCCGATGATCTGCCCGACCTCTGGGGTCATGTCACCGGGGAAGTCTGTGCGGGTGAGTTCCTGGATGCCTTCCGGGTCGTGAAAGCCGAAGGCGCTCTCGGGGCCGATGCGCAGGGTCTGGGTGTCGCCGGCCCGCAGGCCCATGAGGGCGAGCTCGAGGCCCTGGATGAAGGTGCCGTCGCCCAGGGTGAATTCGAGCGGGGCGTCGCCGTCGGTGCTGTCCACCACCAGGCCGGTCTCCAGCATGACGGTGTAGTGCAGGGTGACCCGGCTGCCCGGGCCGATCTCAGGTCTTGGATCCGGCATAGCGCTGTTCCCTGAAGGGGTCACCTTCGTTGTGATAGCCGCGGGTCTCCCAGAACCCGGGCTCGTCATCTGCATGCAGGCTGATCGCGACCAGCCACTTGCTACTCTTCCAGAAATAGCGGCTCGGCACCAGGGCGCGCACCGGGCCGCCGTGCTCGGTGCCGAGCGGTTTGCCGTCCGCGGCGATGGCGAGCAGGGTATCGTCCGCCATCAGCAGCTCCAGCGGCAGGTTGGCGCTGTAGCCGTCCATGCCGTGCAGCAGGGCGTGGCGGGCCTCCGGTCTCGGCCCGGCCAGGGCCAGCACGTCGCGCAGGCGCACGCCCCGCCAGGGCACGTCGAGCCGCGTCCAGCGGGTGACGCAGTGGATGTCGCAGGTGATGTCCACCATGGGCAGCGTGTTGAGCTGCGTCCGGTCGATGCGTTGCGGACGTTCCACCGCGCCCTTGAGCGTGAGCCGCCAGCCGGCCGGACTGATCTTGGGCCGGTGCCCGAGGTCCAGTACCGGGAAGCGCTCGACCACGCGCTGGCCGGGCGGGATGCGCCCGCTGGGGTCATCCTGCGGGCGCCGTGGACCGGGCCGTGCGACCCGCCGCCCTCAGCCGCGACTGCAGCCTGCGTACAAGGCCGGCTACGGGTTCAGTCGCGCCTTTCTCGCGAGAAGAACAGCGCCTGGGCGATGAGCAGGCCAGCGCCGATGGTGATGGCCGAGTCGGCGATGTTGAAGGCCGGCCAGTGGTAGCGGCCGTAGTAGAGGTCGATGAAGTCGATGACGTGACCGTGCCACAGCCGGTCGATCAGGTTGCCGATCGCCCCGCCGAGGATCAGCGACAGTCCTGCCGCGACCATCTTCTCGTCCCGCGGCAGGCGCCACAGCCAGTGGACGATGAGCGCGCCGATCCCCAGGGCCAGCGCGACGAAGAACCAGCGCTGCCAGCCGCCGGCATCCGCCAGGAAGCTGAAGGCCGCGCCCTCGTTGTAGGCGAGGCTGAAATTGAAGAACGGCAGCACCGACTTGGGTGCGTACTGTGTGAGTGCGTTTTCGGCATAGAGCTTGGTCGACTGGTCGACCACGATCACCGCTACCGACAGCCAGAGCCAGCGAAGCATCATCGGTCCCTCAGGCGAAGCTGCGCTGTTCGCCGCCGCCGGCGACGTTGCTCACACAGCGGCCGCAGAGCTCGGGGTGTTCGGCGTTCGCGCCCACGTCCTCGCGGTGGTGCCAGCAGCGGCTGCACTTGGCGTGCGCGCTCTTGGCCACCGTCACCCATACGGTCTCGCCGTTCCTGAGCTTCACCCCCACGGCGTCCACCGGGCGTTCGGCAGCCGCGTGGCGGCGGGCGTAGGAGGTGATGAACACGAAGCGCAGTTCATCTTCGAGCATCGCCAGCAGGCCCGCGATGGTTGCGTCATCGTCGACATAGAGGTCGATCTCTGCCTCGAGGGCCGAGCCGATGCCACCGTCGGCGCGCACCCGCTCCAGCTCCCGGTTGATGCCCTCGCGCAGTTCGATCACCTGCGCCCAGTAGTCGGCGTTCATGGGCTCATCGGCGTCCAGAGCGAACAGGCCGTCATACCAGGTCTCGAAGAACACGGACTCGCCGTGCTCGCCCGGGATCAGTGGCCAGATCTCCTCGGCGGTGAAGCTCAGCACCGGGGCGATCCAGCGGGTGAGCGCCTCGATCACGTGGTACATCGCGGTCTGCGCCGAACGCCGCGCAATGCTGTCCTTTTGCGTGGTGTACTGGCGGTCCTTGATGATGTCGAGGTAGAAGCTGCCGAGTTCCACCGAGCAGAAGTTGTGGATCTCCTGGTAGATCGTGTGGAAGGCGTATTCCTCGTAGGCGCGGGCGAGCGTCGCCTGCAGCCGATGGGCCTGATCCACTGCCCAGCGATCCAGCGCCAGCATGTCCTCGGGTGCCACCATGTGTTCGGACGGCTCGAAGCCGTTGAGGTTGGCCAGCAGGAAGCGCGCGGTATTGCGGATGCGGCGGTAGGCGTCGGCGGTGCGCTTGAGGATCTCGTCGGAGACGGTCATCTCGCGCGAGTAGTCACAGCTCGACACCCACAGGCGCAGGATGTCGGCGCCCAGGCTGTTGACCACCTTCTGCGGGGCCACCACGTTGCCCTTTGACTTGGACATCTTCTGGCCCTTGGCGTCCACCGTGAAGCCGTGGGTGAGCACCTGCCGGTAGGGCGCACGGCCGTGCACGGCCACCGAGGTGAGCAGGGAGGACTGGAACCAGCCGCGGTGCTGGTCGGAGCCTTCCAGGTACAGGTCGGCGGGGCTTTGCAGCTCCTCGCGCGGGTCGAGCACGCAGGCGTGTGTCACGCCGGAGTCGAACCACACGTCCAGGGTGTCGGTGACCTTGTCGTAGTCGCCGGCCTCGGCGCCGAGCAGCTCCTCGGGCTCCAGCGCGAACCAGGCGTCGATGCCGGCCGTCTCCACGCGACGGGCGACTTCCTCGATGAGTTCGTGGGTGTTGGGGTGCAGCTCGCCCGTCTGCCTGTGCACGAACAGGGCGATGGGCACGCCCCAGGTGCGCTGACGCGAGATGCACCAGTCGGGACGGTTCTCCACCATGCCGCGGATGCGGGCCTGGCCCCAGTCCGGCATCCACGCGACGTTGCCGATGGCCTCGACGGCGCCGTCGCGCAGGCCGTTCTGGTTCATGCTGATGAACCACTGCGGCGTGGCGCGGAAGATGATCGGGGTCTTGTGGCGCCAGCAGTGCGGGTAGCTGTGGCGCAGCTTGCCGTCGGCCACCAGCGTGCCGTGTTCGCGCAGCACCTCGATGACATGCCCGTTGACCTTGTGCACCGATTCGCCGGCAAACAGCGGCGTGTCCGGCAGGAAGCAGCCGTCGCCGCCCACCGGGTTCTCCACCGGCAGGCCGTAGCGGCGGCCGACGATGTAGTCGTCCTGGCCGTGGCCGGGCGCAGTGTGCACGGCGCCGGTACCACTCTCGGTGGTGACGTGCTCGCCGAGGATCACCGGCACCTGGCGGTCGTAGAAGGGGTGCTTGAGCGGCAGGTGTTCGAGGTCCGCGCCGCGGCAGCGGCCGAGCTCGGTGACGTCCACTTCGAGGCCGAAGCGCGCGAGCGCGGCATCCTTCAGTTCGGCGGCCAGCACCAGGCGCTCGTCACCGGCCTGCAGCAGCAGGTACTCGAGTTCCGGATGCAGGGCCACGGCCTGGTTGGCCGGCAGGGTCCAGGGGGTGGTGGTCCAGATGACGATGGAGACCGGGCCCGTGCCCTTCGCATCCTGGAAGCGGGCAGCAATGGCATCGGGATCGACGGCCTCGAAGCGCACGTCGATCTGGAAGGAGGTCTTGTCCTCGTACTCCACTTCCGCCTCGGCCAGGGCCGAACCGCAGTCCACGCACCAGTGCACGGGCTTCTCGCCCTTGTGCAGGTGGCCGTTGTCGATGATGCGCCCCAGGGTGCGGATGATGTTCGCCTCGAAGGCGTAGTCCATGGTGAGGTACGGGCGCTCCCAGTCGCCCAGCACACCCAGCCGGCGAAAGTCGCGCTTCTGGCCGGCCACCTGCTCGGCGGCATAGGCACGGCAGTTGTCGCGGAAGGCCTTCGCGTCGACCTTGACGCCGGCCTTGCCGATGCCCTTCTCCACCTGCAGCTCGATGGGCAGGCCGTGGCAGTCCCAGCCCGGCACGTAGGGGGCGTCGAAGCCGGCCAGCGTCTTGCTCTTGACGATGATGTCCTTCAGGACCTTGTTCACCGCGTGGCCGATGTGGATGTCGCCATTGGCGTAGGGCGGGCCGTCGTGCAGGATGAACTTCGGCCGCCCGGCGCTGATCTCGCGGATCTGCTGGTAGCGTTTCGCCTCATCCCAGGCCGCGAGCATGTCGGGCTCGCGCTTGGCCAGGTTGCCGCGCATGGGAAATTCGGTGTCGGGCAGGTTGAGCGTGTGCTTGTAGTCGGTCACATCAAATCCCGTTTTTAAGCGTTAGGCCTGGTCGGAATACTTGTTGGCGAAAAAGGCGCGCGCGGCCTCGGCGTCGCGGCCGATCTGTTCGATCAGGGCGTCCAGCGACGCGAAGCGCTGTTCGTCGCGCAGCCGGTGTAACAGGTCGACCTGCACGTGGCGGCCGTAGAGGTCGCCGTCGAAATCCAGCAGGTGCACCTCCAGGCGGTTCTCCACCCCCTCCACGGTCGGCCGCCGGCCCACGTTGGCCACGCCGGGCAGCGGCTCGCCCGCCACACCGAACAGCTCCACCGCGAACACGCCGCGCACCGGCGAGATCTGGCGCTCGAGCTTCAGGTTCGCGGTCGGAAAGCCGATGCTGCGACCGCGCTTGTCGCCGTGCGCCACCCGCCCGCAGAGGCGGAAGGGGCGGCCGAGCAGCTGCTCGGCCGCGGCCATGTCGCCCGCCTCCAGGGCCTCGCGGATGCGCGTGCTGCTCACCCGCGCCGCGCCGATGCGGAAGGTGTGCATGTTCACCACCTGAAAGCCGCGCGCCTGTCCAGCGGCCTGGAGCATGGCGAAGTCGCCCGCGCGGCCCTGGCCGAAGCGGAAATCGTCGCCCACCACCAGGTACTTCACGCCCAGGCCGTCGACCAGCACCCGCTCGATGAAGTCCTGCGCCGGCATCGCGGCGAGGGCGGCGTCAAAGCGCAGGCACATCAGCCGGTCTACCGAGAAACGCCGCAGCGCCTGCACCTTTTCGCGAAACCGCGTCAGCCGCGCCGGGGCCTGATCGCCCAGGAAATACTCGTGCGGTAGCGGCTCGAAGGTGATCACCGTGGACGGCAGGCCGAGCGCGTCGGCCTTTTCCGCCAGTTGTCCGAGCACGGCCTGGTGGCCGAGGTGCACGCCGTCGAAGTTGCCGATGGTGGCGACGCAACCGCGATGACGCTCGCGCAGATTGTGCAGGCCGCGTATCAGTTCCATGGGCAGTCAGGCTGGGCGCGGCCAGTGGCCAGCGCGGAAAAAGGCCGATTATACGTGGCTTTGCGCCGTCAGTCGCGGGTCAGGTCCGCCGGGCGCAGGCCGAGTGCCACCAGCACCGCGGCGTAGCTGAGCGCACCGGCGGCGATCAGGCCGGCGAGCCAGGCCGCGCGCAAGGCCCCGCCCATGTGCTCCCACTGGTCGGCTGCCGGGTTGAGCGCGAGCAGTACCGCCGCCATCGCCGCCGTGGCGGCCAGCGTGCGCGACCAGGTGGCGAGCCAGCCGGGCCGCGGCCGGTAGATGCCGTGCCGGCGCAGATTGACGTACAGCAGCCCGGCGTTGACGAAGCCCGCCAGGGCCGTCGCCAGGGCCAGGCCGGCGTGCGGCGCCGGCGTGTCCGTGAGCAGCCAGGGCGTGAGGATCAGGGCATTGAAGGCCATGTTGGCGAACATCGCCGTGATGCCGATCTTCACCGGCGTGGCCGTGTCCTGGCGCGAATAAAAGCCGGGCGCCAGGAGCTTGACCAGGATGAACGCCGGCAGGCCGGCGGCGTAGGTCATGAGGCTGAGCGCCGCCATGTCCACATCCAGGCGCGTGAACTGGCCATACTGGATGAGTGTGAACAGGATGGGGGCGGCCAGCACGATCAGGCCCGCCATGGCCGGGATGCAGACCAGCACGCCCAGGCGCAGGGCCCAGTCCAGGGTGCCGTTGAAGCCGTCCGCGCTCTCCGCCGCGTGCTGCTGGGAGAGCCTGGGCAGGATCACGGTGCCGATGGCCACGCCGATCAGGGCCAGGGGCAGCTCCACGAAGCGGTCCGACAGGTACAGCCAGGTGAGGCTGCCGGTGACGAAGAACGAGGCGATGGTGGTATTGATGAGCAGATTCACCTGCGCCACCGAGGAGCCAAACAGGGTGGGCAGCATCAGCCGGAGGATGCGCCGCACCCCCTCGAAACGGAAGTCGACCCGCGGGCGGGGGGCCAGCCCCAGGCGCCAGAGGAACGGGAGCTGGAAGGCCAGTTGCAGCACCCCCGCGATGAACACCCCCCAGGCCAGCGCCGTGATGGGGTCGGCCATGAGCGGGGCCAGCCACAGGGCACAGGCGATCAGTGCCAGGTTGAGGAATACCGGCGTAAAGGCTGGTATGGCGAAGCGACCGAAGCTGTTGAGTATCCCGCCGGCAAAGGCTGTCAGCGAGATGAAGAGGATGTAGGGGAAGGTGATGCGCAGCATCTCGGTGGCCAGCGCATGCTGTTCGGGCTTGTCCTCGAAGTGAAAGCCCGCGGCGAAGACGTTGATGATCCAGGGGGCGGCCAGGATGCCCACGGCCGTGACCAGGAACAGGATCAGCGTCAGGGCCCCGGCGACATGGTCGATCAGCGCCTGCATGTCCTCCCGGCTACGGCGCTCCTTGTATTCGGAGAGCACGGGCACGAAGGCGAGCGAGAAGGCGCCTTCGGCGAACAGGCGCCGCAGCAGGTTGGGGATGCGAAAGGCCACGACGAAGGCGTCCGTGGCCCCCGAGGCGCCGAAGATGACCGCGATCACCGCATCGCGCAGGTAGCCGAACAGGCGCGAGATCAGGGTCATGGCGCTCACGATCGCGCCGGAACGGAAGAGTTTGCTGCTCAGGGTGGTCTCCGTGGCATAATATGGCCGGTTCAGGGGGGTTTTACCGGAATCCGGGGCGCCCCGCAAAGCCGCGTGTCGGTAGTCGACCGGGCGTTGACATCCGTGGTCGAAACGGGCAGACTACGCGGCCTTCAGGCTTTACACCGAATTTTTCAGGAGAGTACCTTGGCCAATTCAGCTTCCGCCCGCAAGCGCGCCCGTCAGGCCGAAAAGCGTCGCGAACACAACGTGGCCCTGCGCTCGCGCATGCGCACCTACATGAAGAAGGTCGTCAACGCGATTGCCGCGGGTGACAAGACCAACGCGCAGGCCGCCTACAAGGAAGCCGTGCCGATGATGGATGCCGGCGTGACCAAGGGCCTGATGCACAAGAACAAGGCCGCGCGTCACAAGAGCCGCATGAACGCTGCCATCAAGGCGATGGACTGAGTCCCCGTCTGCAGCGCGCGAAAAAAGCCGGCCCAGGGCCGGCTTTTTTGTGCGCGCGAGGGGGGCGTCAGGCGTTAGACGCAAAATCCACCTCACACCTCATCCCTCATCCCCCTACACCAGCACCAGGTTGTCCCGGTGCACCAGTTCCGGTTCGTCCACGTAGCCCAGTAGCACCTCGATGGCCTCGCTGGGTCTGCCGATGATCTTGCGGGCCTCGTCGGCCGAGTAGTTCACCAGGCCACGCGCGATCTCGTGGCCCTGGTCGTCGATCAGGCCGACGACGTCTCCGCGGGCGAACTGCCCGTCCACGGACTTCACGCCCACGGGCAGCAGGGAGCGGCCCGACTCGCGGATGACGCGGCTGGCCCCCGCGTCGAGCTGCAGGCGCCCCTTGGCGCGCATGTGGCTGGCGAGCCACTGCTTGCGGGCGGCCAGGGGCTCCTGGCCGGGGGTGAGCAGGGTGCCCAGGCGTTCGCCCTCGGCCAGGCGCATGAGCACGCCGGGCTCGCGGCCGGAGGCGATGAGGGTAGCGGCGCCCGAGCGGGCGGCGCGGCGGGCGGCGGTGATCTTGGTGGTCATGCCGCCGCTGCCGATCAGCGTACCGGAGGGGCCGGCCACCTCCAGCAGGCGCGGGTCTTCCGCGGCGGCCTCGTGGATGAGTTCGGCATCGCTGTGCTGGCGCGGATCGCGGTCGTAGACGCCCTGCTGGTCGGTGAGGATCACCAGCACGTCGGCCACCACCAGGTTGGCCACCAGCGCGCCCAGCGTGTCATTGTCACCGAAGCGGATCTCGTCGGTGGCCACCGTATCGTTCTCGTTCACCACCGGGATCACGCCCAGCCCCAGCAGGGTCTGCAGGGTGCTGCGGGCGTTGAGGTAGCGGCGCCGGTCCGCCAGGTCCTCGTGGGTGAGCAGCACCTGGGCGGCGTGCAGGCCGTGGCCCTTGAAGTGGTGTTCGTAGGCCTGCACCAGGCCCATCTGGCCGATGGCCGCGGCGGCCTGCAGCTCGTGCAGCGCATGGGGGCGGCGCTTCCAGCCCATGCGGCTCATGCCCTCGGCCACGGCGCCGGAGGAGACCAGCACGATCTGCTTGCCAGCCTCGCGCAGGCGCGCGATCTGCTCGGCCCAGGTGGCGATGGCGGCATGGTCCAGCCCGCGGCCATCGTTGGTGATCAGCGAGCTGCCGATCTTGATCACCCAGCGCTGCGCGCTACCCAGCGTTGTCCTGTTCTTCGTCATGCGCCTTCAGGTACCGGTGGATGTGGTTGACGAGATCCTGCGTGCCCTCGTGCGTGGCCGCCGAGACGCGGAACACCGGGCCGTCCCAGGCCAGTGCGTCGACGAGCGCCTGGCAGCGCGCATCACGCTCGTCCTCGGGCAGCAGGTCGATCTTGTTGATCACCAGCCAGCGCTCGCGGCCCGCCAGCTCGGGGCTGAACTTGACCAGCTCGTCGGCGATGATGCGGACCTCCTCGGCCGGGTCGGCATCCGGGTCCAGCGGGGCGATGTCGACCAGGTGCAGCAGCAGGCGGGTGCGCTGCAGGTGCTTGAGGAACTGGATGCCCAGGCCCAGGCCCTCGGCCGCACCCTCGATGAGCCCGGGCACGTCGGCGATGACGAAGCTCTCGCCCGCGCCGAGCTTCACCACGCCGAGGTTGGGATAGAGCGTGGTGAAGGGGTAGTCGGCGATCTTGGGCCGGGCCGCGGAGACCGCGCTGATGAAGGTGGACTTGCCGGCGTTGGGCATACCCAGCAGGCCGACGTCGGCCAGCAGCTTCAGCTCCAAGCGCAGCTCGCGGCGCTCGCCCGGGGTGCCGGGCTTGGATTGGCGCGGAGCGCGGTTGGTGGAGCTCTTGTAGCGCGTGTTGCCCAGGCCATGGAAGCCGCCCTGGGCCACCAGCAGGCGCTGACCGGCCTCGGTGATGTCGCCGATGAGCTCGTCGGTGTCGCGATCGTAGACCAGGGTGCCAAGCGGCACGGGCACGAACTTGTCGTTGCCGGCCTTGCCGGTCATGTTGCGGCCCTGGCCGTTCTGGCCGCGCTCGGCCTCGTAGTAGCGCTCGTGGCGGAAATCGATCAGGGTGTTGAGGTCGGAGTCGCCAACCAGGTAGACGCTGCCGCCGTCACCGCCATCGCCGCCGTCGGGGCCGCCGAAGGGGATGTACTTCTCGCGACGGAAGCTGACGCAGCCGTTGCCGCCGTCGCCGGCCTTGACCTTGATGACTGCTTCATCGACGAATTTCATGGCAATGCTTCGGTGGCAATGGGTTTGAGTGCTTGAAACCGTGAGTTTACCGCGGGCCAACGAAAAAAGCCCCGCATCGCGGGGCTTTTCGCTGGCGGGGCCGAGACCGCGCTCAGACCGGCTGAATGCTGACGAACTTGCGTTTCAGCGGACCCTTCACCTCGAAGACGACCTTGCCGTCGGCCTTGGCGAACAGGGTGTGGTCCTTGCCGCAGCCCACGTTCACGCCCGGGTGAACCTTGGTGCCGCGCTGGCGCACGATGATGCTGCCGGCGCTGACGAGCTGGCCACCGAAGCGCTTCACGCCGAGGCGCTTGGAAATGGAATCGCGACCGTTACGTGTAGAGCCGCCTGCCTTTTTGTGAGCCATTGTGTACTACCTCGACTGCGTTCTTAGCCCGAAATGCCGGTGATCTGCACTTCGGTGTAATCCTGACGATGTCCCATCTGCTTGCGGTGATGCTTGCGGCGACGGAACTTGACGATTTCGACCTTCTTGCCGCGGCCGTGCGCCTTGATGGTCGCGGAGACCTTGCCGCCATCGACGAACGGCGCGCCAACCTTGACGCTGTCGCCTTCGCCGACCAGGAGGACCTTGTCGAAATCAACCGACGAACCGGCTTCGGCGCTGAGCTTTTCAACGCGGATCACGTCGCCTTCAGCGACTCGATACTGCTTACCACCCGTGGCGATAACGGCGTACATGGTACTACTCCGGAAACGGTGCTTGAAAAAGAGGCGGAATTCTAACGGTAGACGGGCCCGACGTCAAACCCTGTGTGACCCCGCGCGGGGAGCCGCCAGCATCCGGGCCCGGCACGGGACCCGACACAGCCCTTGACACCCCGCGGGGCGCTTCCTAGCATGCGCAGACCTTGAAACCGGCAGCCCCGATGGAACTGAGCCAGATCCAGGCCCTGATCGCCGACGACATGCAGGCGGTCAACGCGCTGATCGAGCGGCGATTGCAGTCCGACGTCGTCCTGATCAACCAGCTCGGCCAATACATTATTAATAGCGGTGGCAAACGCCTGCGTCCGCAGCTCGCGCTGCTGGCCGCGCGCGCCTGCGGCTACGACGGCGATCGTCACGTGGATATCGCCGCCATCGTCGAGTTCATACACACCGCCACGCTGCTGCACGACGACGTGGTCGACGAGTCCGACCTGCGACGCGGCAAGGATACCGCAAACGCCGTGTGGGGCAATGCTGCGGCCGTGCTGGTGGGCGACTTTCTCTACTCGCGTTCCTTCGAGATGATGGTGGCCGTCGATTCCATGCGCGTCATGGAGATCATGTCGAGCACGACCTGCACCATTGCCGAGGGCGAGGTGCTGCAGCTGCTCAATTGCCACGATGCCGACACTACCGAGGCGCGTTACCTGGAGGTCATTCACTCCAAGACCGCCAAGCTGTTCGAGGCGGCCTGCCGCCTCGGGGCCGTGCTCGCCGGCCAGCCGGAAGCCGTGGAGGACGACGTGGCGGCCTATGGCATGCATCTGGGCACGGCCTTCCAGCTCATCGACGACGTGCTCGATTATTCGGCGTCGGCCGAGGAGATGGGCAAGAACGTGGGCGATGATCTGGCCGAGGGCAAGCCGACCCTGCCGCTGATCTACGCCATGCGCCAGGGCACCCCGGAGCAGGCCCGCGTGGTGCGCGAGGCCATCGAGCAGGGCGGGCGCGAGCGCATCGGCGAGGTCATGGCGGCCATTGAATCGACGGGGGCAATCGAGTACACTGCCGCGTCTGCGCGAGTCGAGGCCGATCAGGCCATCTCGCGACTGGCTTCCCTGCCGGATTCACCCTTCAGGGAGGCCCTGGTCGCCCTGGCGGAGTTTTCCGTCAGCCGCAGCCACTGATCACGGGCATTAGCGCAGCCTGGTAGCGCACTTCGTTCGGGACGAAGGGGTCGCAGGTTCAAATCCTGCATGCCCGACCAATTCCAAAGGCCACCCAGCGGGTGGCCTTTGTCATTTTCACCGCCGGTTTTCCCCGGGGTCAATCCGGGGTAGACTCGGAAGCATTCCCAAAAATCAGTGAGTTAGCCGTGAGTAAGGGTACGCTTTACGTGATCTCCGCGCCGTCCGGGGCGGGCAAGACCAGCCTCGTGCGGGCGCTCGTCGAGCGGCTCGACGGGGTCGCCGCCTCGGTCTCGCACACCACGCGCGCCATGCGCCCGGGCGAGGCGGACGGGGTGCACTACCACTTCGTCAGCCGCGAGCGCTTCATGGCGATGGTCGAGGCCGGCGACTTCCTGGAACACGCCCAGGTGTTCGACAACTTCTACGGCACCTCGCAGCAGGCCGTCGAGGACCAGCTTCGGGCCGGCCAGGACGTGATCCTCGAGATCGACTGGCAGGGCGCGCAACAGGTACGCCGCCTGATGCCAGCCTGCGAGAGCATCTTTATCCTCCCGCCCTCGCGCGAGGAGCTGGAGCGCCGCCTGCGCGGGCGCGGGCAGGACGGTGACGAGGTGATCGCCCGGCGCATGCGCGATGCCGTCAACGAGATGTCGCACTATCCCGAGTTCGATTACCTCGTCATTAATGAGGTCTTCGAGGAGGCGCTGGGCGAGTTGCAGGCGATCTTCGTCGCCAACCGTCAGCGGCTCGCGCGCCAGCAGGCGGAGCACGAGGCCCTGCTGCGGGGATTGCTGGCCTGAACCCGCCCGCATCCTATAGAATCAAAGGTTCGCCGTATTGAAACGGCCCGTATTTCAGGAGTAAGCCAATGGCCCGTATTACCGTCGAAGACTGCCTCGAGAACGTCGAAAACCGTTTCGAGCTCGTGCTGATCGCCAGCAAGCGCGCCCGCCAGGTCGCCATGGGGCACCAGCCGCACGTGGAACTGGAAAACGACAAGCCCACCGTCATCGCCCTGCGCGAGATCGCCGAGGGGCTGATCGGCAAGAGTGTACTGGACGAGGTCGATGCCCGTGAGCACGTGCCCGTCGAGCACGGCGTGAGCGAAGACGAGGTGCGGGCCGAGATCTAAAGGCCCGCCCGTTCCTCCATGGCCGAGAGCGCGCCCAGCGGTTTCCTGAGTCCCCAGAACCCCAAGGACACCACGCGGTTTCTGGTCAGCGACCTGTGCTCGATACTCGAGACCTACCTCGATCCCGACCAGATCAGTGAGGTCTATCGCGCCTACCTGTTCGGCGCCGAGGCCCACGAAGGGCAGATGCGCCAGTCCGGCGAGCCCTACATCTATCATCCCATCGCCGTGGCCAAGACCCTGGCCGAGATGCGCATGGATCACCACAGCCTCATGGCGGCGATCCTGCACGACGTCATCGAGGACACGGCTACTGCCAAGGAACAGCTCGAGCGCGAGTTCGGCGCTGAGGTCGCCGAGCTGGTGGACGGTGTCAGCAAGCTGACCCACCTGCACTTCGAGTCCAAGGCCGAGGCCCAGGCCGAGAACTTCCGCAAGATGATGCTGGCCATGGTGCGCGACGTGCGCGTCATGATGGTCAAGCTCGCCGACCGCCTGCACAACATGCGCACGGTCGGCGCCCTGCGGCCCGACAAGCGCCGTCGCATCGCACGCGAGACCTTGGAGATCTACGCGCCTATCGCCCAGCGCCTGGGCATGAATGCCATGCGCCGCGAGCTGGAGCTACTTGGCTTTCGTGCCTACTGGCCGCTGCGCTACGCCATCCTGGAGCTCGCAGTACAGCGCGCCCGCGGTCACCGCAAGGAAGTCCTGCACCGCATCGAGGCCTCGGTGGTCAACCGGCTGGAGGAGGCCGGCGTGGTCGCGCGCGTCATCGGCCGCGAAAAGAACCTCTACAGTATCTACAAGAAGATGCGCGAGAAGGGGGTGGCGTTTGCCGACGTGTTCGATGTCTACGCCATCCGCATGATCGTCGAGGACGTCGATACCTGCTACCGCTGCCTCGGCATCATGCACAACCTCTACAAGCCGGTGCCCGGGCGCTTCAAGGACTATATCGCCATCCCCAAGGCCAACGGCTACCAGTCGCTGCACACCACACTGTTCGGCCCGCATGGCATCCCGCTGGAGATCCAGATCCGCACCGCGGAGATGGACCACGTCGCCGAATCCGGCATCGCCGCCCACTGGTTGTACAAGAGCGGCGACCGCCACTCCGCCACCGCCCAGGCCCGCGCCCGCGAGTGGATGAAGACCGTGCTGGAGATGCAGCAGAGCGCGGGCGACAGCATCGAATTTCTCGAGAACATCAAGGTCGACCTGTTCCCCGACGAGGTCTACGTGTTTACGCCCAAGGGTGACATCATGGAGCTGCCGCGCGGCGCCACGCCGGTGGACTTCGCCTACGCCGTGCATTCGGACGTCGGCAACTCCTGTGTGGCCGCCAAGATCGACCGCCAGCTGGCGCCGCTGTCCACCCAGCTCGAGAGCGGCCAGGCGGTGGAGGTGATCACCGCGCCCAACGCCCGGCCCAACCCGGCCTGGCTCGGTTTCGTCGTCACCGGCAAGGCACGGGCCAACATCCGCCATCACCTCAAGAGCATGAAGGAGGACGAGGCCGTGGCACTGGGGCGCCGCCTGCTGGAGAAGGCCCTGATCCCGCTCGGCCAGTCGCTGGATACGGTCCCCGAGGCCCAGGTGCAGGCCCTGTTGGCGGAGTTCGGTATCGCCGATGTCGAACGGCTGTTCGAGGACATCGGTCTCGGTACCCGTATGGCCCCGCTGATCGCGCGCCGCCTGGTCGGCGACGAGGAGCCTGCCGCGGGCGGCAAGCGCACGCCGCTCGCCATCCGCGGCACCGAGGGCATGGTGGTGAGCTTCGCCAAGTGCTGCTATCCCATCCCGGGCGACCCCATCGTCGGCGTGATGAGCACCGGCCGCGGCATGGTCATCCACCGCGAGGGCTGCCGCAACGTCGCCGAGTTTCGCGGCCAGCCGGACAAGTGGGTGCCGCTGGAATGGTCCGCCGAGGTGGATCGCGAGTTTCCCGCTTCGGTGCGCGTGCAGTCGGAAAACCAGCGCGGCGTGCTGGCGACGCTGGCCAGCAAGATCGCGAGCATGGACGCCAACATCGAGAACGTCGCCTTCGAGGAGCGCGACTCCACCACCACCACCATCACCTTTCTGCTCTCGGTACGTGACCGCCGCCACCTCGCGCGCATCATCCGCAGCATCCGCAACACGCCGGCAGTGATGAAGATCTGGCGCATGCGCGGCTAGACGCTTACAGCACCGGCCGAATTCGGTATCCTCGGGCCCTTTGTTCCCGACCGCTTTCAAGGAGCCCCCATGGCGCGCGAAATCATCTCCACGGACAAGGCCCCCAGGGCCATCGGCACCTACTCCCAGGCCGTCAAGGTCGACAACACCGTCTACCTCTCTGGTCAGATCCCGCTCATACCCGAGACCATGGAACTGGTCGAGGGTGACATGGACGCCCAGATCCGCCGCGTGTTCGACAACCTCGCGGCCGTGGCCGAGGCGGCCGGCGGCAGCCTGGCCGACATCGCCAAGCTCAACATCTTCCTCACCAACCTCGACCACTTCCCGCTGGTGAACCAGGTGATGGCCGAGTATTTCACCGAACCCTACCCGGCGCGCGCTGCCATCGGCGTGGCCAGCCTGCCCAAGGGCGCGGGCGTGGAAATGGACGCGATCCTGCACCTTATCTGAACATGGGTGCGTGACTGGTGCGCGAAACTGCGGCGCCGGTCACGCCGTCATGAAAACATCAACAAGATTTAATCTCCCCGTCGTCTACGCGTAACAAATTCCCCCTATCGTCGAGCCGGCTTCAGGGATGCTTGCGGCCGGCTGGACTGCCGGCACTCTCTTTATTGCTAATTCCTCAGGGGGAACACATGGGCTTTAATGCATTTGGTCGAAAACGCCTGCTCGCGTTTTCGTCGCTCGCCGTGCTTGCGGCCAGCCTCGGGCTGGCCGGCTGTAACGGCGGCAATTCCAGTGGCACCGGCGCCGTTGGCACCATGGCCGACTACGGTGTGTTGACGGACGAGGTGCTGGCCGCGAATTCGGCCAGTCTGTTCGGCATTGTCGCGCCGCTGACCGATTCCTACGACGGGCACGTGCCGCGCAGCGCGGTCGCCACGGCCGACGACACCGTTCTGCTAGCCGACGGCCTGAGCGCCGCATTCCTGACGCGTGACGCGGCGCACAACACGGACATGATGGACTTCTGGCCGCTGGGCGCGAACCCGACCCATCTCAT
>DSBO01000160.1 GCA_011046015.1 Thioalkalivibrio sp. | reverse complement strand
CAGTTGCATCCCCCAGCCCCAACCCGCTACCGTTAGCCCGTTCTTACGCCACGAGTCGCCGCTACCACCCCCATGTTCAAGGCCATCGACCTGCAGACCGCCCTGTTCGGCCCCGTGAGTTTCGAGGTCGCGGCGGGCGAGTGCCTGGTGCTGCGCGGGCCGTCAGGTTCGGGCAAGTCGCAGCTCCTGCGGGCGCTGGTGGATCTCGATCCCAGTGAGGGTGAGGTG
Organism: Thioalkalivibrio sp.; assembly: GCA_011046015.1. Classification (GTDB taxonomy): domain Bacteria; phylum Pseudomonadota; class Gammaproteobacteria; order SpSt-1174; family SpSt-1174; genus SpSt-1174. The sequence goes on along the minus strand of DSBO01000160.1, from coordinate 17,814 downwards.
TGGCTGGAGGGCGTCGAGCGGCGGGCGATGCCGGTCACGGCCTGGCGGCGCGCGGTGGGTCTGCTGCCGGCGGAGGCGGCCTGGTGGTACGAGACCGTGGGCGAGCACTTCCCCGACCCGCAGGCGGTGGACGTGGCGGCCCTGGGTTTCGAGGGGGCGGTGATGGACTGGGAGGTCCCACGGCTGTCCAGCGGTGAGCGCCAGCGCCTGGCCCTGTTGCGGGTGCTCGCCAACCGCCCGCGCGTGCTGCTGCTGGACGAGCCTACCGCGAACCTGGACGACGACAATGCCGCGCGCGTGGAGACGCTGGTGCGCGAGTACCTGAAGGCGCACGACGCCTGCGCACTATGGGTGAGCCACGATCCGGCGGAGGTGCGGCGCATGGCCGACCAGGTGCTGGCGCTCGATGCACGCGGCGAGGGGCAGGCGGCATGAACGGGGTCACGCCATGAACGGGGTAACCCCATGAACATGGAACAGCTCTCCGTCGTCGAGCTCGCCATTGCGGGCGCACTGGTGGTGCTGCTCGCCGGGCTCAACGTCGCCCTCGGCCTCGGTCAGGCGCGCAGCCTGCTGGTGGCGGCCGTCCGTGCCACGGTGCAGCTGTTGCTGGTCGGCCTGGTGCTGAAGTTCGTCTTCGACGTGGGCCACTGGGGCTGGGTGCTCCTGATCGGCCTGTTCATGCTGGCCATGGCCGGCTACGAGGTGCTGGCGCGGCAGAAGCATCGCTTTGCCGGGGTCTGGGGCTACGGCGTGGGCGCGGTGTCCATGTTCGTCTCCTCCTTCAGCGTGACCCTGCTGGCCCTCGCGGTGATCGTCGCGCCCACCCCTTGGTATGAACCGCAGTACGCCATCCCGCTGCTCGGCATGATCCTCGGCAACACCATGACCGGCATCGCGGTGGCCATGGAACGGCTCACCGACGCGGCCTGGCGACAGCGGCGCGAGATCGAGGGGCGACTGTTGATGGGCATGACCTGGGCGCAGGCGATCACCGAGGCGCGGCGCGATGCCGCCCGGGCGGGGCTCACGCCCATCATCAATGCCATGGCCGCCTCCGGCGTGGTGAGCCTGCCCGGGATGATGACGGGCCAGATCCTGGCCGGCGCACCGCCGGTGGAGGCGGTGAAGTACCAGATCATGATCCTGTTCCTGATCGCAGTGGGCACGGGCTTCGGTGTGCTGGCCGCCCTGTGGCTGGCCTCGCGGCGCCTGTTCGACGAGCGCCAGCGGCTGCGGCTGGACCGCCTGAAGGCGCGGGCCTGACGCCCCGGGCGTAAGCCGGCGGGCACGAAAAAGGCCCCGGTCACCCAGGGCCCTGTCGTATTGGCGAGTGGCGGCTGCCTCAGCCCATCAGCTTCTTCAGCATGAAGTTCGGCGACGCGCAGGCGGCGCGGTGTACCGCCGCGTTGTAGTACTCGGTGGGAAACGGCAGTTCCTCGGCCTGCTCCTCGCGGGCGAACATCACCGGCATGTCCTTGCAGGCTAGGGTGGCGCTCCACCAGCCGCTCGGGTACAGCGGCTGCGGGAAGGTGATGGTCATGACGTCGAGAAAGCCTGCCGCGCGCATCATGTCGTGCATGGGCTTGATGATGCGGTCGGTGTGGTACAGCGGCGACTCGCTCTGCTGCACCACCAGGCCGTTCGGCGCCAGCGCCCGGTGCACGTCCTCGAAGAAGGGGCGCGAGAACAGGCCCTCGGCCGGGCCCACCGGGTCGGTGCTGTCGACGATGACCACGTCCACCGAGCCGGGTTCCAGGTCCTTCACGTACTTGATGCCGTCGTCGAACATGAGCGTGGCGCGCGGGTCGTCGTTGGACTCGCAGAGCTCGGGGAAGTACTGTTCGGAGAGGCGCGTGACGCGCTCGTCGATGTCCACCTGTACGGCTGACTCGATGCCCGGGTGCTTGAGTACCTCGCGCAGGGTGCCGCAGTCGCCGCCGCCGATGATGACCACGCGCTTCGGGTTCGGGTGGCTGAACAGCACGGGGTGGCTCATCATCTCGTGATAGAGGAAGTTGTCGTAGGTCGAGACCATGGTGCAGCCGTCGATGATCATGAGCTTGCCGTAGGTCTCGGTGTCATAGATCTCGATCTTCTGGAAGGGCGTCTGCTCCTCGTGCAGCTTCGCCTTGATCTTCAGCGAAAACGCCGAGCCCTCGGCGGCGTGAATTTCGGTGAACCAGCGGTCATCCAGCGACATGCGAAATGCTCCCCTATGGCGGTGGGCAAAAGCGGTATTATACGCACGACATTCCGGCGGCGGACCACCGTCGCCCCGATCAAGGTTAGATAGATGACAGACTGGACCCTCGACAAGGCCCGGCAGCTCTACGGTATCGACAACTGGAGCGGCGGCTACTTTACGGTCAACGACCGGGGCCACGTGGCGATGCGCGCCCGGCGTGATGCCGCCCCGGCGGTGGATCTCTACCGGCTGGCTGGCGAGCTGCGCGAGCAGGGCCTGCGCCTGCCCGCCCTGGTGCGCTTCGAGGACGTGCTGCACGATCGGGTTGACACGCTCTGCAGTGCCTTCGGCCAGGCGATGGACGAGGTGGACTACCGCGGTGGCTACACCGCCATCTACCCGATCAAGGTCAACCAGCAGCGCAGTGTGGTGGAGCAGATCCTCGCCCACGGCGGCAGCCGGGTGGGCCTGGAGGCCGGCAGCAAGCCGGAGCTTCTGGCGGTGCTGGCGCTGTCGCGCCCCGGCGGGGTGATCGTCTGCAACGGCTACAAGGACCGTGAGTACCTGCGCCTGGCCCTGCTCGGCCGCCTGCTCGGCCAGCGTATCTACATCGTGGTGGAAAAACCCTCCGAGCTGGAGCTCGTCATCGAGGAGGCACGCGACCTGGGCGTGCGCCCGCTGCTGGGCATGCGCGTGCGCCTGGCCTCCATCGGCGCCGGCAAGTGGCAGAACACGGGCGGGGAGAAGGCCAAGTTCGGACTCTCCGCCGCGCAGGCCCTGCGCCTGCTGAACCGCCTGCGTGACGAGGACATGCTCGACTGCATGAGCCTGCTGCATTTCCACATGGGCTCGCAGATCGCCAACATCCGCGACATCCAGCGCGGCATGCGCGAGGCCGCGCGTTTCTACCAGGAGTTGCGTCGTCTGGGCGCGGATATCCGCGTGGTGGATGCGGGTGGCGGACTCGGCATCGACTACGAGGGTACGCGCTCGCGCCACTACTGCTCCATGAACTACAGCGTGCAGGAATACGCGCGCAACATCGTGCGCACCCTGCACGAGACTTGCGAGGAGCACGGCCTGCCGCACCCCGAGGTCTTTACCGAGTCCGGCCGTGCCATGACCGCGCACCACGCCGTGCTCGTCACCAACGTGACGGACATCGAGCGCCTTGGCATGGACGAGCCCGCGCCGCCAGCCGAGCCGGACGAGCCGGCCATTCTGCAGGATCTGTGGGCGTTGTTCGAGAACCGCGATGGCGTCTCGCCCACCGAGGTCTACCACGACGCCGCGCACTGGCTCACCGAGGCGCAATCCATGTACGCCCATGGCGTGTTCACGCTGGAGCAGCGTGCCCGTGCCGAGGAGTTGTACTTCGCCATCTGCCGCCGCCTGCTTGAGGGCATGGAGGGGCAGAGCCGGGTGCAGCGCGAGACCCGCGACGAACTCAACGAGAAGCTGGCCGACAAGTATTTCTGCAACTTCTCCGTGTTCCAGTCCATCCCGGACGTGTGGGCCATCGGACAGATCTTCCCCATCATGCCGCTCAACCGGCTGAATGAGGCGCCTACCCGCCGCGCCGTGCTGCAGGACCTGACCTGCGACTCGGACGGGCGTATCGACCGCTACGTGGAGGACGACGGTATCGAGCCGACGCTCCCGCTGCACGCTGTGGCACCCGGCGATGACTACCTCATCGGCATCTTTCTGGTGGGCGCGTACCAGGAGATTCTGGGCGACCTGCACAACCTGTTCGGCGACACCGACTCGATCAACGTGGCGCTCGCCGATGACGGCTACCGCCTGGTCGAGCCCGAATATGGCGATACCGTGGACGAGCTGCTGCGCTACGTGCATTTCGACACCGACGCCCTGCTCGGCGCGCTCGAGGCCAAGGTCGACGCACTGCAGATCGACCCCGACAAGCGTCAACGGCTGGTGGAAGAGCTCAAGGCCGGACTCGAGGGCTACACCTATCTCGAGGACTGAGACTTGCGGTCCCGCACAGTGCAGGCCCCCAAGGGTGGTGTGGCTGGCATGATTCTGGTATTACCTACCTGATGACCAACCCGGTTCAAACGGGCGCCGAACGCAAGGAATAGGGAAATGAACGACACGCTGGTCAATATCGTCGCCTGGGCGGGCATTGCCGCCTTCGTGCTCGGGCTCCTCATGATCGCCTCGTCGGCCTACCGGCGCGGCCTGGTCTGGGGGGTGATCGGCCTCGTCCCGGTGGTCAACTTCTACTACGTCGCCACCGCCTGGGCCGAGAACAAGGCGCGCAACGGCTTTCTGCTGCTGGTGGCCGGTGCGCTGGCCGTGGCCGTGGCCTTCTACGGCGGGGCCGACGAGGCCGTGAGCCAGACGGCCAAACGGGTGGGTGGGGAGGTCGGCGTCGAGGTGCCCGACATCAAGATGCCGGTCAAGGCCACGCGCGACGTCGAGGTGCCCAACCAGGCCGAGGTCGAGGCCGCCGGCATCGACACCAGCGAATCGGTGCTCGACCGGTCCGACTACGTCGAGGGTTTCGCGGTGCAGCCGCTGCCGCCGGAAGGAGCCCAGTCCCGACCGGCGGAGGTGGTCACGCGCCTCTGGTACCCGGTCTGCCCGCAGGACCTGCCCGGGCGCGAGGGCAGGCCGCTGCGCCTGTCGCTGAAGGAAGGCCGCGTCCTGGAGGGCAAGCTCACGCAGGCGGGCGATATCTCTCTGCGACTCGAGCAGTATGTGCAGGGCGGCGTCGTCAACTACGAGTATCGCTACACTGCCATCGACCGCATCGAGGTCTACGAGCGCGAGCGTGGGCCGGTACCAGTGTCGCTGAACTGCACGCCACCGCCTCCGGCCCCGAGCGAAGCGGCGGACGACTCCGGCTCGACGGCCGTGGTGCTGCCGCCCCCGGCTCCCGCGGACGAGTGATCACCCCGAACCACCAGGTCTAGCGATCATGCAATGCTATGTCTACCGCAGCTCCCTGCGGGCTGATACCTATCTCTATCTCCCCGAGCAGGACGCCTTCGACGACCTGCCCGAGGGCCTGCTGAAGCTCTTCGGCACCCCGGAGTTCTCGCTCGAGTTTGACTTGACGCCGGACCGGAAGCTGGCGCAGGAAGACGCGGCGAAGGTCCTGGACAACCTGAAGACGCAGGGCTTCCACCTGCAGATGCCCCCGGCCCCCGGCCAGCCCACGGCCGAGGAGCTGCTGGCGCGGCTGGCCAACAGCTGATTCCCTCAGGGGCGTAGTCCGCGCCCCAGATCCCCGGTCTCGATGCGCCACGTGGCGTGGCAGGCGACGCACTTGTTGAGGGTGTCGCCGAGCTGGCGCAGGGCGTGCCGCGAATCACCCATGGCCTCCAGATCCATGGCGATCTGGTCGAAATCGGCATGGGTGGCGCGCCCGAGCTGGCGGAACTCCATCGGTAACTGCTGCGCCACCTCCGGCGGTACCGTCTCGGCCATGCCGAGCCCCAGCGAGCGGGCGGCGGCGGCAGCGGTCTCGATGTCGTCGTCGGCGAGGCCGGCCGCAATCTGCTGTACGCCTTTCAGGAACATGCGCATCTCGGCGAGCACCACGTCGCGCCCGGCCGGATTCATCGGGATGACGGCCCGTCGGTCGGGGTCGTCGGCCATGTGCGGGGCCTCGGGGGCGTCCGCGCGGACGCCGGGGGTGAACGCCAGAGTGACGGCAAGCAGCACAATCGTGTAGCGGGGCATGGGGTGTCCTCAGATCGGGTTGTCGGGTTGGGTCGGCATGCGGGACCGCTCCCGCCCGCCGCCCGGCGGCCACAGGACGGGCCACAGGCGCAGGGTGAAGACCAGTAGCGAGATCCAGAGCCCGGCGGCGCCGGTCACGGCGATGCCGGGCTGGCCGAGGCCGAGGCCAGTCAGCAGCAGCCACAGCCCCAGGTGCGCCAGTGCCTGCTGGCCGTAGCTCCAGAGCCCGCCACGGATCGGATTGCCGGTAAAGCGCGGCAGCATGTGCTCGGCCAGCCCGTAGACCAGGAACGTCATGAAGCCGACGGTGAACAGGTGCAGCGGCAGCGGGCGCAGGTGGCCCTCGCCGAACAGGCCGCCAAGGGGCAGGAAGCCGCCGGCGACAAAGACATAGCCCATGGCCGCCAGGATCGCGGCGCGGCTCCCCGTGCTCAGACCAAGGCCGACGTGGCGCGCCCCGCCGCCCTTGCGGTCGGGGGCCCCGGCCACCAGCTTCAGGCACTCACCCTCCGGGTGCACGCCGATCTGGGCCAGTTCGCCGTCGAGCACGATGGCGGGGATGGAGCGGATGCGCAGGCGTGTGGCCAGCTCGCGGCCCTCGGGCTGGCCCATGTCCACCACTGCGAACTCGATGGCCTTCTTCTCGGCGATGCCGCGCCAGACCTTCTCCGCCTGGTGACAGGTCTGGCACCACTCGGAAACAACCAGTTCAACCTTCATGGTGTGTCTGTCCCCCGCGTTCAGTCGGCGCAGCGCATGCACTGCAGGTCGTAGCGGTCGATCCAGGCGCGCAGGGCGTCCATGGCCTCGGGGCCGGTGGTCAGGCGCTCGTAGGCCTGCTGCGGATCGTCGGGCCGCATCACCACCAGCCACGCATCGCTGTAGGGGGCGACATTCACCAGCCCCGGGTCCTTTTCCACCGCCGGGTTGATGCGCACGATGGTGCCGTCGAAGGGCGTGGGGATGCCACCGGCCCACTTGCCGGACTCGAGTCGCGCCACCGGCTTGCCGGCCTCGCGGTGCGAGCCTTCCTTGCGAAAGCGAAAGTACTGCACGCGCCCGGCCATGGTCTGCGCGGGGTCGGTGATGCCCAGGGTGAAGGTGCCGTCGTTCTCCGGCCGCGCCCAGACGTAGTCCAGGTCGTAGAGCAGGTCGTCCGGCAGCTCGCAGCCGCGGTATTCGGTCTTGCTCATGCCTATGCCCCCTTCGGCCCGTAGTGACGCACGGTGAGCAGGATGTTACCGGCGAACATGCCGATGCCGATCCAGCTCGCCAGTCCGCCGAGCCCCACCAGCCGGTTGTCCAGCACGAGCCAGCCGGCGGCCATCAGCCAAAGGCCGATATTGCTCACCCACAGCTGCCAGTTGGCCATGCGCTCGGAAAACAGCGGCCGCCCGGAGAAGCGCGGCAGCACGTGCAGGCCCACGCCATAGATCATCATGGCCATGAAACCGAGCAGCATGATGTGGCCGTGCAGGCGCGGCACGTTGCCCGGGAGGAGTCCCGGCCAAGCGAGCCAGGTCAGTGAGACCAGGCCGCCGATCAGGGCGTAGACCAGGGCCAGGGTGATGAAGAGGCGGTTGCGCTTGTGCATGTTGTGCTCGGGTTCGACATCCGTGGGTACGATTATAACGTGGCAGCTCGGCGTCATCTGTTTCTTTGATGCATATCATGCGCATGTTTTATCCTGCACGCAACCCGGCGGAGCCCGTGTTGTCTCAGGGGTTACTTGCACGCCGCGCGCGGATGGGCATTAATGCCCGCGTTACGTTCACCCCATGCCGGAGGTATGGGGTAGTCCTGCGGGCGGGCCCCGCTGTTTCGCGATTTCGAGGTTTGAGATGTCTACACGCGTGATCGATCTGACTGGTGACGACCTGGGGATGGCCCCCCACAGCTACGCCTTTTATGAACTGCGTGAGCTGCGCCACGGCGAGGACGCGACGCTCCGGCTCGCCGAGGAGCCCGCCATCCTGATGAAGAGTCTGGAGATCCAGCTGCGTCGCGGTATCCACTGGGAGGTGACCGAGGCGGGCCCGCCGGTATGGACAGTGAGCGTGAAGCGGCGTGACGACGTGGCGGCGGCCGATCTCATCGACCTGCTGACCCGCGACCACCTGCGCATCGACAAGCTCTTTGCCAACGCCCTGCACCTCACCAACGCCAACAAGATCGAGGAGGCGCTGCCTTACTTTCGCGAGTACGCGGAGGCACTGCGTCGGCACGTGAGCCTGGAGGATGAGATCCTCGCGCCGCGCCTTGATCTGCCGCGCAGCCCCGCCGGCGACGACCCGACCTCCATCATGGTGCGCGAGCACGAGCAGATCCTGGAACAGACGGTGATGATGGAGGAGTTGATCGACGAGGGCCTGGGCGATGCCGGCATGCTGGCACCCTTCTTCGCCATGCTCTCGGGGCAGCTCGCCAAGCACGAGTATCGCGAGGAGGAGAACCTCTTCCCGCACTGGAAGCGGCTGATCCACAACATGGAAGGTGAGGAAGATGAGCTGTTCCGCATCGCCCGCGAGCGTATTGGCGAGGTGCGCTGAGGGCCTGCCGTTTCAGGTCGAGAGAAACAGCCCGGCGGCCTGCAGGCCGCCGGTTCCCAGTACCAGTAGTACGTTCTGTCCCAGTACAGGCGTGAGCCGCGCGCTGTCCGCGTGGTGGCGCCAGGCCCCGCGTAATACCACGATTCCCAGCGGCAGGGTGACAAGCCCCGCCAGTACCCCGGCCGGTAACAGGCCGCCCAGCCAGCCGAGCACCAGGCTCGCGTAGCCCGCGAGCAGCCCCGCCCCGAACACGTACAGGCTTGCCCGGGGGCCGATGACGATGGGCAGGTGGCGCCGGCCCACACCGGCGTCTGCCTCCCGGTCCGGCAGCTGGTTCAGCAGCAACAGGTTGCTGGCCAGAAACAGCATGGGCAGCGAGGCGGCGAGCAGGCGGGGGTCGAAGCCGCCGGTGAGCACGACACCGGTGCCCGCGACGATCACCGGTCCGAAGCCGATGCCGGGCGCGATGAGACAAAGCCAGGGCGTACGGTTGAGCCAGGGAGTGTAGGTGGTGACCAGCAGTACACCGACGAGGCCCAGCACCAGAGCGGCCGGTCCGCCGGCCCGCACCAGGTGGAGTCCCAGGGCGATGCTCGCCAGCAGCGTGATGAGTCCCAGCGCCAGGGCCGGGGGTGCCCACGCCGGGTGCCGGGGAAGCACCCCGCTGCCGCCGCTGAAGGGAGTGCGGGTGGTGTGCAGGTCCAGCCCGCTGCGAAAGTCATGGTATTCGTTGAGGCTGTTGACCGCCGTATGGGCGAGCACCGCGGCCAGCAGGGCGAGCAGGGCCTGGTCCCAATGCACGGGGCCAGGCAGCCAGTAGGCGGCAGCCGCGCCGATGGCCCAGGCCACCAGGGCCAGCAAGAGGAAGGGCGCGCGGGCCAGCCCCGGCAGGGCGCGGGCGAGGGGGGGCACGTCAGCCGCGGTTGCGCATGTGGTCGGCGGTGCCGAAGAAGGCGCGCTTGAGGGCCTCGCGCAGTTCGGCGTCGTCCACCTGTTCGTCCAGTGCCTGGTTCATGCACAGCAGCCACTGGTCGCGCTCGGCCTCGCCGATGGGGAAGGGCAGGTGCCGGCGACGCAGCATGGGGTGACCGTATTCGTCCCAGTAAAGCGGCGGACCGCCCAGCCAGCCGGAGAGGAACTTGTAGAGCTTGTCGGCCGAGCCCGACAGGTCCTGCGGGTGCAGGCGGCGGATCTCATACGTCTCGGGCAGGGTGTCCATCAGCGTGTAGAAGCGGTCCACCAGGCGGCGCACGGCGGCATCACCGCCGAGGCGCTCGTAGGGGGTCGGCTCGTTGTCCGGGGTGGGCTGCTGAGTCATGGTGATCGTTTGCATGGGCCGGGCGACTACTATACCGAGCGGCCCGACCGTCGCCAACGTCAGTCCTGCGCGCGTGGCGGCAGGGTGGGATTCTCCTCGCCGCCCTCGCGCCCGGGCCAGCTCCGCAGGTGCAGGTCGCGCTGCGGGTACGGGATCTCGATGCCCTCGCGCTTGAAGGCGCGGAAGATCTCGAAGTTGATCTCACTGATGGTCGTCAGCCGCTGGTCCACCTCGGTGATGAAGAAGCGCAACTCGAAGTCCAGCGAGCTGTCGCCGAACTGACGGAACAGCACCCGGGGATCGGCCAGCTCCGGGTGGCCCTTGAGCACCAGCGGGTGTTCCTCGGCAACCGCGGTCAGGATGTCGCGCACCTGCTCGGGGTCCGAGTCGTAGGAGACGCCCACCGGCACCACCACGCGCCCGTACTTGTCGGCCAGCATCCAGTTGGTGACCTGCTGGGAGATCAGCTCGGAGTTCGGCACGATCACGTCAGCGCGGTCGAAGGTCTGGATCTGGGTGGAGCGGATGTTGATGCTCTTGACGTAACCCTCGGTGCCGCCGGCCACGATCCAGTCACCCCGGCGGATGGGGCGTTCGAACAGCAGGATCAGGCCGGATACGAAGTTGTTGACGATGTTCTGCAGGCCGAAGCCGATCCCCACCGACAGTGCGCCGGCGATGATCGCGAGGTTCTGCATCTCGAAGCCGGCGATGGACAGCGCTACCAGGGCCGCCACCGCGATACCGATATAGCCCGTGACCGACGCCACCGCCTCGCGCGCCCCCATGTCCATGCGGGTGTGACGCAGCCAGCGCGGGATCAGGTGCTGCTTGATGTAGCGAGACAAGTTAAGCAGCAGCGCGAAGGCGGCCAGTCCGCCCAGCAGGTAGGCGGGCACGATGTTGAGCGAGCCAATGGTGAAGCCGCCGGTGAGGTAGGGCACCAGCAGGCTCTGACCCTGTTGCGAGAAGCCCCAGATGGCGGTGATCCACAGCAGGAACCCGCCCCAGATCACCACCAGCGTGAACAGCCGCAGCCAGGTCAGACCCGGGACCAGTTCGTGGCTCTTCAGCCCCAGGCGCGCGCGCAGCCGCCGCTGCCAGCCGAGCCGTCCCTCGTCGATACCGTTGTAAAGGTCGGTGAGCAGTAGGCTCGCCAGCATGGCGATGGCGAGCGCGAACAGGCTGCCCATGGTCCCGCCGAGCAGGTAACTCGCCAGGTTGCGGTAGCCGAGGTACTCGGCCAGCAGCATGCCCAGCAGCGCCGCCATCAGCGCCAGGCGTGGCAGGCGGCCGACCAGTGCCCAGCTCGCCCGACGCAGGAGCCAGACGATGTCCACCAGGTTGAGGATGAGCACGGTGCCGTAGATACCGCGGGCGAGCAGGTAGAGATCCGGACTCAGTGCGTCGCGCAGGCTGGTGACGAACAGCAGGTAGCCGACCAGGCCCAGGGCGGCCAGGGCCTTGAGGCGTCGGCCCAGCGCCCGCGCCGCGTCCGCCGGGCGCATCAGCCAGTCGGTGGCCGGGGCATGCGGGACCAGCAGCACGCTGATCAGCGATATCAGTAGCGCGAACAGCGCCAGGCCCACCGCGGCGGCCGTCACCAGGGGCAGCGGACTGACGGGCAGGGCGATGAGCAGATAGATGGCCGGCAGTGCCAGCGCGCCCCACACCGGCAGGTCGCGCCGGGTCTGAACCGCCAGCGCCAGTGCGAAGTTCGCGGCGATCCCTGCCTGGTCGCGTGCGGCCAGGTCGCGTCGAAACAGCAGCCTGCGCAGGCCGAACCCGGCGGCGGCACCGAGGATCAGCATGCCCAGCGTCAACAGCCATTGGCGGAGGTCAGGCAGGCCCTTGGATTCCTCCAGTTCGAGCAGGCGCCAGAGGGAGATCAGCCACTGCCCCGGAGCGATCAGGTTGGCCTTGAGGACGGTCCACGCGTCCGGGCCGCGCGCGAGCAGGCGGCTGGCGAGGATCGCCTGCTGGCCCTGCGCGAGGACCTCGGAGAGCCGCTGGGCCTGTACCCCGAGCAGCCGGCAGGTGGACAGTGTCTGTTCCTGCGCGGCGCGTTGTTGTTCCAGGTCGCGGCGTTCGCGCGTGACCTCCGCGGGTTCGCCCTGCTGCGCCTCCCCGAGCGATGCGAGGGTGGCATCGAGCTTCTTGATCGCCTCCTCGGCAGTGGTCACGCACTGCTGGGCCCGGGTGCGCAGGCTGCCCACCTCGCGCAGCGCCGCGCCGATGGCGCCGGCGTCGGCGGTTTCCGGGTCCACCGGCGCGAGCCTGTTCTCGATCTGCTGCAGGCTCTCCGCGGCCTCGCGGGTCCACTCGGCCGCCTGGTCCTGCGCCAGCACCGTACCGGCCAGCGCGGCCAGCAGCAGCCCCAGGAGCCAGGGTCCCAGGCCATTCTTGCGTATCGACCGACTGCCTTCCTGCGCCATATGGACCCTGTCCCCGGGGTTGGTTTGATCGTATGGGGGTATTTTTTTTAAACGTTGACGCCGTCGATCAAGTATAATACGCGACCTTCATTCTACGCCCCCCCGGAACGTCCCGTGATCGAAAATCTCCGCAATATCGCCATCATCGCCCACGTTGACCATGGCAAGACCACCCTGGTCGACCAGCTCCTGAAACAGTCGCAGACCCTCGACGAGCGCACCCAGCTCGAGGAGCGCGCGATGGACTCCAATGCCCTGGAGAAGGAGCGCGGCATCACCATCCTGGCCAAGAACACGGCCATCAACTGGGGCGACTACCACATCAACATCGTCGACACCCCCGGCCACGCCGACTTCGGCGGCGAGGTGGAGCGCGTGCTGTCGATGGTCGACTCGGTGCTGCTGCTGGTGGACGCGGTGGACGGCCCCATGCCGCAGACCCGTTTCGTCACGCAGAAGGCGCTGGGCCGCGGCCTCAAGCCGATCGTGGTCATCAACAAGATCGACCGCCCGGGTGCGCGCCCGGACTGGGTGCTGGACCAGACCTTCGACCTGTTCGACCGCCTGGGGGCGACCGACGAGCAGCTCGATTTCCCCGTGATCTACGCCTCGGGCCTGAACGGCTACGCCGGCCTCGACGAGACCGTGCGCGAGGGCGACATGACGCCCCTGTTCCAGGCCATCGTCGACAAGGTACATCCGCCGCAGGTCGACATCGAGGGTCCGTTCCAGATGCAGGTCTCGCAGCTCGACTACAACAGCTACGTGGGCGTCATCGGCATCGGCCGCATCACCCGCGGACGCATCAAGCCGAACAGCTCGGTGGCCATCGTCGACCGTGACGGCAAGCGCCGCAACGGCCGCATGCTGCAGATCTTCGGCTTCCTCGGGCTGGACCGTATCGAGGTCCAGGAGGCGACCGCCGGCGACATCATCGCCTTTACCGGCATCGATGAGCTGTTCATCTCCGACACCCTCTGCGATCCGGGCGCGGTCGAGGCCCTGGCGCCGATGACCGTGGACGAGCCGACCGTGAGCATGACCTTCCAGGTCAACACCTCGCCCTTCTCCGGCAAGGACGGCAAGTTCATCACCAGTCGCCAGATCAAGGAACGCCTGGACCGTGAACTGCTGCACAACGTCGCCCTGCGCGTCGAGCAGGCCGACGACCCGGACAAGTTCCGCGTCTCCGGTCGCGGCGAACTACACCTGTCGGTTCTCATCGAGAACATGCGCCGCGAGGGCTATGAGCTGGGCGTGTCACGTCCCGAGGTCATCATGCGCGAGGTGGACGGCGTGCGCGAGGAGCCCTACGAGCAGCTCACCGTGGACGTGGAGGAGGAACACCAGGGCGGCGTGATGGAAAAGCTCGGCGTGCGCGGTGGCGACCTCAAGAACATGGTGCCGGACGGCCAGGGCCGCGTGCGCCTGGACTACATCATCCCCTCGCGCGGCCTGATCGGTTTCCGCACCGAATTCATGACCGCCACCCAGGGTACCGGCCTCATCTATTCGGTGTTCGATCACTACGGCCCGATGAAGAAGGGCAGCTTCGGCAACCGTATCAACGGCGTGCTGATCGCCAATGGCCCGGGCAAGGTCCTGGCCTACGCCCTGTTCAACCTGCAGGAGCGCGGCCGCCTGTTCGTCGGTCCCGGCGAGGAGGTCTACGAGGGCATGGTCATCGGCATCCACTCGCGCGACAACGACCTGGTGGTCAACCCACTCAAGGCCAAGCAGCTGACCAACATCCGTGCCGCCGGTACCGACGAGAACCTGATCCTCACGCCGCCGATTCGCATGAGCCTGGAACAGGCGCTGGAGTTCATCGACGACGACGAGCTGGTGGAGGTGACCCCCAACCACATCCGCCTGCGCAAGAAGCTGCTCTCCGAGAACGACCGCAAGCGCGCCTCGCGTCAGCCCAAGTAGGCCCATGGCGCATCTGTGACGGGGTTCCGGGGCATAGCTCCCCAACCCCGCTCACGGGTGCTAACATGCGGCTAGGCTCTTTGCTTAGCCCCGCCCCGGGGTAATCGCGGCGCAGGACCAGGGAGGCTGGATGGAGGCCGACGCACAAGTCGAGATCAAGAAGCAGCGCATCCTCATCGTCGACGATTCCAAGACGATGCGGCGCGCCATGCGCCGCCTGCTGGTGCAGGACTTCGACGTGATCGAGGCCGAGGACGGCAAGGAGGCGTGGAAGCGCATCGCCGAGGACCAGGACATCCAGGCCGTGTTCTCCGACCTGGTCATGCCGAGGATGAACGGCTTCGAGCTGCTGCGCCAGATCCGCGAATCCATCCACAGCCGTATCAACCAGTTACCGGTGGTCATCATCACCGGGCACAACGACGACGAGCGCATGCACCGCCAGGCGATGATGCTCGGCGCCACTGACTTCATCACCAAGCCCTTCGACGCGATGCAGCTCAAGGCGCGTGCCCGCGCCAGCGTCAAGTTCGACGAGACCACGCGCAAGCTGGACGATGCGCGGCACATCATCGAGACGCAGTCGACCATCGACCCGCTCACGCGTCTGGCCAACAAGCTCTACTTCAAGCAGCATGGCTCGGAGCTCATCTCCTTCGCCCTGCGCCACGACAAGCCGCTGTCCATCCTGCGCATGTCGGTGGACAAGTACGACGTACTGTTCAAGAAGAAGGGACGCGAGATCGCCGAGAAGATCCTGGTCAACGTGGCCCGGATCATCGCCAACTCGGTACGCCAGGAGGACACGGTGGCCCGCATCGGGCTGGCGCAGTTCGGCGTGCTCATGCCGGGGGCCGACGAGCTAACCGCCCGCAAGATCGCCAATCGCATCCACCAGCTCATGCAGAAGACGGGCTACCGGATCGGTAATACCCGCTTTCGCATGACCATGAGCGCCGGCCTGGTGTCGCCGACGCTATCGGCCGACCTGGACTTCGACGAGATGCTGAAGGTGGCCGAGACCCGTCTGAACAAGGCGATGGCCAGCGGTGGCAACAAGCTGATCTTCGAGGAGCCGGCGGCCGCCGGCGGCATCACCAGCGATCATCTGCGGCCGAAGAACCTGTTGTCGGTGGAGGAGGCGCTGGTGTTGCTGAAGTCGGGCGAGACCACCAAGCTGGCCGAGCAGACCCACCTGCTGGTGGACAAGATCTATCCGTTACTGCAGTTCGCCAACCACGAACTGCGACTCGGGATCGACGGCAGCCTGATGATGCTGCGTGAGCGTATCGATCACATCATGCGCGAGCGGATTGTTTCGGGTCGGCATTGATCTGCTGCAGGATGCTGGCGAGCTTCGCCGCCGCCGGCCCGCACTCCATTGCATCCCGCACCACCAGGAACATCGAGACATGATAGCTCCCGCCGGCCTGGAACTTGAGCGGCTTGATCTCGCCGTGCTCGATGGCGTGCTTCACCAGGTGGGACGGCAGCCAGCTGAACCCCAGCCCCGCCTTCACCAGGGTGAGCGCCGTGTGCAGCGTCGCCACCGTCCACTGGCGCTCCGAGCGTACCCACGCCCCGCTACTCTGGAACTGACCGCTCGCCCCCTGCACGATGATCTGCAGATGGCGGGTCAGGTCCTTGGGCAGCAGCTTGCGTTTGATGTCGTGTAGCGGGTGATGCGGCTGGGCCACCGCCACGTACTCGATGGTCGTGATCGGCTGCCCCTTGAACCCCTCAGGAATCTCGCTACCGAGCGCCAGGTCGGCCTCGCCCGCGCGCAGCGCGCGTTGCACCCCCAGTGGCGCCACCTCGCGCAGGTTGATGCGGGCCGGTGTGCCCGCCTCCTCGAACCGCCGCAGAGCCTCCAGCAGCAGGTTGGTGGGGAAGCCGGTATCGACCACCAGGTTGATACAGGTGTCGTCGTGCTCGCGCAGATCCCGGGCCAGCCCCTCCAGCTTGCGCGCCTCTGCCATGAGCTGGCGCGCGCGGTCCAGCAGGACATGACCGGCATCGGTTATCCGCACGCGACCGTCCTCGCCCTGCTCCAGCAGCTTGAGCTGCAGCTTGTCCTCCAGCTTGTGCAGCGCGAAGCGCACCGCGGAGTCGCTGAGTTCGAGATCCTGGGCGGCGGCCGAGAAGCTCCCGTGGTCGGCCAGCGCCTGGAGCGCCTGCCACTGGTCGAGGGTGATCCGTGGGGTGGTCATGGTGTTCCGTCGTTATTGTTTTGTGACGGCGCCACTATACCGCCAATCCAGGGCCAGCGGCGACACCGTACCCGATCAGTCGTCGGCTTCGGTCGACGACCGGGCCAGCATGCGCATGCCCCCGACCATGCCGAGGATGCGTGCACGCAGTTCGGTCTCCAGGGCATCGGACGGCGTTCCCGCATCCGCCGCCAGCGGCCAGTGCTTGCGGCGGGCAGTCGGTGGCAGCGCCCCCATGCGCTCGGGCAGTGCGGCGTCGAAGTGCACGATGAGGTCGGCCCAGGCCTTGAGGTCTTCGCTCAGGGCCTCGATGGCCACCGGAGCCGGCGAGATTCCCACCAGCCGCGCCGCGAGTTCCGGCGTCGGGTCGGCGGGTGACAGTGCGGCCGCCCGCCCGATCAGCCAGTCGGCTCCCAGCCGGTTGGCCAGCGCCGCCGCCATCGGGGCCGCCGCGCGGCCATGCGCGCTAACGAACAGAACCTGTGCCTTGCGCTTGTACATCGGCGTGAAGTGAGGGGTGAAAAGCGGCGAGGCAGGGCGCCGCCATCGTCGCGGGTGTTACTTGTGCCGGATGACGCCGGTGACGATACCGAGAATCTGGATGTCCTCGTTCTTCAGGATGATCGGTTCCATCTCCGGGTTGGCGGGCTGCAGCCGGATGCCGTCGCGCTCCACGTAGAACTTCTTCAGCGTGACCTGCTCGCCGTTGATCATGGCGACCACGGTCTGGCCGTTCTCCGCGCTCTCGCGCTTCTCCACCACGATGATGTCGCCGTCCTCGATGTTGTCGTCGATCATCGAGTGGCCGCGTACGCGCAGGGCATAGGTGTTGCGGCGTACCAGGTCGCTGGGGACCGAGACGCTCTCCTGCTGCTCGCAGAGGTCGATGGGTAGCCCCGCCGTCACGGTGCCCAGCAGCGGGACCTCGGTCAGGGCCTCGAGCTCCAGTCCGACGTCCTCGAGCTCGGCCGGCCAGACCGGGCGCTGGCGTTTGGGCAGCAGGTAGGCGACATTGGACATGGTGTACCCCTCGCAAGGTGTTCAGTCGATGGGTCGATCTTAACCAAAAACCATGATTTTGCAAGCGGTTAGCCACGCTTGTTAAAGTTTCTCCTCCGTATTGCCAGCCCACAGGAGTCCCTCATGAAAACGCTCTCCGACTATCCCCTGGACGAGCTCAAGCGCATCTATGGCCTGCTGCACGAGGCCTTGCCCGCCAACCCCGAATTGATGGATTCCGAACTGCTCGAAGACCTGCAACGCCACCTGCAGCAGGCCGCCAGGGCCGATGGCGTGGACGTGTCCCTGCACGCCCAGTGGGCGGCGTGGCTGCATGGCGGGGTGAAGCTGAAGGGTATTTAGAAGAGGGTAGGAGATTCTATGTCGCAAGGCAAAGTTTTCTTGGCACATAGTCGGATCCATTTTTGAGGATGGCGAAGGCGATACGGGCGAGCTTGCGGGCGAGGATGGT
>DSBO01000050.1 GCA_011046015.1 Thioalkalivibrio sp. | reverse complement strand
TCTGAGTGTCTGAGTGTTTATGACCAGTAGCGCCGAACTTCGCTCGCAGTTTCTCGAGTTCTTCGAGAGCAAGGGCCATGCCGTGGTGCCCTCCAGCCCGTTGGTGCCGGCCAACGACCCGACCCTGCTGTTCACCAATGCGGGCATGGTCCAGTTCAAGGATGTGTTCCTCGGCCGTGAGAGCCGCGACTATACCCGCGCGGTGAGTTCGCAGCGCTGCGTGCGCGCGGGCGGCAAGCACAACGACCTGGAGAACGTCGGCTACACTGCGCGCCACCACACCTTCTTCGAGATGCTGGGCAACTTCAGCTTCGGCGATTACTTCAAGCGCGACGCCATCCACTACGCCTGGGAACTGCTCACCGAGGTCTACCGGATCCCGGCCGACAAGCTCTGGGTCACCGTCTATGAGACCGACGACGAGGCCTTTGACATCTGGGTGAAGGAGGTCGGCGTACCGCTGGACCGCATCACCCGCATCGGTGACAAGGCCGACGGCAGCTCCGACAACTTCTGGCAGATGGGCGACACCGGCCCCTGCGGCCCCTGCACCGAGATCTTCTACGACCACGGCCCCGGGGTTGCCGGCGGCCCGCCCGGCACCCCCGAGGAGGACGGCGACCGCTATATCGAGATCTGGAACCTCGTCTTCATGCAGTACGACCGCGACAAGGCCGGCACCCTCAACCCGCTGCCCAAGCCCTCGGTCGACACCGGCATGGGCCTGGAGCGCCTGGCCGCCGTGATGCAGGGCGTGCACAGCAACTACCAGATCGACCTGTTCCAGCACCTGATCCGGGCCATTGCCGAACTGGCCGGTGTGCAGGACCTGGAAAAGCCCTCGCTCAAGGTCATCGCCGACCATATCCGCTCCTGCAGCTTCCTCATCACTGACGGCGTGCTGCCCTCCAACGAGGGCCGCGGCTACGTGCTGCGGCGCATCATCCGCCGCGCGGCGCGTCACGGGCACCAGCTCGGGCTCACCCAGCCGTTCTTCCACCGGCTGGTGCAGCCGCTGGTCGAGCAAATGGGCGAGGCCTATCCGGAACTGGCGAAGGCGCAGGCCCAGGTCGAGCGCGTGCTGAAGCAGGAAGAGGAACGCTTCAACGAGACCCTGGAGCAGGGCCTGAAGATCCTCGAGGACGACATCGCCGGCATGTCCGGCAAGGTGATTCCGGGCGAGACGGTGTTCAGGCTCTACGACACCTACGGCTTCCCGGTGGACCTGACCAACGACATCGCGCGCGAGCGCGGCCTCGAGCTCGACATGGCCGGCTTCGAGCGCGAGATGGACGCGCAGCGCAGCCGCGCCCGCGCCGCCAGCCAGTTCGCCGAGGACTACAGCAAGGCCGCGCAGGTGGACGCCGAAACGCAGTTCACCGGCTACGATCGCCTGGAGGATGCGGGCTCCGTGGTGGCCCTGCTCAGGGGTGGTCAGCCGGTCGAGGCCCTGGCCGCGGGGGAGGAGGGCATGGTGGTGCTCGACCGCAGCCCCTTCTATGCCGAGTCCGGTGGCCAGGTAGGTGATACCGGCGAACTGACGGCCGACGGCCTGCGCTTCATCGTCACCGACACGCAGAAACAGGGGAAGGCCTGGCTGCATATCGGGCGCGTGGCCGAGGGCCGCGTGGCGAAGGGCGCGACCGTCACCGCGCAGGTGGACGGCGCGCGCCGCGAGGCCATCAAGCTCAATCACTCCGCCACCCACCTGATGCACGCCGCGCTGCGCCAGGTGCTCGGCGAGCACGTGCAGCAGAAGGGCTCGCTGGTCACCCCCGAGCGCCTGCGTTTCGACTTTTCGCATTTCGAGCCGGTCACGCGTGAACAGCTGGCCGAGGTGGAGCGCATCGTCAACGCCGAGATCCGCGCCAACCAGGACGCGACCGCCGCCGAGATGTCCATGGACGAGGCCCTGGAGGCCGGGGCGCTCGCCCTGTTCGGCGAGAAGTACGGCGACCGGGTGCGCGTGCTCAAGATCGGTTTCTCCACCGAGCTCTGCGGTGGCACGCACGTGAACCGCGTCGGTGACATCGGGCTGTTCAAGATCGTGAGCGAGTCGGGTGTCGCCTCCGGCGTGCGCCGCATCGAGGCCGTGACCGGCGAGAACGCCCTGCGCTGGATCGACGGCCAGGCCGAGCGCCTGGACCGCGTGGCCGCCCTGGTGAAGGCCAGCCGCAGCGATGCCGACGAGAAGGTCGAGCAGCTCGTCGAGCGGGCCCGCACCCTGGAAAAGGAGCTCGAACGCCTCAAGGGCAAGCTCGCCTCGCAGGCCGGCGGTGACCTCGCCGCCCAGGCCGTGGACATCGACGGCATCAAGGTGCTGGCGGCCAGGCTCGAGGGCGCCGACGTGAAGACCCTGCGCGACACCCTCGACCAGCTGAAGAACAAGCTCCAGCATGCCGCCATCGTGCTCGCCGCCGTGGACGGCGATCGCGTGAGCCTGGTGGCCGGCGTGACCAGGGACGAGACCGGCCGCATCAAGGCGGGCGACCTCGTCAACGTCGTCGCCCAGCAGGTGGGCGGCAAGGGCGGCGGCCGCCCCGACATGGCCCAGGCCGGTGGCAAGGACCCGTCAGCGCTGGACGGGGCGCTGAAGGCCGTGCCTGCCTGGGTGCAGGGCCAGCTGGGTCAGGGGGGGTAGCCCCCGGCACATGCCGTCTGCCCGCCTGCCGATCCCGAGGCACGAGGCCGCCGATATGACCGGCGGCCTTTAAGTCTTTGTTTGTTTAGTGTTTAATTGATCCCTTTTCGACACGGACCCCTATGGCCCTCATCGTTCACAAATACGGCGGAACTTCGGTCGGTACCATCGACCGCATCCAGAACGTCGCCGCGCGCATCGTCAGGGCGCGCGAGGCGGGCGACGACATCGTGGTCGTCGTCTCCGCCATGTCGGGCGAGACCAATCGCCTGATCGACCTCGCCCACGGTATCGATTCGCGCGCCGCCGGCCGCGAACTCGACGTGCTGCTGTCCACCGGCGAGCAGGTGACCATCGCGCTGCTCGCCATGGCCCTGGAAAAGGCCGGCTGCCCGGCGCGCTCCTACACCGGCGCGCAGGTGCACATCCTCACCGACAGCGCCCACAACAAGGCGCGCATCCGCGACATCGACGACAGCCGCATGCGGCGTGACCTCGATGCCGGGCGGGTCGTGGTGGTCGCCGGCTTCCAGGGGGTGGACGAACACGGCAGCATCACCACCCTCGGTCGGGGTGGCTCCGATACCACCGCCGTCGCCCTGGCCGCCGCCCTCAAGGCCGACGAGTGCCAGATCTACACCGACGTCGACGGCGTCTACACCACCGACCCGCGCGTGGTCTCCAAGGCCCGTCGCCTGGACCGCATCACCTTCGAGGAAATGCTGGAAATGGCCAGCCTCGGTTCCAAGGTGCTGCAGATCCGCTCGGTGGAATTCGCGGGCAAGTACAACGTGCCACTGCGCGTGCTCTCCAGCTTCGAAGAGTCGGGCCCCGGCACACTGATTACCTTCGAGGACGAGACAATGGAACAGGCGCTGATTTCGGGTATCGCATTCAATCGCGACGAGGCCCAGCTCACGGTCTCCGGCGTGCCGGACCAGCCCGGCGTGGCCTACAAGATCCTCAGCGCGGTCTCCGACCTCAACGTCGAGGTCGACATGATCGTGCAGAACGTCGGTGCGGACGACATGACCGACTTCACCTTCACCGTGCACCGCAACGACTACGAAAAGTCGCTCGAGGCCCTCAGGGCCATCGCCGGCGAGATCGGTGCGCGCGAGGTGTCGGGCGACACCCGTATCGTGAAGGTCTCGCTGGTGGGCGTTGGTATGCGTTCCCACGCCGGTATCGCCAGCAAGATGTTCGAGGTGCTCGGCAAGGAAGGCATCAACATCCGCATGATCTCCACCTCCGAGATCAAGATCTCCGTGGTGATCGACGAAAAGTACCTGGAACTGGCAGTGCGTGCCCTGCACGACGCCTTCGAGCTGGAAAAAGAGCCCGCTGGGAAGGAATAGTCAGCCCGCCAGGGATCAAACGACGAGTGTCGCTGTCGAATGTGGCAAGTTTGTAAAACTTGCGGCATGCCGGATCACACCCTGTCCGATATTTTTTACTATATACGCACAAGCATAACAAGGCGCTGCCAACGAGCAGGGCCACTGCTGAACAAAGGGACGTTACCCCGTAGTATCGGGTTACACAGGGGACGGGACGGAACAGTTCCGGAAGCGCGTTGGGCAACGGATCGAGGCACATGGATCGGCCGTTTGCCCGGCACAAGGTGATTGAAGCAATGCAGGAGATAGGACAATGCTTATTCTGACTCGTCGTGTCGGAGAGACCCTCATGATTGGAGATGAGGTATCTGTGACCGTACTGGGCGTCAAGGGCAACCAGGTGCGTATCGGCATCAACGCCCCCAAGGACGTCTCTGTGCACCGTGAAGAGATCTACGAGCGCATCCAGCGCGAGAATGACGCGCCCGGCGCCGTCGGCAACGAATAGGGTGCGGCAAGAAGAAAGGGGTGGAAACACCCCTTTTTTCATGCCCGAATTCCTCGAATTACCCCCTGATCCCTTTGATTTTCCCACCCCGGCCGGGTATCCTTGCACCTCGCTGAATCTGGCGCCCCGCCGTGCCAGATCCCAGACCTGGAGAGATGGCCGAGTGGCTGAAGGCGCACCCCTGCTAAGGGTGTATAGGGGAAACTCTATCGAGGGTTCGAATCCCTCTCTCTCCGCCATATAAATAGAAAGGGGCCCCGGTTTTTTGGGGCCCCTTTCTATTTATCAGGACAGTCAGGGCTTCGAACCCTCGATAGATGGACAAGAGGGTTCGACCGCCGAGCGAAGCGAGGTGACGGCGACCAGCGGGAGCCTATCCCTCTCTCGGCAACTGCTCCTGCGTTGCCCTAACTCCTGCATCCCTGCAGTCGTCTCCGCCATATAAACAGGAAGGGGCTCCCGGTTTTGGGAGCCCCTTCCTGTTTATCGGGGTGCCAGGGCTTCGAACCCTCGATACCGGGATGCCAGGGCTTCGAACCCTCGATACCGGGTTGGCCAGGGGATACTTTCTGCCGTCGGTATTCCAAAGCCATATCGAGATCGCTGTACCTGGATCCTGGCGCGTGCGCCGGGATGATGATTACCGGACAAGGGAGAACGGATGAATTCCCAGGCCCCCCTTGACGACCCCGCCCGATCCCCTCATAATTCGCAACCTTCAAAGCGCCCGTAGCTCAGCTGGATAGAGTACCTGGCTACGAACCAGGCGGTCGCACGTTCGAATCGTGCCGGGCGCGCCATATCCCAAGCCCTCCCCGTGTGGAGGGCTTTTTTGCGGCCGGTGCGGTTCGAACGTGCGACATGAACAAGGCCACGTTCGACGAGCGAGCAACGCGAGTGAGAATGGCGGAGCGCAAGCGACGCCAGCCCCGCAGGGGTGAGCGCAGCGAATAATCGTGCCGGGCGCGCCATATCCCAAGCCCTCCTCGTGTGGAGGGCTTTTTTGCGCCCGGCACGGTTCGAACGTGCGACCTGGACAAATCGACGTTCGACGAGCGAGCGAAGCGAGTGAGAATGGCGGAGCGTCAGCGACGCCAGCCCCGCAGGGGTGAGCACCGCGAATAATCGTGCCGGGCGCGCCATATCCTAAGCCCTCCCCCTGTGGAGGGCTTTTTTGCGCCCGGTGCGGTTCGAACGTGTGACCGCCTGATCGTGCGCCGTTCTGGATTCCGGCCTTCGCCGGAATGACGAAAGAGACAGAGATGTGAGTCTCTGCCCGTCATCCCTGCAAAAGCAGGGTTCCAGTCTCGATGCCACCCACGTCAAATGTCCCCCACCTGGTCCTGGTTGCCTCGCCCGTTCTGAATTCTGGCGTCTGGCCAGGGATAAGCGCCGAAACGACGGGAGATCTCTGACGATTGGTTTGGGCTTCTGATTGCGCTCTGCATCGCTGCGAGCACCACAGCCATACGCTGGACAGTGCCGATGCCGTTTCGCTAGAATGCGCCCGTCATTGGGGAGTAGCCGCCCGCGCAAAGCGGGGCCTGTATCAACAGACTTGGCCTTCGGGCCATGGTGCAGGCAGTCTCCGACCTGGCAAGACCTTTGACCATGCCGCTTCCGTGTTGGCCGGAGGGGTGGTGTGGTCATCGGTATGCATCCGGCCAGGGTATGTTTTCATGGAAGCCTTTCTGATCTCCACCGGGATCGTCGCGCTCGCCGAGATCGGCGACAAGACGCAGTTGTTGTCGTTCGTACTCGCGGCCAAGTTCCGCAGGCCGGTACCCATCATCCTCGGCATCCTCGTCGCGACGCTGGCCAACCATGCGCTGGCCGGTGGCCTGGGGATGTGGCTCACCACGCTGATCACCCCGGAACTCCTGCGCTGGGTGCTGGGCGCCTCGTTCTTCGCGATGGGGGTGTGGATGCTGATTCCGGACAAGCTGGAAGACGAGGAGAACAGGCTGCTGCGTTTCGGCGTGTTCGGCGCGACCCTGATCGCCTTTTTTCTCGCCGAGATGGGCGACAAGACCCAGGTTGCCACCGTCGCGCTCGCGGCCCAGTACCAGACGCTGCTCTGGGTGGTGGCGGGCACGACGCTCGGCATGATGATCGCCAACGTCCCTGCTGTCCTCCTGGGTGGTCACGTCGCGGGGAAGGTTCCCGTGCACCTGGTGCACGCCGTTGCCGCCCTGGTGTTCGTCGTGCTCGGGTTGATGGTGTTGCTGGGCGGGCATGTTCCATGATGAATGGCCGGGCCCGGTCGTCCGTGTGGTCGCTGCATCGGCGGCCACCGAGCACTGGCGATCCCGGTCTGACGGGTCGCGCACGCGTCGAAGTGCATCCCTTTCTCGCGTGAGTATTGCCAGCCTTGATCAGCCAGGGCAGGAGCGATACTGTCGAGATCTTTCCAGGCAGGACATGTGAGACAGGGGGACCGGGACATGGCTTTGATCGAGGCCTCGGGGTTGTCAAAGACCTACCGGGCGGGTGATGTGGACGTGCCGGCCGTGCGCGGGGTGGATTTTTCCATCGATTCCGGTGCGCTGGTCGCCTTCATTGGCCCCTCGGGCAGTGGCAAGAGCACGCTACTCAACATGATTGGCTGCCTGGACCGTCCCTCGCAGGGGAGCCTGCGCGTGCTGGATACCGACGTCGGCCGGCTGAACGGGCGCGCCTCGGCGGCGTTCCGCGGGGCGCATATCGGCTTCGTGTTCCAGGATTTCAACCTCATGCCCGTGCTGTCGGCCGCCGAGAACATCGAGTACCCGCTGCTGATGGTGCAGCGCTGGTCGGTGGAGCGGCGCCGGGCGCGGGTGGCGGAACTGCTGGAAGCGGTGAGTATCGCCGAGCAGGCGGACAAACGCCCCGACCAGCTCTCCGGCGGACAGAAGCAGCGTGTGGCCGTGGCGAGGGCGCTGGCCACGCAGCCCCGGCTGGTGCTGGCCGACGAACCCACTGCCAACCTCGACCACGACAGTGCCTATCGCATCATCACCCTGATGAAGAAGATGCGTGACGAGTTCGGTACGACCTTCATCTTCTCCACGCACGACCCGAAGATCGTCGGTGAGGCCGAGGAGATCTTTTCGCTGGAGGACGGGCGCCTCATCAAGCAGGAGGGCGCGGTGCGATGATGACGATACTGCGCATGGCCGCGCGCAACCTGGCGCGTTACTGGCGACGTACCCTGCTCACGGCGGGCCTGATCGTGCTGGGGCTGGTGGCCGTGCTGCTGTTCGTGGCCGTGTCGGGTTCCTTCAAGTCGGTGATGGTGGGCCAGATCACCGACGCGATGCTTGGTCACCTGCAGGTGCACCACAAGGGCTACGTCGCCTCCATCGATAATCTGCCGCTCAACCTCAACCTGAAAACGGATACGCTGTCGAGAATCGAGGCGGCGCTCGATGACATACCCGAGGTGGAGGCCTGGACGCCGCGGCTCAAGTTCGGCGCGATGTTCAGCAACTTCACCGAGACCACCAACATCCGTCTGAACGGCGTCTACCCGGAACGCGAGATGCTGGCGATGCCGGGGCTCGGCGAGCGGCTGCTCAAGGGCGACATGGACGGCGGCCTGGTCGCGCGCGGCAAGTTGCTGATTCCGGAGCTGCTGGCCAAGGGGATGAAGGTGAATGTGGGCGATACCGTGGTGCTGGTCGCGACCAACGTCGACGGCTCGGTCAACGGGCGGACCTTCGTCGTCCAGGGGGTGCTCGAACCCGTGACGGGGCCGGGCGGCCGCGATGGCTACCTGCACATGGACGACGCGCGTGAGCTGCTGCGCCTGGGGCAGCCCGAGGTGAGCGAGATCGCCGTGCGGCTGAAGGACCTCGAGGATCTCGGCACGGCGACCGGGAAGCTGCAGGCGGTTCTGGCCGGGGTGCGCGACCCGCAGGGCCAGACCATGCTCGAGATCCACGGCTGGGACCAGCTCTCGCCCTTTGCCAACATCGCGCGCATGATCGATCTGCTGGATCTCTTCATCCGGATCATGCTGGTGGGTATCGTGCTCATCGCCATCATGAACGTGATGATCATGGCGGTGTACGAGCGCATTCGGGAAATCGGCACCATGGCCGCCATCGGCACGCCGCCGCGGCGTATTCTCGCCCTGTTCGTGAGCGAGGGGCTGCTGCTCGGCATCGTCGGCGGCGCCATCGGGGCGCTGATCAGCCTGGTGGCCGTGTACGTGCTGAGCCTGTGGCCACTGAACTTTGCCTTCGGCAGGCAGACCATCACCCTGGTGCCATCCATCAGCGGCGGCGATGTGCTGCCGGTGGTGGGGGTGGTCATGCTGGTGGCCGTGATCGCGAGCCTGTACCCGGCGTGGAAGGCCGCGCGCATGGATCCCATTACCGCCCTGCGGCACGTGTAGAGGAGACGGTCATGACATGCTTCCGAACGCTCGCTGCAATCCTGGTCCTTGTCGGCCTCGGATCCGCCGCACCGGCCGCCCAGGCCTTCGACGCCCAGGCTGTACTGGAGGAGGTGGACCGGCGCATGGCCCCGGCCACCTACGAGATGTACCGCAAGCTGATCAACATCGAGCCGGACGGCAGTCGCAAGGAGTTCGTGCTCTATACCGTGAAGAAGGGCGAGGACCGCATGGTCGCGCTGTTTCTCGACCCGCCCAGCGAGCGCGGGCGCAGCACCCTGCGCCTCGGTGAAAACCTGTGGCTGTACATCCCCGACGTCGGCAAGCCGATCCGCATTACCAGCCTGCAGTCGGTGGTCGGGGGCGTGTTCAACAACGCCGACATCCTGCGCCTGGACTTTGCCACCGAGTACACGGCCAGCGCGGCGGTGGAGGCGGATGACCAGTACGTCCTGGACCTCAAGGCGCGCGGACCGGCCGTGGCCTATGACCGCCTGAAGATGTGGGTCGACAGGGACACGCACACGCCGGTCACCATCGAGGCCTACGCGGCCAGCGGGATGCTGATCAAGACCCTGCATTACTCCAGCATCAGGGATTTCGGCGACGGCATCGTGCGCCCGGCGATGCTGCAGACCGACAGTCCGCTCTACAAGGGCTACAAGTCGGTGATGCTGTTCGACGGCATCCGGCCGCGCGAGTTTGCCGACGAGGTGTTTACCCTGGATTATCTGCCGAAGGTGGGCGAGCTGCGTCGATGAACCGTGCGTGGCTAGCCGCGCTGGTGCTGCTCCCGGCCCTGGTCGTCGGCGAGGAGTTCCGCTTTGACATCGGCCAGTACGAGAAGAAGCCGTACGAGTTCGGTGGCTACCTGCAGGCCAGCGGCGAACACCAGGTCCTCGATCGCGACGCCGCCCTCTATGCCCTGAATTTTCCCGATCAGCAGCCCGGCAGCACGCAGCGCTATCGTGCCGTGGCCGAGCTCGGCGGGATGTATCGCTGGGAGCGGGTGAGCGCACACGGGCTGTTTCATGGCGAGGTCGTCGACGATTACGCCGGCACGGGGCACAGCGGCAGCGTTTACGAGGCCTACCTCGCCGCGCAGCCGGCCGAATCCTGGCGCCTGGAGGCCGGCAAGCGCAGCCTGCGCTGGGGCAAGGGCTATGCCTTTAGCCCCGTGGCCTTTCTCGAGCGGCCCCGCGACCCCACCGACCCGGAACTCGCCCGCGAGGGTTTCGTGATGGGCGTCGGCAGCTACGTGAAGAGCTTCGCCGGCGACCTGCAGACGCTCACCGTCACGACCGTGATCCTGCCGGCGAGCGACGAGATCAACGAGGACTTCGGCGCCGCCGACGACGACGTGAACCTGGCGGGGCGCGTCTCACTGCTCTACCGTGATACAGACATCGACCTCCTGTTCCGCGCCGGCGACAGCCGACCCGATGCGCTGGGCGTGGATTTCGCACGCAACCTGGCGACCAACCTCGTGATCCATGGCGAACTGGCCTGGTTCGATGACCGTCGGCACCGCGTGCTGGACGAATCGGGCCAGCTGGTATCGCGCGAGACCGACGCCTTCGACCTGCTGTTCGGGCTGCGCTACCTCACCGCCACCGAGACCACCTGGATACTCGAGTATTACCGCAACGGCGCGGGTTACAGCGCCGATGAGATGGAGCGCTTCTACGCCCTGGCACGCGAGGCCGCGGATGATCCGATACTGGCCGAGCTGGCACGGTCGGTGCGCGCGGCGGGTTACGCGGTGCCGCAGCCGATGCGCGATTACCTCTACATCAAGGTCTCGCAGAAGGAGCCCTTTGGCGCGTTGTACTGGAGTGCGGGGGGCACGGCCATCGTCAACCTGGATGACGGTAGCGCGTCCATCATTCCCGAGGTCGTGCACACCGGCATCAAGGACTGGGAACTGCGCGGCCGGCTGGCCCTCACTACCGGGGACACGAACACCGACTTTGGCGAGCGCCAGAACGACTGGCGGCTGGAGCTGCGCGCGCGCTGGTTCTTCTGACCGGCGCGCGCAGCTCGATCCCTGGTCACACGGGCGCCCGAGCCGGAGCGATCGTGCGCGCAGGGTGTTAGGCTATGCGTTCCCGCCTGCCGATGGCAGGCGGGGTTGTTACCACAGCGACCGGGGGCCGATTGAAGACCTTTACCTGCGAATGCGGCAACCAGCTGTTTTTCGAGAACAGCCGGTGCCTGGCCTGTGGGCGGGCGGTCGGTTTCCTGCCCGACTCGCTCGTCCTCAGTGCGCTCGAGCCGGCGGGTGAGGGCCGCTACCGGGCCCTGCTCGGTGGCAGTGACTACCGCCATTGCGGCAACCACCTGGACCACCATGTCTGCAACTGGATGGTGCCGGTCGAGGACCCGGAGCGCCTGTGCCGCTCCTGCCGGCTCAATGCCATCATCCCCAACCTCGCCGAGCCGCGTAACCACACCCTCTGGTTTCGCATCGAGCAGGCCAAGCGTCGCCTGCTGTACGGGTTGTTTCACCTGGGACTGGACGTGCGGGGCAAGCGCGCCGACCCGCGCCAGGGACTCGCCTTCCGCTTCATGGAAGACCCCGCCCGCGACGACGAATTCAGCAATGCGGTCACCGAGGACCAGCGCGTGCTCACCGGCCACATGAACGGCACGATCACCATCAACATCCGCGAGGCCGAGCCCAGCGCGCGCGAGGCCATGCGCGAGAAGATGAACGAGGAATACCGCACCCTGCTGGGGCACTTTCGTCACGAGAGCGGACACTACTACTGGGGGTTGCTGCTCGGGCATGCCGACCGCAAGGCGGCCTTTCGCGCCCTGTTCGGCGACGAGCGCGCGGACTATGCCGCGGCCCTGCGGCGTTACTACGCCGAGGGCCCGGCCCCCGACTGGGAGGCACGCCACGTCAGCCCCTATGCCAGCGCCCATCCCTGGGAGGACTGGGCCGAGAGCTGGGCACACTACCTGCACATGGTCGACACCATCGAGACCGCCGAGGACCTCGGGTTCCGTTTCGCCGACGCCTCACCCCAGGGCAGCGATGCGCCGGAATTCGACAGCCTCCTCGACGACTGGAGCCGCCTGAGTCTCGCCCTCAACATGCTCAATCGTAGCATGGGCCTGCCCGATGCCTATCCCTTCGTCGTCGCCGGACTGGCCGCCGACAAGATCCACTTCATCCACGACCTGGTGAGGGCCGCCGGCGGACCATCCCCGGGGCTGAGGGCCTAGATAGCAGGGCAGGCGCGGCGGACGCCGGGACTCGCCGGTGCCTGCCGATACCTCGGCCCCGCCTGGCAGCGCCTACCGTTCTTTCTCCCATTCGAACTTCGGCAGTCGTTTGAAGGCGCGCTGCAGGCCGTCGTTCCAGCTCTTCTGCAGCGACTTGTAGAGTGGCGAGGCAAGCTTGAGGTTCATGCAGTACGGGGACTGGAGGCTGTCGACGGTGTAGATGGCGAGCTCGAAGGGCGGGCCGACGGTGACGTTGGAGCGCATGGTGGAATCTTCCGAAACCAGGGCGCAGCGGGCGGCGTCCTCCAGGCTGGTGTCGGGGGTGATGATACGATCGAGGATTGGCTTGCCATACTTGTTCTCGCCGATCTGCAGGTAGGGCGTCTCGGGCGAGGCGCTGATGTAGTTGCCCTGCGGATAGACCATGTAGATCTCCGGCGCGCGCCCCGCGATCTGCCCGCCGACGATGAAGCTGGCCTCCAGGTTGACGCGGCCCTTTTCGGTGGCCGGGGCGTGCTGGCGCTGTTCCATCTGGCTGAGCTTGCCGACGTAGTGCGCGATCTCGTGCATGGCGGTGGCCGTGCACAGATTGAAGTCGGCCTCGTCCTGCTCGAGGTCGTGATTGATGAGATTGATCACGGCCTGGGTGGTGGCGAGGTTGCCGGCGGTGAGGATTACGCACACGCGCTCGCCGGGCCACGCGTAGGTATGCATCTTGCTGTACGTACTGACGTAGTCGACTCCGGCGTTGGTGCGGGAGTCGGAGGCGAATACGAGGCCCTTGTTGACCTTGATGGCGAGACAGTAGGTCATGAACGTTCCGCTCGGCTGGGGGTGTCCACATGCCCCGAAACAGTGCCGGGCCGGTCGCCAGTGTGACGAGGCCGGGCGGGGGGCTTGGGTGAAAATTCGTGTTGATCGGCGTATGGTGGCCTAAGACCACATACGCTGGAGGATGGTAGCACGATCCATGACGATTCGTTGGGGCAGCTACAAGGTCAAGGGCATCTACGACGAACTGATCCGCGCGGCCGGCCGGCCGCGACCGGAGTCGAAGTCGCTGGCCGACTACCTGCGCGGACTCTCCGACAGGGAGATCGAGGAATACAAGGCCGCCGCGGAGCTGGCCATTCACGTCATGGGTATCACCTTCACCGTCTACACGGAGGAGGACGGTGCCATCGACCGGGCGTGGCCCTTCGACATCATCCCCCGCATTATCGCCAAGTCCGAATGGGACCAGGTGGAAGCGGGCCTGAAGCAGCGGGTACGCGCGCTCAATCTGTTCATCGACGATCTCTACCACGAGCAGCGCATCGTCAAGGACGGGGTGTTTCCGGCCGAGCTGCTGAAGGACTCCAAGAATTTCCGTCCGCAGTGCATGGGTATCGATCCGCCCAATGGCATCTGGGCGCACATCTGCGGCTCGGACCTGGTGCGTGACCGGGACGGCCAGTTCTACGTGCTGGAAGACAACCTGCGGGTACCGTCGGGTGTTTCCTACATGCTCGAGAACCGGCAGGTGATGAAGCGGGTGTTCCCCGAACTCTTCGGCCAGTACAGTATTCGCCCGGTGGACGACTATCCCTCGCAGCTCTACGACATGCTCGCCTCGCTCGCCCCGCGCGATGTGGCCCAGCCGGAGATCGTGGTGCTCACTCCCGGTGTCTTCAACTCCGCCTACTTCGAGCACGCCTATCTCGCCCAGCAGATGGGCGCGGAGCTGGTGGAGGGCAGCGACCTGGTGGTGGGCCGTGACGACTGCGTGTACATGCGCACCATCGAGGGCCTGTCGCGTGTGGACGTGATCTACCGGCGCATCGACGACCTGTTCCTGGACCCGGAGGTCTTCGAGCCGGATTCGCTGCTCGGCGTGCCGGGCCTGATGCGCGCCTGGAAGGCCGGCAACGTGGCGCTGGCCAACGCGCCGGGTGCGGGTGTGGCCGACGACAAGGTCGTCTACGCCTTCGTGCCCCGGATCATCGAGTACTACCTCGACGAGCAGCCGTTGTTGCCCAACGTACCCACCTACAAGTGCATCGACAAGGCCGATCGCGACTACGTGATCGCCAACCTCGATAAACTGGTGGTCAAGCCCGCCAACGAATCCGGCGGCTACGGAATGCTCATCGGCCCGCAGGCCACGAACAGCGAACGCGAGACCTTCGCCCGCCTGATCCGGCGTGACCCGCGCAACTACGTTGCCCAGCCCATGCTCACGCTGTCCACGTCGCCCACGCTCGTGGGCAATCGCGTCGAGCCGCGCCACCTCGACCTGCGCCCCTTCATTCTCAGCAAGGGGCTGGGCGGTGACCGCGATATCTCGGTGACCACCGGCGGGCTCACGCGCGTGGCGCTGAGGAAGGGGTCGACCGTGGTCAACTCCTCGCAGGGTGGCGGCAGCAAGGACACCTGGATCGTGGACGGGGAGGGTGGTGCATGACCATGCTCTCCCGAGTCGCCGAGAACATCTACTGGATGGCCCGCTACATCGAGCGTGCCGAGAATACCGCGCGCCTGGTGAACGTGAACGGCAACCTGCTGCTCGATCTGCCGCGCCACGTGCGCCTGGGCTGGGAACCGCTGCTCGACATCTCCGGCAGTCGCGAGCACTTCGCCGAGCTCTACCACGAGCCGGACGAGCGCAGCGTGGTGCGGTTCATGGTGAGCAATCAGAACAATCCGGGATCGATCCTGAGTTCGCTCAACCAGGCGCGCGAGAACGCGCGCACCATTCGTGACATCATCCCGCGAGAGGCCTGGGAGCAGATCAACGAGCTCTACCTGCGCGCGCGTGGCGAGGCGAACCGCGTGCTGTCGCGCAGCGGGCGCTTCGAGTACCTGCGCCACGTGATCCTCGGTGCACAGACCATCACCGGCCTGCTTGCCGGCACGATGAACCACGACGAGGGATACGACTTCCTGCGCATGGGCCGCAACCTCGAGCGTGCCGACATGACCACGCGCATCATCGACGTGCGCTCGGCCACGCTACTCTCCGAGACCCACGAGGACCTCACCCCCTTCGAAAACATCCAGTGGGTGGGCGTGCTCAAGTCGCTCACCGGCTACCAGATGTACCGGCGCACCGCGCGAATCCGGGTGCGCCGCCCGGACGTGCTGCGCTTCCTGTTCCAGGAATCTGTCTTTCCGCGCTCCGTGGCCCATGCCACGGGTGAGGTGGAGGCCTGTCTCGCGCACCTGCCGCGCAACGAGAAACCCCTCCGCACCGTCGGCACCCTGCGGCGCAAGGTCCAGCGCGTGAGGCCGGCCGGGCTGGAACAGGCACAGTTGCACGACTTCATCGACGACCTGCAGGCCGGTCTGGCCCGCGTGCACAACAGCATCGCCGCGACCTACTTTTGACGGGCGCATCATGGCGCTCTCCTTATCCTCTACTACACTTGGGGGGTGAAATGGGTCCACCCGTCAACGTGAGGACAGTTCCATGAACAAGAACAAGATCAGCCGTGCCGCTCTCGGTGCGGTGCTCGTCGCGGCCATGATGCTGCCGCTGCAGGGTCTCGCTGCCTCCGAAGGATACTGGTACAACAGTGAAGGCGAGGTGTGGCGCAATGCCTCCGGCGATTGCTGGCGTACCATCTTCTGGTCGCCGGAGAATGCCCTGCCCGAATGCGAGGGCGAGCCGGCGCCGGAGCCCGAACCCGCCGCGCCTCCCGCCCCGAAGGATTCGGATGGTGATGGCGTGATCGATGCGCGGGATTCCTGTCCCGGTACACCGCCTGG
Organism: Thioalkalivibrio sp.; assembly: GCA_011046015.1. Lineage (GTDB taxonomy): Bacteria > Pseudomonadota > Gammaproteobacteria > SpSt-1174 > SpSt-1174 > SpSt-1174. The sequence goes on along the minus strand of DSBO01000050.1, from coordinate 2,383 downwards.
CGTGCGTGTGGATGCACGTGGCTGCCCGCTCCAGGAGCGCATCATTCTCGAGGGCGTCAACTTCAGGAATGACCGCGCCGAACTGACCCCGACCTCGACGGATACGCTCAATGAGGTAGCGGAGACCTTGCGTCGCTACCCCGAGCTGCAGGTGGCCATCGAGGGGCACACGGATTCGAGCGGTGCAGATGACTACAACATGGACCTCTCGCAACGCCGTGCCGAATCCGTGCGCATGTACCTTATCACCAAGGGCATCGACAGCGGCAGGCTGACGGCGATCGGTTACGGCGAGGAACGGCCGATTGCGAGCAATGCCACGCCCGAGGGCCGCGCACAGAACCGGCGTGTGGAACTGGAGATCCGCGAGTAGCAGGCGGTCCGTGAAATCCGGCAGGGGGGCGAATGCTCCCTTGCCGGTTCGGGCACTGTTTCCTCGTCGGACATTCCCGTCCGCCGATTCCATCGCGCTCGGCCTGCCGATCGGGCGGCAGACGCCGGCAGGGCGAAGCGATCCACAGGGGTAGCATCCGCCACCATAGGGGGGGGATACACATGGCTGCCAGATTCGAACTCTACAAGGACAAGGCGAACGAGTATCGTTTTCGGCTGAAGAGTGGCAATGGCGAGATCATTCTGGTCAGCGAAGGCTACAAGGCCAGGGCCAGTGCCGAGAACGGTATCGAATCCGTGCGCAAGAATGCGTCCAATGAGGCCCACTTTGAGCGCAAGGAGAGCAAGAACGGTAAGTTCATGTTCAACCTCAAGGCAACCAATGGCCAGGTTGTTGGCACCAGCGAGATGTATGACAGCGAAGCGGCGCGAGATGCGGGCATCCAGGCCGTGATGAATGCCGCTCCGGATGCGGGTTTGACCGATCAGACGGCCTGACGTCCGTTTGATGGGCGGGGCAGGCGCCCTCTCATCGGCCCCGTGTCCTGCCCGGACTCAGACCGTGGCGACGCGGTTTCGGCCCTGCTGCTTGGCACGATAAAGCGCATCGTCGGCAGCGGCGATCATGGCATCCGCTGTGTCGTAGGGCGCGGCGGCGCTCAGCCCCGCGCTGAAAGTGACGTCAAAATCGGTGCCGCCCGCATGGTGCAGGGACAGCGCAAAGCGGGCGCGCAACTCGTCGATGATGCGGCTGGCGGTCTCCGGCGGCGTGCCGGGCATCAGCACGATGAACTCCTCGCCGCCGTAGCGGCCGACGATGTCGCTGTGGCGCAGGCGCTGCTGGAGCAGGCGTGTCAGTGATGCGATCACCTGGTCGCCGGCCATGTGCCCGTAGCGGTCATTGACCTGCTTGAAGTGGTCGATGTCGATCATCACGCAGCTCATCGCTGCATCCTGACGTCGGGCCCGCGCGAACTCCGCCGCGATTGTTTCCTTGCTGGTGCTGTGATTGAGCAGGCCGGTAAGGCTATCGCGGGCGAGCTGCGAGCTCACCGCGCGGGTGCGTTCGGCCCGCGCAATCACCGCCTTGACCAGGTCCTCGTCGTCGATGGGCTTGGTGAGGAACCCATCCGCTCCCTGGCTCAGGGCATGAAACTGCGCATCCGCTCCGGTTTCGCTGGAGAGGAAGATGATCGGGATGCCGAGATAGGCGTCGTCCTGACGGATCAGCCGCGCCAGCTCAACGCCCGTGCATTCCGGCATGTAGAGGTCGAGCAGCAGCAGGTCAGGACGGAACTCGTCCATCGCGGGCAGCAATTCCATTGGCGCCGGCAGGTGGCGTGCGTCCATGCCGGCCTGCTGTAGTACGGCGCCGTAATGGGCCGCGAGATCGGCGTCGTCGTCGATGATCAGCACCCGATAGGGTGCTGCCTGGTCGCGGTGGGTGAGGGCGTCGAGCTCTTCGATCAGGCGCCCCATGGCCAGGGGGCGGGTGAAGAACGCCACACCACCGGCGCGAACCGCCGCCAGGCGGGTGGTCATGCGGGCGTCGTCGGCGATGAAGACCAGGGCGAACGCGTGGTCGCGCTGCTCGTGGCACAGGGGGGCGAGGTCCGCGTCGAGCTGGCCGTCGGGGCCCATCGGCGCGAGGATCACGCAGGGCGGGCGGGTGGCCATGATGCGGCGCATCTCGCCCACGTCGTCGAAGGTCTCCACGCGGTAGCCGAAGCCCGCGATGCGCTGCGCCATGTCCGCGGCGCGCGCCGCGATCGGGTCGAGCAGGAATACGCGGGCTGGCGTGTCCGGTGCCCGGCAGTCAGGCGATGGCGCGATGCCCACGGGGGTGGGGGACGGCAGTATGACCCCGCGCGCGGCGACCTCCAGTGCCTCCAGCGCGCGCTCCAGCTCCGCGGCGCCCGCGTCGTCCAGGCTACGGCATTGCTGCAGGAGGGTCTTCAGCCGGCGCTCCTCCTTGCGTGCGAGCATGCTC
>DSBO01000201.1 GCA_011046015.1 Thioalkalivibrio sp. | reverse complement strand
TAGTAACTTGCCACTAGTAACTTGCCACTAGTAACTTGCCACTAGTAACTTGCCACTAGTAACTTGCCACTAGTAACTTGCCACTAGTAACTTGCCACTAGTAACTTGCCACTAGTAACTTGCGACTTGTAACTTGCGACTTGCAACTTCCTCTGTGGCGCTTGGACTTTCACGCCGAACGCCCCCGACCACTACCCATTCACGACGGCATCCAGGTGCCGTACCGCCTCGGCCCATTCCGGCGTGCGGTTGCCGCCCGCCACGTAGAGCTCCATCAGATCGTAGGCCAGCTGGCGCTGGTCGCAGTCGAGGTCGCGCAGGCGCGCGAGACCGAAGACGCAGCCGCGCTGGTCGAGCGTCATCATCTTGATGAGCCCGTAAAACACGAGCGGCACCCCACGATCGGGTGCCGCCTCGATGAGTTTCACGGCCCGTTCGAGCGCGGTGAAATCCATGGAGAAACCCCTCAGCCGCAGATGGCCGGGTCTTTCTCCACCGCCTGACCGGCGCCCACCCAGCCCTCGAAACCGCCGGCCAGCGAGTGCACGTTGGCAAAGCCCATGCGCTGCAGGTTCTGGCAGGCCAGGGCCGAACGGCCGCCGGTGCGGCAGTAGACGACGTAGGTGGCGTCCCGGTCCTGGGTGGCCGGGTGTTCGTTGACCTTGAACTCCAGCACGCCGCGCGGGATGTTCACGGCACCGGCCAGATGCCCCTGGGCGGCCTCGGCCGGCTCGCGCACGTCCAGCACGATGGCGTTGTTGGCCATCAGGCCCTTGGCGCCGTCGATATCCACTTCCTTGATGACCTGCCGGGCTTCCGCCACCAGGTCCATAGCCGTCATACTCATGTGCATACCTCCAATGAGATCAGAAAAACGAATGGCGGCAGTATATTAGCCAAGCCTAATACGGGCAAATAACCGCGTCGAATCCGCGCGATTATTCACCCGCGATGGTCATGCGCTCGATGAGGATGGAACCCGTGCGGATGTTTCCCCGCCGGTCCACGTCCGTGCCCACGGCACGGATGCCCATGAACATGTCCCGGAGGTTGCCGGCGATGGTGATCTCCTCGACCGGGTAGGCAATCTCGCCGTTCTCTACCCAGAAACCGGCCGCCCCGCGCGAATAGTCGCCGGTGACGTTGTTCACGCCGTGACCGATGAGCTCGGTCACGAGCAGGCCGGTGCCCATCTCGCGGAGCATGCCGGCAAAGTCCAGCGTACCCGGGTCGATGGTGAGGTTGCGGGTGCCGCCGGCGTTGCCCGTGCTGGTCATGCCGAGCTTGCGCGCCGCGTAGCTGTCGAGCACGTAGCCCTTGAGCACGCCGTCCACCACCAGGTCGCGGTTGCGGGTGGCCACGCCCTCGTTGTCGAAGGGGGCACTGCCCAGCGCGCGCGGCAGCAGGGGCTGTTCGTGGATGTGCACGAACGCGGGAAACACGGGTTTTTCCAGGTGATCGAGCAGGAAGCTCGCCTTGCGGTACAGGGCGCTGCCGCGGATCGCACCGACGAAATGCCCGAGCAGGCTGCGCGCGACGTCCGGCGCAAACATCACCGGTGCCTGGCGGGTGGACAGGCGCCGCGAGCCCAGCCGGTGTACGGTACGCAGGGCCGCCTCGCGGCCGACGTCCTCGGGGCTTTCCATGTCGGCGTGGTTGCGCGCCACCGTGTACCAGTAGTCGCGCTGCATGGCGCCGTCCTGCTGGCCGATCACCGAGCAGCTGAGCGAGTGACGGGTGGCCGAGTAGCCGCCGATGAAGCCATGGGAGTTGCCGTAGAAGGCGGCGCCGCGGAAGCTGTTCACGCTGCCGCCCTCGGAATTGGTGATGCGCGCGTCATGACCACGGGCGGCATCCTCGCAGGCACGCGCGATCTCGATGGCCGCCTCCGCCGTCACCTCCCAGGGGTGGTCGAGATCGAGGTCCGGGTAGTCGGTCGCCATCAGCCGGGCATCGGCCAGGCCGGCACAGCCGTCCTCGGCGGTGTGGCGCGCGATGCGGCTGGCGGCGGTCACGGCCTCGCGCAGCGAGGCGCGGGAGAGGTCCGAGGTGCTGGCGCTGCCCTTGCGCTGGCCGAAGTACACGGTGATGCCCACGCCCTGGTCCTTGTGGTACTCCAGCGTCTCCACCTCGCCCAGGCGCACCGTCACCGACAGGCCGCTGTCCACACTCACCGCGGCCTCGGCCGCCGTCGCACCCTGGGTCTTCGCCTCCTCCAGCACCTGTGAGACCAGCGATTCGAGTTCCGATCTGGAGCGCAGGGCCCCGCGTGATTCCGCCATGTAGCAACCTCTGTCTGACAACACACAGGACAAGACGGCCACCAGCCGCTACCCTATGCGCCATGAATGAATTCGATCCGGATTTCGAGCCGCCGAGCAAGTCGCAGCTCAAGCGCGAGGCCGAGGCCCTGCAGAAGCTCGGCGAGGCCCTCATCGACCTGTCACCCGAGTTGCTGGCGCCCCTGTCCCTGCCGGACAACCTGCTCGACGCACTCGAGCAGGCGCGGCACATCAAACAACATGGCGCCCGCAAGCGTCAAATCCAGTATATCGGGAAACTGATGCGAGGTATCGACCCGGCGCCGATCCGGGCCCTGCTGGAAGAGCGTCAGCGCGCGCAGCGCCAGCAGGCGAAGCGCCTGCACGTCATCGAGGCCTGGCGCGACCGCCTCATCAAGGAAGGCGACGAGGCCATGGGCGCGCTGATAGACACCTACCCCGAGGCCGACCGCGCCGAACTGCGCCAGCTCATCCGCAACGCCCAGCGCGAACGCGACACCGGCAAACCGGCCGGCGCCGGGCGCAAGCTGTTCCGCTTCGTGCAGGCACTCGATGGACGTGAGGCGTGAGGCGAAAAAGCTAATCGCCACACAGAGGGGACACACCGGGCGCGGTACCTGTGAGAGCCGAGCGCTCCCGGCGCCCCGTCCATGCCTAAGCCCGACTCTTCGTCATCCCTGTTCCTGCGAATAGCCTGTGTCGGACGCGATCCGCCACAGGGATCCACGGCGAGGGACAACCGGTAACAGGCGGCGTGTCTACCGTGGGCGCCAACGCAACTGGATCCGCCTAACGCCTAACGCTAGTAGCTGGCCGCGTGCTTGTTCACGGCCTGGCCGTTGCCCCACTTCTCGAGGTCGTCCACCTGTACACCGACCCACCAGATCGCGCCCAGGCTGTCACGGGTGCGCCCGCCCACGATATTCTGGCCCTCGCCCAGACGGATGTTGTCCATGAAGTGCCGGGCCTGGTCCTGCGACCGGAACACGTGCCACTGCACGACCCGGTCGTGCCCATGCCCCTCGGGCAGGCTCAGCTCGTGCGCCAGGATGTCGATGTCATGCATATTCCTTCCTCCACCGGAAATAACGGCTGATGTACAGGTATAGCACAGCGGATTGGACAATGATGAGCGTGGTCCGTGGCCCGGTGCGAAACCCGGCGTTAGGGTAGGAGCGGCGAAAGCCGCGAATCGCAATGCCAGGCATAGCTGCCGCGCTGTTCGCGGCTTTCGTCGCGCCTACGGGCGCCGGTCCTGCCCTGTGTCTTCCTCCATTTTTTAACGGATCACGAACAACCAAGCGCCGTCAGGCACTCGTCCCGCCCACGGTCAGGCCGTCGACCCGCAGCGTCGGCTGGCCGACGCCGACGGGCACGCTCTGCCCTTCCTTGCCGCAGGTGCCGACGCCGGAATCGAGCTCGAGGTCGTTGCCGACCATGGAGACGCGGGTGAGCACGTCCGGGCCGTTGCCGATCAGCGTGGCGCCCTTCACCGGACGGGTGACCTTGCCGTTCTTGATGAGATAGGCCTCGCTCGCGGAGAACACGAACTTGCCGGAGGTGATGTCCACCTGGCCGCCACCGAAGTTGACGGCGTAGAGGCCCTTGTCCACCGAGGCGATGATCTCCTGCGGATCGTGCTCGCCGGCGAGCATGTAGGTGTTGGTCATGCGCGGCATAGGCAGGTGGGCGTAGGACTCGCGCCGGCCGTTGCCGGTGGAGGCCACGCCCATCAGGCGCGCGTTCATGGCATCCTGCATGTAGCCCCTGAGCACCCCGTCCTCGATCAGGGTGGTGCACTGGGTGGGATTGCCCTCGTCGTCGATATTGAGCGAGCCGCGGCGGTTGGCCAGCGTGCCGTCGTCGACCACGGTGACGCCGCGCGCGGCGACCTGCTCGCCGATGCGTCCGGCAAAGGCCGAGGTGCCCTTGCGGTTGAAGTCGCCCTCCAGGCCATGGCCGATGGCCTCGTGCAGCAGCACGCCGGGCCAGCCCGGGCCCAGCACCACCTTCATGCTGCCGGCGGGGGCGTCCACCGCCTCCATGTTCACCAGGGCCTGGCGCACGGCCTCGCGGGCATAGCCGAAGGCGCGGTCGTTCTCGATGAAAAACTGGTAACCGACACGTCCGCCGCCGCCGGAGGATGCCTGCTCGCGCTTGCCCTTGTCCTCGACGATCACGGTCACGTTCATGCGCACCAGCGGGCGCACGTCCGCCGCCAGCGTGCCCTCGCTGTTGGCCACCAGCATCACCTCGTGGGTGCCGGCAAGGCTCACGATCACCTGGCTCACGCGCGGGTCCTGGCGGCGGGCCTCGGTGTCCACGCGCTGCATCAGGTCGAGCTTGTCGGCCTCGCTGAGCGTGCCGATGGGATCCATGGGCAGGTACAGGGAGCGGCCCTCGCGCGGCTGCCAGGCCTTGAGCGTACCGTCGGTGTGCGAGCGGGCAATCGCGCGGGCGGCCTGCGAGGCATCCAGCAAGGCCGGCAGCACGATCTCGTCGGAATAGGCAAAGCCGGTCTTCTCGCCGCTCATGGCGCGCACGCCCACGCCCTGCTCGATGTTGTACGAGCCGTCCTTGACGATGCCGTCCTCCAGCACCCAGGACTCCTGACGGCTCACCTGGAAGTAGAGATCACCGGCATCGATGGCCCCACCCAGCATGCGGCCGAGCACGTCGTTGAGCTCATTCTCGCCGATGCCGGCGGGGGCGAGGATGCGTTCACGGGCGGTGTCGAGGGCGTGTTGGGTCATGCGTTCCTCACGTTATCTTGCAGGTCAGGCGGCGGTGCTCGATGGTCGGAAAGCTGCGACGCGTGCTGTGCAGGCGATCGAGATCGACCTTGCCCAGCACCACGCCGGCACCGCGCGGCAGGCGCTGGAGCACCACACCCCAGGGGTCGACGATCATGCTGTCGCCGTGGGTTTCGCGACCACTGACATGGTAGCCGCCCTGGGCGGCCGCCACCACGTAGATCAGGTTTTCGATGGCGCGGGCGCGGATCAGGCTCTCCCAGTGCGCCCGGCCGGTGATGGCGGTAAAGGCCGACGGCAGGGCAACGATCTCCACCCCCCGGTCCAGCATGCCGCGGAAGAGCTCCGGGAAGCGCAGATCGTAGCAGATCGCCAGACCCAGCTTGCCGAAGGGCGTATCCGCCACCACGATCTCCGAGCCGTGCTGGAAGGTGGCCGACTCGTTGTAGCTTTCGCCGCTCTCCTCGAGCGTCACGTCGAACAGGTGAATCTTGTCATAACGCGCGACCCGCTCGCCCTGGTCGTCATACAGCATGCAGGCGGCGGTCACGCGGCCGGAATCCGCACACTGGATGGGGACGGTGCCGCCCACCAGCCAGATACCGTGCAGCCGCGCCTGGCTTGCCAGGAACTCCTGCACCGGGCCCGCGCCATCCTCCTCGCAAATCTTCAGCACGTCCTGTTCGGACCGGCCCATGAGCGCGAAGTTCTCCGGCAGCACGACGAGCCGGGCACCGGCCTTCGCCGCCTCGGCAATGAGGCGCTCGGCCTCGGCCAGGTTCGCCTGCAGGTTGGGGCCAGAGGCCATCTGTATGGCTGCGACCAGATTCACTGTGTTGTTTCCTCCCGGGTATGGAATATCAAGTCGATGTTGGCCGCGTCCGGGCTGCCGGGCACGGTCTCGATGCGCGTCGAGGCGATGCCCAGCGCGATCAGCCAGTCACGCAGTTCGCCGGCCCACAGCTCGCCCGCCTCACCGGCGGGGTGGCGAATCCGGATCCGGTCGGCGCCCGACCGGCCCCATTCACGGATGGCCTGGTTGAGGCCCGGGTAGGCCACGAGCAGATCGCCCTGGCGCGGACGGGCCCACTCCTCGGCGCTCAGCTGATACTGGCGCTCGGCGGCCTGCACCGACGCCAGTGCGCACACGAGCAGAAAAATGGTGGATGCGAGTCGAATCATCGGAGGTCTCCCGGTGCAGTATACCAGCCGAAGTGCCGGCTATTGCCAGGGGCTGGCGGGTTGTTCATCTGGTTCGGGCTCCGGGCTTGCGACCTTTTCGATCACCGGTTGGTCCCAGCTGCCCGTGATGCTGTACTCGATGCCGGCGGACACCGACTCCGCGTTGCCCGACAGGAGTTTTTGCAGGACGAACACGGCGGCGCCCACGCCCGGCCCGCCCATTAGCGCGCCGGCCACCGGCAACGTGCCGCCGACCTGGGGACGCACGACCGCGATCTGGTCGTAGCTGCGCTCGGCGATGCCGGTGCGGCCGGTGAGCGTGATTCGCGCCGCCGGCCCCTCGATGCGCAGGTCATTGGTGTACATCGCCTGGTCGACAAATTGCAGGTTGCCCTCGATGCGGTCGAAGGCAAAGCCCTTCTGGAACACGTCGGAGAAGTCCAGGCTCAGGCGACGCGGCAGGTTTGACAGGTTCAGCAGCCCGATCAGGCGCCCGGCCCCGGGGTCGACCTGGGTGAGGCGACCCTTCTCCACCAGCAGGTAGGTCTTACCGCGCAGCCGCTCCGGCGCGAGGTCCGTCGGCGCGCCCGACCAGGCGAGATCCCCCGTCACGCGTGCCTCGCCCCGAGAGATACCGGTCGCAAACCCGAGCTGGGTGAGCAGCTTGCCGAGGTTCGGGCTGCTGCCGTCGAAGCGGAAGCTGGAGACCTGCCGCGCATTCTCCCGCACGCGCCACTCGCCCCAGGCGCGCAGGTTGCCGTGCGCGTGTCCGATCTGGAAGACGTGCACCTGTTGCCCCGTGGACTGACGCGCCGTCTCCAGCGTGAGGCCGCGGTAGCGTTGCCCCTGGAACACCACGATCCCGCTGGAGACGCGCAGCGAGGGCAGGTCACGCGGATCGATGCCGCCGCCCTGCCCGTCCGGCGGCGCGTCGTCCTCCGCCCCGGCGGCCCGGAGCAGGTCGAGATCCAGGTGCTCGAGCTGCAGCTGCATCGGCGTGGCCGCGCTCGGGCTGTCCGGCAGGGTGATCAGCCCCGACAGGGGGCGCGCGTTTACCAGCGCCCGCCAGGCCCGCGCTTCGCGCTCGGCACTGATGCGCAGGTCCTGCACCGAACGCCCGAACAGGTCGAACTGGCCGACCTCGAGCTCCATCTCGGTGAGCCAGGCCGGGATGCCATGCAGCGACTGCGATCCCGAACCCGCGCCCGCCCCGTCCTCGGGGGCCAGCGCCTCGCGCCAGTCCTGCGGATCGAAGTGGGCCACCCGCCCCGAGAGGCGCACGCCGCGTTCGGGCAGCTGTGCCCGTCCGCCGTTGATCCGGATGTCGGCGCGCGTGACGCGGGTCGTCTCGCCCGCCTCGCGGCCCAGGGTGAAGGCCATCTCCAGCACCTGGCCGTAACCGACATGAAACAGGGACTCGGCATCGGCGCCGAAATCCGCGTGCAGCCGCAGGTCGCGCCGCTGGCCGGCAGGTTTGCCCAGGGGGGACGGCAGGTCCACCGCCACGGCGTCGAGCGGGGTGCGCAGCGAGAGCGCGGTCGCGTTCCCGCTGGCCAGCGGCAGCACGAGCTCGACGTCCGTGGGGGAGCGCCCCTGAAACCGGGCGGCCAGCTCGGGCACATACGGGGCCAGGAGCTCGGCGGGCGGCAGGTCACCCTCGCCCCGGATCCGCACGTCCCCGTTGGCCATGCGCTCGGCGGAAAGGCTGAGGTCGGACTCGCCGAAGCGCCCCCGCACCCCGTCGGCACGGATGTCATCGCGCGCGACATGGACGGCCCCACGCAGGTCGGTGAGGGTCACCGCCGCGCTGGGGATCGCCAGCGTGACGCCCCCGAGTTCGAGGCGGCTGTCGAGGGTCAGCTCGCGGTTCAGCTTGCGCGACAAGGGGATCTGCAGCCCGACCTGGTAGACGGCCGGGCCGCTGGCCTCGACCAGGGCGACCCGGTCGGCGCGCGCGTGCGCCAGCGGGCTCTCCGCGAGATAGCGCAGCACGTCGCCGGCCGGCCCCCGGGAACGGGCCTGCACGTCCAGCAGGGGTGCACGGAAATCGGCAATGCGCACGGCGCCGCCCTCGATCCGGCTGTCGAACAGCCGACCGCCCGAGACCGCGATGTCGAGTCCCGGCCCGTTGAACCGCACCTCGGCATCCAGGCCGCGCAGCACCGGCCATCCCTTCTGGTAATCCAGGGTAGTGCCGCTGACCTCGAGGCGCGCCTCGAACTCGCCGCCGCCATCGCGATAGGGGAAGCGATTGAGCGGACCCAGCATCACCACGTGGCCGCGCTCGATGCGGCCATCGACCAGCGACTGCGCAAGCCAGCTGCGCACGTTCGGGGCGAGGGTCTTCGGCAGGTAACGGTGCACGGCGGCGACCCTGCCGTCCTCGACATCGAGCCGCAGGTCGATGACGGTGGCGGCGTCCCGTGGGCCTTCCACCGCGAGCGTGCCGGCGACCCGCAGGTCGGCATTGACGACCTGCATGCGGTCGGTCTGCACGCGCCAGCCATCACGGCCCCGGCGCCACTGCAGCGTGCCGAGCAGCTGCTCGATCTCGAGCGGCTGTTCGAACACGTTCGGGTAAGTCACCCCCAGCCCGCCGGTGATCAGCGTCAGTTCGCCGCCGTCACGCGTGGCCTCGAAGTGCGCATCGAGGCCGCTCAGCCCGGGCAGGCGCAATTCGGGCAGGGGCTCAAAGCCAAGATTGCCGACCCGGCCGTCGGCGCGCAGCCAGTCGACCCGGCCGCCCTGCCAGCTGGCGTCCAGCCACAGGTCACGCACGTCGCCGCGCGGGGCCAGGCGCGCGAGCCGCTCGCGCAGGTCGGGGTCGAGGTAGTCGCCCAGGCGCGCCAGCGGCGCGACGTCTTCCAGGCGCAGCGTGTCACTGGAGACCCGCAGGAAGCGGCCATCCTCGCCCGACTTCAGCGCCACCTCGAAGCCACCGGCCGGCCAGGCGCGCCCGTCCCGTTCCACCGACAGTTCCTCGGCCTGCAGGCGCCAGCCGTCGTCGCCGCGGTCCTCCCAGACGAACCGCCCCGCCAGCCGGTCCAGCCGGTGGCTGCCCGGCGCGTCCATGGCGGGTGCAAGGCGGAAGGCGAGTCCCTTGAGCGCCGCCTTGCCGGCGATGCGCACGGGCCGCCCCTCGCGCCAGCGGCTCCAGACCTCGATCGAGCCTTCACCCTCCTCGAGACCCTGCCGCGCCAGCAGGGTGCCAGCCGGCAACAAGGGGAAGTGCAGCGAGTCACCGCGTGCGTAGACGGACCCGGACCAGCCGCCCGCGCGATGCAGGTCCCCGCGCAGGTCCGCCACCACCTCCAGCGACTTGCCCAGGTCGGCCGGCGGATCCAGCCGCCCGGCCACCCGCAGTCGCTGCTCGTCGAGCTCGATGGCGAGCTGGATGCGTTCGAACACGAAGTCCCGTCCGGTGGGCTCGTCCACCCAGTGGACGCGGCTCTCGCCCACGTTGAAGCGCAGGTCGCGCAGCCCCGCCCAGGCCGCGCCCGACCGTTCGCGGGCGGCCTCGCGCAGCGACTGCTCCCAGACACCAAGCACCACGAGACGGTCATCGTGGGTACGCGTGACCTCCAGGTCCACCCCGCGCACGCTCACCTGGCGGATGCGCGGAGCCAGGGCCAGCAGGCTGTCCAGCGGATCGAAGTCGATGATGAACTGCTCGGCACGCAGCAGCACCTGCTCGCCCGAGGGATCCAGCATCTCCACGTCCTGCAGGTAGGCGCGCGGGACCAGCCAGCGGATGTCGGCCTCGACCGAGGCGATGCGAATCGGCTGGCCGAGCAGTTCCCCCACCCGCGCCTCGATGAGCGCGCGCTCCTCCGCCACCAGCGGCAGGAAGACACGCGCCACGCTCACCATCAACGCAAGCAGGATGAAGGCGACGGCGGCGATCCAGGTTGTATAGGCATAGAGCCGTTTCAGCATGCGGGGAGGACCCGGTCGAGAACCGATCTCATGGATTAACAACGTAGCCGCCCTGCGGCCTCCGGCATGGCCTCACGCGAGCGGCGAAGCCGCCGGGCAAGGCCGGTATGACATTTGGCCTGCCCTGCACTGAATCATGCCTGAATTGCCGGGGTCGGTGCAGGGCAGCGCGGATGGTTGGCAAGTCCGTCCTAGAGCAGCACCACGTCGAACTGCTCCTGGGTATAGAGCTGCTCGACCTGGAACTTGATGGGGGTGTTGATGAACTCCTGCAGTTCGGCCAGGCTCGCCGACTCCTCGTCCAGCAGCAGGTCGACGACCTCCTGCGAGGCCAGCACCAGCAGCTCCTTGGCGTCGAACTGGCGTGCCTCGCGCAGGATCTCGCGGAAGATCTCGTAGCACACGGTCTCGGCGGTCTTGAGGAAACCCCGCCCCGCGCAGGTGCCACAGGGCTCGCAGAGCACGTGCTCCAGGCTCTCGCGGGTGCGCTTGCGCGTCATCTCCACCAGGCCCAGCGGCGAGACGTCGCAGAGCTGGCTCTTGGCGTGATCCTTCTCCAGGGCCCGCTCCAGGGCACGCAGCACCTGGCGCTTGTGCTCGTCCTGGGTCATGTCGATGAAGTCGATGATGATGATGCCGCCGAGGTTGCGCAGCCGCAGCTGGCGCGCGATGGCCTGCGCGGCCTCGAGGTTGGTCTTGAAGATCGTCTCCTCGAGGTTGCGGTGCCCGACGAAGGCGCCGGTGTTGACGTCGATGGTGGTCATCGCCTCGGTCTGGTCGATGATCACGTAGCCGCCGGACTTGAGCTGCACCTTGCGCTCCAGCGCCTTCTGGATCTCGTCCTCCACACCGTAGAGATCGAACACCGGCCGCTCGCCGGGATAGTGCTCGATGCGCGAGGCGATGCCCGGCACGTAGGCCTGGGCGAACTCGATGGCCTTTTGCGCGGTCTCGCGCGAGTCGATGCGCACCTTTTCGATGTCGGCGCCCACCAGGTCGCGCAGCATGCGCAGCACCAGCGGCAGGTCGGCGTAGATCTCGGAGCCGGCATGGGCGTTGGCCGCGCGCTGCTGCAGGCGGTCCCAGAGCTTGTGCAGGAAGGTCATGTCGCGCAGCAGCGCGCCCTCGTCGGCGGTCTCGGCCACGGTGCGCACGATATAACCGTAGTCGCCCCCGAGTTCCGCCGCGCCGCGCTCGACGATACCGCGCAGGCGGTCGCGCTCAGCCTCATCCTCGATGCGGGTGGACACGCCGATGTTCTTCGCCCCGGGCATCAGCACCAGATAGCGCGAGGGCACGGTGATGTGCGTGGTCAGACGCGCCCCCTTGGTGCCGAGCGGGTCCTTGATCACCTGCACCAGCAGCTGCTGGCCCTCGTGCAGCAGGCGCGTGATCGGCTCCTGGCCCTGCTCCCCTCCATTGCCGTTGCCGCTGGCGAGTTCCTCCTTCTCCACCACCGCCACGTCCGAGGCGTGCAGGAAGGCGGCGCGGTCCATGCCGATGTCGACGAAGGCCGCCTCCATGCCGGGCAGTACGCGGCTCACGCGGCCCTTGTAGATATTGCCGACGATGCCGCGCTTGCGGGTGCGCTCGATCCACAGCTCCTGCAGCACGCCGTTCTCGACCACGGCGCTGCGCACTTCCTGCGGGGTCACGTTGATGAGGATCTCGGAACTCATGATGCCTGTGCGTCTCCGTGGGTCGATTCCTGCAGGACGTTGATCTGGAAGGCCGACAGCAGCTGGGCGGTCTCGAAGAGCGGCAGGCCCATCACCCCGGAAAAGCTGCCTTCCAGCCGCGCGACGAACACCGCGCCCAGCCCCTGGATGGCGTAGCCGCCCGCCTTGTCGGCCGGCTCGCCGCTGGCCCAGTAGGCGGCGGCCTCCGCGGGGTCGATGGGGCGAAACGTCACCAGGCTCTCACTCAGGCGCTCTTCATGGCGCGCGCCGTCCACCACCGAGACGGCGGTGAGCACGCGGTGCGTCTGCCCGGCGAGCCGGGCGAGCATGGCCAGGCCGTCGGCACGGTCGCGCGGCTTGCCGAGGATGTGGCCTTCGAAGACTACCGCCGTGTCCGAGCCCAGCACCGGCAGGCGGCCGTCGCTCGCGACGAGGCCGGCCTGCGCCTTCTCGAAGGCCAGGCGGCGCACGAAGTCCTCGGGGGACTCGTCCGGGTATGGGGTCTCGTCGATGTCCACGGGCCGCGCCTCGTGGGCCACGCCGATCTGGTGCAGCAGCTCGCGGCGGCGCGGGGAGCCGGAGGCGAGCAGCAGGCGGGGTCGGGTCCGTGATTCGCTCATGCCGCCATTATGCGCGGTGATAGGGATGGTTCGCCAGAATGCTCCAGGCGCGGTAGAGCTGCTCGGCCAGGATCACCCGCACCAGCGGGTGCGGGAAGGTGAGCGGCGAGAGCGACCAGAGCTGGTCGGCGGCGGCCCGGCAGGCATCGGGCAGGCCCTCGGGCCCGCCCACCAGCAGGGCCACGTCGCGCCCGTCCAGCGCCCACTGCTGCATCTGTTCACTGAGCTGCTCGGTACCCCATCCCCGCCCCTTCACGTCCAGCGCGATCACGCGCGCACCCTTCGGCACGGCGTCGAGCAGCTTCTGTGCCTCGCGTTCCTGGATGCGGCGGGTATCGGCGTTCTTGCCACGCTTCTCGGCGGGGATCTCGTGCAGGACAAGCGCGTACTCGGGCGGCAGGCGCCCGGCATACTCGTCGAAGCCCGCCTGGACCCAGGCGGGCATGCGCGTACCCACCGCGATCAGATGGATACGCACGGCAGGCTACGGGATGTCGTCGGCCCTGGCGGCCAGCGGCGGGGTCTCGGCATCTTCCTCGGCCAGCCAGAGCTTTTCGAGGTTGTAGAAGTCGCGGATACGCGGCAGCATCACGTGCACCACGATGTCGACGAGGTCGACGAGAATCCACTCGCCCTCGCGCTCGCCCTCCACGCCCAGCGGCTGCACGCCGGCGGCCTTGGCCTTGAGCACCACGTTGTCGGCGATGGACTTCACGTGGCGGTTGGAGGTGCCGCTGGCCACGAACAGCAGGTCGGTGATCGAGGTCTTGTCGCGCACGTCGATCTCGCGGATGTCCTGCGCCTTCATGTCCTCCAGCGCGTCGATCACCAGGGTTCTCAGTTCATCGATGTTCATCAGTCGTCGTCTCGGGCTGTGTCATCGGCCGCTTCGGGGCCATACAGCCCGTGTTCGTGAATGTAGTCGCGCACGGCCTCGGGCAGCAGGAAGCGTGCATCCCGCCCGCCCGCGAGCAGGTCGCGGATCTGCGTGGCGGAGATATCCAGTGCCGTGACCGGCTGGTACCAGAGGCAGCCGGCCGGGCGTGCTGCCAGATCCGCCAGCACGTCGGTCTGGTGCGCCGCCGCCCAGTCGCGCATCTCGTCCGGGAGCTCCACGCCGTAGCCCGGGCGCTGGCAGACCACGATGTGCGCCAGCTCGATGAGCGTCTCCCACTCGTACCAGGATGACAGCCCGGCGAAGGCGTCCGCGCCCATGATCAGGCACAGCGGCACCGTGTCGCCGAACTCGCCACGCAGCGAGCGCAGGGTGTCGATGCTGTAGGAAGGCCCCTCGCGGAAGAACTCGCGGCGGTCGAGCACGAAGCGTGGCTCGCCGGCGATGGCCCGCTCGACCATGGTCGCACGCTGCTCCGAGCGAGCCACGGGCATGCGCCGGTGCGGCGGGATGCGACAGGGGATCAGGCGCAGCTGTTCGAGGCCGAGCGCCTCGGTCACTTCCAGCGCGGGGCGCAGGTGCCCGAAATGGACCGGGTCGAAGGTGCCCCCCAGGATGCCGATCATGCCCGGCGTCACTGGCGGATGTGTCCGTCGCCGAGCACCACGTACTTGAGCGTCGTCAGGCCCTCGAGACCCACCGGGCCGCGGGCGTGCAGCTTGTCGGTACTGATGCCGATCTCCGCGCCCAGGCCGTACTCGAAGCCGTCGGCGAAGCGCGTGGAGGCATTCACCATCACCGAGCTCGAATCCACCTCGCGCAGGAAACGCCGCGCGCGGGCCAGGTTCTCGGTGACGATGCTGTCGGTGTGGTGCGAGCCATAGGTGTTGATGTGTTCCATGGCCGCATCCAGGCCGTCCACCACGCGGATGGCGAGCACGGGCGCGAGGTATTCCTCGAACCAGTCGGCCTCGGTGGCCGCGCCGATGCCGGACAGTACCTTGCGCGTACGCTCGCAGCCGCGCAGCTCCACGCCCTTCTCGTCGTAGTGCTCCTTGAGGCGCGGCAGCACCTGGTCGGCCACCGCCGCATGCACCAGCAGGGTCTCCATGGTGTTGCAGGTGCCGTAGCGCTGCGTCTTGGCGTTCACCGCCACGCGCACGGCCTTGTCCATGTCCGCCTCGTCGTCCACGTACACGTGGCACACGCCATCCAGGTGCTTGATCACCGGGATCAGGGATTCGCTGCTCACGCGCTCGATCAGGCCCTTGCCGCCACGCGGCACGATCACGTCCACGCAGTCCTTCATGCGCAACAGCTCGCCCACCGCCGCACGGTCGGTGGTCTCCACCACCTGCACGGCCTCGGCCGGCAGGCCCGCCGCGGCCAGGCCCTCGCGGATGCAGCGCGCCACGGCCATGTTGGAATGGATCGCCTCCGAGCCACCGCGCAGGATGCTGGCGTTGCCCGACTTCAGGCACAGGCCCGCGGCATCGGCCGTCACGTTCGGGCGCGACTCGTAGATGATGCCGATCACGCCCAACGGCACGCGCATGCGCCCCACCTGGATACCGGAGGGCCGGTAGTTGAGATCCGAGATCGCGCCCACCGGATCGGGCAGCGAGGCGATCTGGCGCAGCCCCTCGGCCATGCCCGCGATGCGCGCATCGTCCAGCGTCAGGCGGTCCAGCATGGCCGCGTCCAGGCCGTTCTTGCGGCCGGCCTCGAGGTCCTTCGCGTTCTCCACCTTGAGGGTCTCGGCTGCCGCGTCGATGGCGTCGGCCATGGCCAGCAGTGCCGCGTTCTTCGCCCCCGTCTCGGCACGCGCCAGCGCGCGCCCGGCAGCACGGGCGCGCCGGCCGACCTCGGCCATGTAGGCCGCGACGTCGGATTGCAGGGTATCGGGTGTTGCACTCATGTTATTGCTGTCCTGGACATTCTGTGTCTACGCTCGGTGGCAGTGGATCTGCCGTTCACTGCAGCTCGGAAACGGTCTGTTGTCCGACAATCGTCATCCCCGCGGCGGCGGGGATCCAGTGCGGCGGCCACCGTTCCCACCTTGCGCCACAGAGGACAAAACCGCCTCTACAACGGACCACTGACCACGGACGACGGACCGGGCGAAGCCCCAAACAGCGTCCGCCCGCTGAGCGAAAGGGTCAATTGTAGCAATTCGTCCCACGGATCGCCGCTTTCCTGACCCTTGATGCAGCGATCGACCCGGGCGCAGGCAGCGAGCAGTCGGCGCCAGTGGCGGGTATCGCCACGCCGGGCGGCAGCCTGCAGCAGTGCATGGCGTTTCTTCAGCACACCCTGGCGGAAGAGGTCGACGCGGCGATTGGCCACCTGGGCGAAGGCGAGTTCCGCCAGCAGGCGGATATCGCGCGACAGCGACCAGAGGATCAGCGGCGGCTCCACGCCCTCGCCGCGCAGGGTATTGAGGATGCGCACGGCGCGCGCCGGGTCGGAGGCCAGCGCGGCGTCGGCGAGATCGAAACTGCTGTAGCGGGCGCTGTCGGCCACCGCCTCGAGTACCGTCTCGGCCTCCACCGGCCCCTTGCCGTGCAGCAGGCTCAGCTTGTCGATCTCCTGGGCCGCGGCCAGCAGGTTGCCCTCCACGCGCTCCACGACCAGGGTCACGGCCTCGTCCGTCGGCTCCATGCCCCGCTTCGCCATGCGCCCCGCCACCCACTCGCGCGTCTCCTTCGGCGAGAGCGGCCAGACCTGCACCGCCACCCCGGCAGACTCCAGCGCGCCGTACCACTTCGACTTCGTGGCATTGCCGTCCAGCCGGCCCGACTGGATCAGCAGGATCGTGTCCTCGGGGGGGCGTTCGGCATAGGCCTGCAGGGCCCTGGCTCCCGGCTGTCCCGGCTTGCCCGAGGGCAGACGCAGATCGATGATGCGCCGCTCGGCGAACAACGACAGCGCATCCGCCGAGGCCGTGAGCGCGTCCCAGTCGAACCCGCCCTCGACGGTCATCACCTCGCGCTCCACATACCCCGCCGCCCGCGCCGCCGCCCGCACCGCATCCGCCGCCTCCATCAACTGCAACGGCTCCTCGCCGCTCAGGATGTAGATCGGCGCCAGCCCCTGGGCCAGCTGGGCTTCGAGTTGTTCGGGTCTCAGACGCATCGGGGTGCAGGGTTCCGGATCGGGACGGGATTATCCCACGTCGGGGGCGGGGATGGAAAAAATGCGGGTAACGGGGGCGACGAAAGCCACGATACGCCGGTGCCTGCCGAGGCCAACCCTCGCGATTCTCATCGCTCCTACCAATCCCGCCCCGCAGGTGCGACCGTAGGAGCGACGAAAGTCGCGAAATGCCGGCGCCTGCCGAGGCCAACCCTCGCGATTGTCATCGCTCCTACCAATCCCGCCCCGCAGGTGCGATCGTAGGAGCGACGAAAGTCGCGATACGCCAGCGCCTGCTGAGGCCAACCCTCGCGATTCTCATCGCTCCTACCCCCCCCGGCAAGGTACCGACCGCAGGAACGACCGTAGGAGCGACGAAAGTCGCGATACACCGGTGCCTGCCGTGGCACCACCCGCAATGGTTGTCACCGTGACCGGTTGACCGCTCACACCCAAACCGCGTCCCACAACGGATATTCGCGAATCGACCCTACCAAGCCCGCGCGCAGCGGATTCGCGACGATATAGCGAGCGATTTGCCGGACATCATCCTCATGCCTTAGCGCATGATCGAAATAACCAGACTGCCAGACTGGCACTTCGGAGGCGCCACGCACCTGATTAACCAGGCGGGCACTGTTGATCTTGAAATTCTGCACGAGCCTCGGCAGCGTCATGAACTGCCGAAGCTCAAGCAACCAGTGTATATGGTCGGGCATCACCACATATGCCAGCGTATGGCAGGCCTCGGCATCCTCAAGATGCATCAGGCAATGCACCACCGCCCTGCCGGACGCCAACTCAGCGAAGAGAGGCGCCCGTTCCCGGGTAGCGCTGATGACATGATACAGCCGCCCCGGTTCCGAAAAACGTCCCTTACGCAAATCACGCTGATGACCACGCCTCGTCGCCATACAATCCCCCTCCCTGGAGACCAAACCCTTTCGCGATTCTCATCGCTCCTACCCCCGGCAAGGTACCGACCGCAGGTGCGACCGTAGGCGACGAAAGTCGCGATACGCCGGTGCCTGCCGAGGCCAACCCTCGCGATTGTCATCGCTCCTACCAATCCCGCCCCGCAGGTGCGACCGTAGGAGCGACGAAAGTCGCGATACGCCAGTGCCTGCCGAGGCCAACCCTCGCGATTCTCATCGCTCCTACCGACCCCGGTACCGCTGGGTCGACAGTCGCGCCGGTATTTAGTCGCCCAGCAACCGGAACACCGCCGAATGGTCCAGCTCACCGTCGATCTCCTCCGCTACCCGCCGAATGAGATCGGCGGCGGCACGCACGGCGGTGGCGTCCAGACCGTGGGCCTCGGCCTCGGCCAGGGCGATGCCGAGGTCCTTGGTGTGCAGGCGGGCCTTGAAGCCGGGGGTGTAGTTGTCGTCGAGCATGCGCTGCCCGTGGACATCGAGGATCTTCGAGTAGGCGAAGCCGCCGAGCAGGGCCTCGCGCACCCGGGCCGGGTCGACGCCCTGGCGGTTGGCCAGTTGCAGGGCCTCGGCCACGCCGACGATGGTCTGCGCGACCACGATCTGGTTGCAGGCCTTGACCACCTGCCCGGCGCCGTGGCCGCCCACGTGGACGATGTTGCTACCCAGCAGGTCCAGCAGCGGCCGCACCCGTGCCAGCGCCGCAGCATTACCCCCCACCATGATGGAGAGCGTGCCGGCGATCGCACCCTGCTCGCCCCCGGACACTGGCGCGTCGAGCATCTCGACACCTCGCTCGGCGAGCCGTGCGGCCATCTCGCGCGTGGCGCTGGGCGAGATGGTGCTCATGTCGACGACGATGCTGCCGGGCTGCGCGCCATGGATGACCCCACCCGCGCCCAGCAGCACC
>DSBO01000205.1 GCA_011046015.1 Thioalkalivibrio sp. | reverse complement strand
GCAGCGACGCAAACGGTCGGGCCGCCAGGATGAGAACCTCAAGGTTCGACCGGCGAGCCCCGCGAGCCGGAACGGCGGAGCGCAAGCGACGCCGGCCCGAAGGGCGAGGCCGCAGGCCGAGTAGTCCTGGTGGCCGAGCCAAACTGTTTCACCGCGTCGTCGCAGCTGCGGCGGCACCGATAACCGACGCCCTAAAGGCCAGATTGTCGTGTCCGATAGCACCAGCAGGATGATGATTTTCACGGGGAACGCGAACCCCCAGCTCGCGCAAGCCGTGGTCGACCACCTGAACATACCGCTTGGCAAGGCGACCGTCGGCAAGTTCAGTGATGGCGAGATCCAGGTCGAGATCCTGGAGAACGTGCGCGGCAAGGATGTGTTCGTGCTGCAGTCGACCTGTCAGCCGACGAACGACAACCTGATGGAGCTGATGGTGATGGTGGACGCGCTGCGCCGCGCCTCGGCTTCGCGCATCACCGCGGTGATCCCGTATTTCGGCTACGCCCGCCAGGACCGCCGCGTGCGCTCGGCGCGCGTGCCGATCTCGGCCAAGGTGGTGGCCAACATGCTCGAGAGCGTGGGCGTGGACCGCGTGCTGACGGTGGACGTGCACGCCGACCAGGTGCAGGGCTTCTTCGACCTGCCGGTGGACAACATCTACGGCTCGCCGGTGCTGCTGGGCGACATCTGGCGCCAGAAGTACCCGAACCTGATCGTGGTCTCGCCCGACGTGGGCGGCGTGGTGCGCGCCCGGGCGCTGGCCAAGCGTCTGGATGACGCAGAGCTGGCGATCATCGACAAGCGGCGCCCGCGTGCCAACGTCGCGCAGGTGATGCACATCATCGGTGACGTCGAGGACAAGACCTGCGTCATCATCGATGACCTGGTCGATACCGCCGGCACCCTGTGCCAGGCGGCCAAGGCCCTGAAGGAGCACGGTGCCGAGCGTGTGATCGCCTACGCCACGCACCCGGTGCTGTCGGGCCCGGCGGTGGACAACATCACCAACTCGAAGCTCGACGCGCTGGTGGTGACGGACACCATCCCGCTGCGCCCCGATGCGGCGGCCTGCGAGAAGATCCGCCAGCTGTCGGTGGCCGGCCTGCTGGCCGAGACGATTCGACGAATCAACCGTGAAGAGTCGGTAAGCACCCTCTTCATGGATTGACGGGCATTGGCCCGACTTAACGCCCCTCCTGGTCGCGGGAGGGGGTGCCGCTTTCGGGCGGTTTCATCTTTACTGTGTATTGGAGAGTCATCATGACTGATTTCGTATTGAGCGCCGAAAAGCGTGACGAGCAGGGCAAGGGTGCGAGCCGCCGCCTGCGTCGCGCCGGCAAGGTGCCGGCCATCATCTATGGCGCCGGCAAGGAGCCGACCACCATCAGCCTGAACCACAACGAAGTGCTGCGTCAGCTGGAGAATGAAGCGTTCTACTCGCACATCCTCACGCTGAACATCGGTGGTACGGAAGAACAGGCGATCCTGCGCGACATGCAGCGCCACCCGTCCAAGCCCTATGTCACCCACATGGACTTCCAGCGCGTGTCGGCCACCGACAAGATCCGCGTGCTGGTGCCGGTGCACTTCATCAACGAAGGCGCCTGCGTAGGCGTCAAACAGGGCGGCGGCGTGCTCAACCACCTGATGACCGAGGTCGAGGTGCAGTGCCTGCCGAAGGACCTGCCGGAGTTTATCGAGGTGGACGTGACCGGGCTGGACGTGGGTGACACCATTCACCTGTCCAACCTCACGCTGGGCAAGGGCGTGGAGATCGTCGAGCTGCTGCACGGCGAAGAACACGACAACGCCGTGGTGGCCTGCCACAAGGGTCACGGTGGTGCGGCGGCCGCCGCGCCCGAGGAAGGCGAAGAGGCCGCTGCCGAGGAAGGCGGCGAGTAAGCGCCGTCCGGCCTCATGGCGGAACAGGCCATACGCCTCATCGCGGGGCTGGGTAATCCCGGCCCCGAGTACGACCAGACCCGGCATAATGCCGGGTTTTGGTTTGTGGACGAGCTGGCGCGCCGTCATGGCGGGCAGTTCCGTCGCGAGGGCAAGTTCGCCGGCGAGGTCTGCCGCCTGCACCTCGGCGGTCAGGAGGTCTGGCTTCTGAAGCCGCAGACCTACATGAATCGTAGCGGCCAGTCGCTCCGGCTGATGACGGCCTTCTACAAGATCGACCTCGGCGAGGTGCTGGTCGCGCACGACGAGATCGACCTGCCGCCGGGCACCACGCGCCTCAAGCGCGGTGGGGGGCACGGCGGACACAACGGGCTGCGTGACATCATGGCCCAGCTCGGCAAGGACTTCTGGCGCCTGCGCATCGGCGTCGGCCATCCGGGCAGCAAGGAGCAGGTCGTCAACTACGTGCTGGGACGCCCCGCGCGCGACGAGGAGACCCTGATCCGGCAGGACATCGACGCCGCGGCCGATCTGGTCGACCGCATCGTCGGCGGGGAGATCCAGAAGGCGATGAACCAGTTGCACGCGCGGGCCTGAGCGCCGCGTGAACTTATCAGGCAGGTAGCATCCATGGGATTCAAATGCGGTATCGTCGGACTGCCGAACGTCGGCAAGTCCACGCTCTTCAATGCGCTCACCAAGGCCGGCATCCAGGCCGAGAACTACCCGTTCTGCACCATCGAGCCGAATGTCGGCATCGTGCCGGTGCCGGACCCGCGCCTCGACCGGCTCGCCGAGATCGTCAAGCCCGAGCGCGTGCTACCCACCACCATGGAGTTCGTCGACATCGCCGGGCTGGTGGCGGGGGCCTCCAAGGGTGAGGGCCTGGGCAACCAGTTCCTCGGCCACATCCGCGAGACCGACGCCATTGCCCAGGTGGTGCGCTGCTTCGAAAATGACGACGTGATCCACGTGGCCGGCAAGGTCGACCCGCTCTCCGATATCGAGATCATCAACACCGAGCTGGTGCTGGCCGATCTGGAGGCCGCCGAGCGGGCGGTACTGCGCGTGGGCAAGAACGCCAAGTCCGGCAACAAGGAGGCGATAGCGCACAAGGCCCTGCTCGAGCGCCTGGCCGCGCACCTGGGCGAGGGCCATGCGGCCCGCACTTTCGAGTGCAGCGACGAGGAGCGCCTGCGTCTGCGAGAGCTGCACATGATCACCATCAAGCCGATGATGTTCATCGCCAACGTGGCCGAGGACGGCTTCGAGAACAACCCGCATCTGGATGCCGTGCGCGAATACGCGACGCAGGAAGGGGCCGAGGTGGTGCCGGTGTGCGCGGCCATCGAGGCCGAGATCGCCGAACTCGACGACGCGGAGAAGGGCGAGTTCCTGGCCGAGATGGGCCTGGAGGAGCCGGGGCTCAACCGCGTGATCCGCGCGGGCTACGCCCTGCTCGACCTGCAGACCTTTTTCACCGCCGGCAAGAAGGAAGTGCGCGCCTGGACCGTGCGCAAGGGTGCCACCGCCCCGCAGGGCGCCGGGCGTATCCACACGGACTTCGAGAAGGGCTTCATCCGCGCCGAGGTCATCGCCTACGACGACTTCGTCGCCCACGGTGGCGAGCAGGGCGCCAAGGATGCCGGCAAGTGGCGACTCGAGGGCAAGGAGTACGTCATGCAGGAAGGCGACGTCGTCCATTTCCGCTTCAACGTGTAAGTGGAGGTCGGCTCCCGTGTTCAGGCGCAACGTGGGCGCTTCTTGACAGGCCGGGCCTTAGAGGGGAAAATCTCCGGCCTTTCGCGGCTACGTAGCTCAGCTGGTTAGAGCACATCACTCATAATGATGGGGTCCCCTGTTCGAATCAGGGCGTAGCCACCATATGCCAGAAAAAGGCCTGCTCAGAGAGCAGGCCTTTTTCGTGTCCGCCGGGCGAACCGGAGAGACCGGTTGAGGAAATGCCGCCCCGCCAGGGGCGGCGTGTCGGGTTCAGGCCGCCTGGAACTGGGTCTTGGCGGCCTGGGCGGCGCGAGCCTCGTCCGGATCGTAGGCCTTGCCGGACCACAGCATCTCGTAGGCGATCTCCTCGTTACCGTTCTCACACAGCTCCAGCGCCTCCTGGAACAGGGGCTGGAAGGTGTCGCTGCGGTGCGAGGCCTCGTGCTCCTCGAAGCTGCGCCAGAACGTAATGATCAGCGCCTCCTTACCCTTCATCGGGCTTTCGACCGCCTGACCGATGGTGGAGCCCTCGTTGGAGACGTTGCCGCTGTTGAGTGCGACGAAGCCGCCGATGAAGCCCGTGTCGGAATGGAAGGTCTTCACGTTTTCGCACAACATCGCGACGCGCTCCTGCAGGTCGTCGACCGTGTATTCCGGCTTAAGGATGACGCGGTTGATGGTGACCACGCCGTCGTGGGGGAAGTTGGCAATCAGGTTACCGCTCATGGTGCACCTCCTGGTCTGGTGTCGGTGTATCAGCAGTTACTAATATATATACCCGAGTAAAATAGTCAACAATACACAGAAAACGCAGGGGAAAATCCGGAATCATGCCCGAACAAACCCCATGGCTAGTGGTCCATGCAGTGAAGTACCCCAAGATGGGCGTGATACACTGACGCCCAGCCTGATCCCGGCAGCACCGTGAAAGCGGCGCGATGGTTAAACGATTGATGAAACTTAAAGGAGTTATCCGATGCGACGTCATCTCGTACTGGGGGCCCTGCTGCTCGGGGCCGCGAACGGGGCCCATGCGGCCGGCCTGGATTTCGCGCTTGGCTCGGAGACCGCCCAGGCGAACCTCTTCTTCGGCTCCGATGCCATCGGTTACGGCGGCGCGGATTTTTCTCTCGGCCTGTTCTTCAACGAAGATGACGACGTCATGGGCAGCTTCGGCGTCAAGGCCACCGGTTCGCCTGCCGGCGCACGCCCCTTCAGCTTCGGGGTGGGCGTGAAGGGGTACGCGGCCAGCCTCGACCGGCCGGACCTGGACGTACAGGCGCTGGGGATCGGCGGCGAGGTCAAGTACCACATCCCCGCCAACATGCCGATGGCCCTGGTGACGGAGGCCTATTACGCGCCGAGCATCACCACGGGCGGCGACGGCGACAACTTCCTCGACTTCAACCTGAACTTCGAGCTGGAGATCACGCCGGGTACCGCCGCCTTCGTGGGTTACCGCCTACTCCAGACCGAGCTCGAGACCAGCGGTCGTGACTACGAGCTGGACGATGCCGCGCACGTCGGCATCCGCCTGATGTTCTGATCCGCATGGCGGAGATCGAGCGCCTGCTGGAACTGATGGCCACGCTGCGCGATCCGCAGCGTGGCTGTCCGTGGGATCTGAAGCAGACCTACGCCACCATCGTCCCGTACACCATCGAGGAGGCCTACGAGGTGGCCGACGCGATCGAGCGGAACGACTTCGACGACCTGCGCGAGGAGCTGGGCGATCTGCTGTTACAGGTGGTGTTCTACGCCCAGATCGCGCGCGAGGACGGGCGCTTCGATTTCCACGACGTCGCTGCCGCCATCGGCGACAAGCTGGTGCGCCGTCATCCGCACGTCTTCGCCGATACCAGCTTTGCGAACGAGATGGAGCAGCACGCGGCCTGGGAGGCGCAGAAGGCCGAGGAACGGGCCGCAAAGCGGGAGGCGACTGCGCCCGCCAGCGTCATGGACGGGGTGGCCCGCGCCCTGCCGGCGCTGATGCGGGCCGAGAAGCTGCAAAAGCGCGCCGCCCGCGTCGGCTTCGACTGGGGCGCGCTCGATCCGGTCATCGACAAGATTCACGAGGAGATCGATGAGGTACGCGCCGAGGTGGGCATCCCCGGGAACCACGACCGCGTGCGTGAGGAGGTCGGCGACCTGCTGTTCGCGGTCACCAACCTCGCCCGTCACCTCAAGGTGGACGCCGAGGAGGCCCTGCGTCACGCCAACGACAAGTTCGAGGCGCGTTTTCGCGGTATCGAGGCGCGAGTCGCCGCCGAGGGTCGCCGCACCGAGGAGTGCAGCCTGGATGAACTGGAGTCCCACTGGGACGCCGTGAAGAAGGCCTGAGCATGGTCACTCATGGCCCGAGTGGCGCAGTGCCGCATTACCACGCGCGCATCGTCGACACCTGCCAGGAAACTCCCCGCATCAGGACCTTCGTGCTCGACTGTGGCGACCAGCCCTTTGCGTTTCGCGCCGGGCAATGGATCGACCTGTTCGTCGAGATCGATGGGCGCATGCAGGTGGGGGGGTACTCCATGACCTCGGCGCCCTCGGCCGCACCGCAGTTCGAGCTTGCCATCCAGTCTTCCCCGCGCCACGCCGTCACCCGCTGGTTGCACGAGACGGCGCGGGTGGACGACGAGGTGGTGGTGTCGGCGGGGCAGGGCGAGTTCGTGTTCGAGGCCGGTATGGGCCGGCGGGTCGTGCTGCTGGGCGCCGGCATCGGCGTTACGCCGCTGGTGAGCATCTTCCGTCACGCCGCCGAGGTCGCGCCGGACATCGAGTTGCTGCTGGTGCACAGCGCCGTCTCGGCGGACGAGTTGCCGTTTGCCGCCGAACTGGCGGCAACGGCGGCGCGCCTACCGGGTTTTCGCTACGTGCCGACGCTGACCGGCGAGGATCCGCGGTGGCAAGGCGAGCGCGGGCGCATCGATGCGGCCATGCTGGCGCGGCTGGGCGCGCCCGTTGATGCGCGACACTACTTCTGCGGCGCGCGGGCGTTCATCGAGGACATGCACGCGCTGCTTACGCAGCGTGGGGTGCCCGGCGCGCAACAGGTGTTCGAAAAGTGGTGGTAGACGCGGCGGTTCGCGTCGTGGTTCAGCGCGTCTCGAAGCGCATCGACAGATCGATGGCCTGGATGTCCTTGGTGATCGCCCCCACCGAGATGTAGTCGACCCCGGTCTCGGCGATCGCGCGCAGCGTCTCCCTGGTCACCCCGCCCGAGGCCTCGAGCTTCACCCGTCCCCGGTTGCGTGCGACCGCCTCGCGCATGTCCGCCAGCGAGTAGTTGTCGAGCATGATGATGTCGGGCTCGGCGGCCAGCGCCTCGTCGAACTCGTCCAGGTTCTCCGTCTCCACCTCCAGCGTGAGCGCCGGGTTGAGTGCGCGCGCCGCCACGATGGCGGCGGTGACCGAGCCCGCGGCCATGATGTGGTTCTCCTTGATGAGGATGGCGTCGTAGAGTCCAAAGCGGTGGTTGCGGCCTCCGCCGCAGTTCACCGCGTACTTCTGCGCCTGGCGCAGGCCGGGGATGGTCTTGCGCGTATCGAGGATCTGCGCCGGTGTGCCCGCGACAATCTCCACCAGTTCGCGGGTGCGCGTGGCCGTGGCCGAGAGGGTCTGCAGGAAGTTGAGGGCGGTGCGCTCGCCGGTGAGGATGGCGCGCGCGGGGCCGGTGAGCGTGCAGATGCGGGTGTCGGCGACGACCGCCTCGCACTCGCGGCCATGCCAGTCCACCCGCACGTCATCCGCGATCTGCGCGAAGGTCTCGTTGAACCAGGGCTGCCCGCAGATCACCGCGTCCTCGCGCACGATCACGTGCGCGACGGCCTGCGTGTCCGCCGGGATCAGCACGGCCGTCACGTCGCCGCTGCCCACGTCCTCGGCCAGTGCCCGGGCCACGGTCTCCGCAATATCTCTGGGGCGTTCACTCATGGGCGGTTCTTCTTCAGGTATTCGTTGGTCAGTGCAAACACCACCGGACTCAGTACCAGCAGGGCGATGAGGTTCGGCAGGGCCATCAGGCCGTTCATGATGTCCGCGGTGAGCCACAGGAGCTTGATGCTCTCGTGACCCTCGGCGGCCAGCGCACCGAGCGGAATGGCGATGATCCACAGCACCCGATAGGGCCAGATGATCTTCACGCCGAACAGGAACTCGGCGCAGCGCTCGCCGTTATAGCTCCAGCCAAGGATTGTAGTAAAGGCGAAGACCACGAGGCCGAAGGTAACCACCCAGCTACCGAAGCCCGGCAGGCCGGTATCGAAGGCCAGCGTGGAGAGTGCCGAGCTGGTCGCGCCGCTGGTCCAGGCGCCGGTGAGGATGATCACCAGAGCCGTCATGGTGCAGATCACGATGGTGTCGATGAACGTGCCGAGCATGGCGATGCTGCCCTGGCGTATCGGATCCCGGGTGCGCGCGGCGGCATGCGCGATGGGTGCGCTGCCCAGTCCCGCCTCGTTGGAGAACAGTCCGCGCGCCACGCCGAACTGGATGGCGGCGGCGATACCGGCCCCGGCGAAGCCGCCGGCGGCCGCGGTGCCGGTGAAGGCGTCGCTTACGATGCTACCCAGCGCCGCCGGCACCTCGGTGACGTTGAGAACGATGATCACCAGCGAGCCCCCCACGTAGACGACGGCCATGAACGGCACCAGTGCCGAGGCGACCTCGCCGATACGGCGGATACCACCCATGATGACCGCGCCGGCGGCAATCGCCAGTACCAGACCGGTAAGCCACAATGGAATGCTGAGCGAGGAGTGGAGGGCCAGCGCCACCGAGTTGGACTGGATGGTGTTGCCGATGCCGAAGGCGGCGAGCATGCCGAACACGGCAAACAGTACACCCAGCCATTTCCAGCGCGCGCCCATGCCGTTCTTGATGTAGTACATCGGGCCGCCGACGTGCATGCCGCGCGCATCGGTTTCGCGGTACTTCACCGCTAGCACCGCCTCGGAGTACTTGGTGGCCATGCCGACCAGCGCGGTGAGCCACATCCAGAACACCGCCCCCGGACCGCCGAGGAAGATGGCCGTGGCGACCCCCGCGATGTTGCCGGTGCCGATGGTGGCCGACAGCGCCGTCATCAGGGCCTGGAAGGGGGTAATGTCCCCCTCGTCGTGGTCGCCGCGACGTCCTCGCCACAGCAGCCGGAAGCCCTGCCCGATGCGCAGCCACGGCGAGAATTTGAGGCCGATGGTCAGATAGAGGCCGACCGCGCTCAGCAGCCACAGCAGTATCCACGGTCCCCAGATGACACCGCTGATGTAATCCAGCCACGTGGCGAGCGTTTCCATGATCCCTGTTCCCCGTTGTTGTTAGTTATGGATTGTGAGTCATGAGGTCGGAATTTCGGGTTGCCGGTTGCTCGTGCCCGGTCAGAAGGCCAGCCGGAGCCCGGCGAAGATGTGGCGCTTGTCCGCCTCGTAGAAGTTGCGGAAGGAGGCGCGGCGCAGGTCGCGGCGGGTGTACAGGCTGCCCCCGCGCAGGCTGTAGTGCCGGCTGTCGAACCAGCGCTCGGAGTATTCGTCGTAGGGAAAGGGGGTGAATCCCTCGTAGGGAAAGAAGGTGTTGGCGCACCACTCCCAGACGTGCCCGGTACCCTCCAGCAGGTTGAGGCGGCAGGCCACCTCCCATTCGTGTTCGTGTGGCAGGCGCGCGCCGGCCCAGGCGGCGAAGGCGCTGGCTTCGAAGTGGCTCAGGCCCATCACCGGTGCGTCGGGATCGAGGTCCTGCGGGCCGTCGACGCCGATACCGTACCACCAGCCGCGCGCGTCCTGGCGCCAGTGGTCCGGGGACTCCACGCCGCGGGCCCCGCGCCACTGCCATCCCTCGTCGCTCCAGAAGCGTGCGTCGCCGTAGCCGCCGGCCTCGATGAAGGCCAGGTACTGCGCGTTCGTCACCGGGTTGCGGGCGATGCGGAACGCCGCCAGTTGCACGCGGCCGGCCGGTAGCTCGTTGTCAAAGGCGGCCGGCGCCTCGCCACCCACGACGTATTCCCCGCGGGCGAGGTGGCGCAGGGCGCTTACCGGCGCGCGGGCGGCCAGCCGCCGTCCGGCCAGGAAGTCGCCCCGGTGGCGGGCGAGGGCCCGCTGGGTCAGTGCCATCAGCATGGTCTCGACATGCAGGCCGTGGTGCTGGATGAGAAAGTGCTCGATGTACTCGTTCTCCAGCAGCGGGTCGTGTCGCAGGGTGCCGGCGGTGCCGCTCAGCAGCAGCACATTCTCGTCGCTGTCATGCTCGACCTGGGCGAGCAGTCGCTCCTTGGGCGGCAGCTTGCGCCCGCGTTCGGGCTTGGGGCTGAACTGCGGGAAGTAGTAGTCGTGCAAAGAGGCAGTGCGACGGTCGTCGCCCTGGATGCGTTCGTGCAGCCAGTAGTTCTCGATGAAGGTGCAGTGGCCGAGGTGCCAACCCAGCGGGCTCAGGTCCGGGTGGAACTGGCTACGGTAGGCTTCATCATCCAGCGGTTCGATCAGCGACTGCAGCCGACGGTGCACGGCGCGCAGACGGACAAGGGTGCCGAGTGAGGTCATAGGGCGAGCAGTTCGGGCGGTTCGTCCGGGTCGAGGATCAGGATGTGATGGTCGGGCACCGGTCGCCACAGGCCGCTGCTGGTGAGTGCCTCGGAGGCGATGAGCTGCGCGCCGTCCGGGAAGCCCTCGTCGTCGGTGGTGTAGTACAGCGAGGGCGACTCATGGTTGATGGCGTGACGGCAGGCATAGATGCGCTCGCCGTCGCTCATGACGAGGTTGAGCAGCGCCGTCTCCTCGTCCGCCCAGTCCTCGATCAGCGCAAAGGCCTCGCCGATGGCCGACTCGAGCGCCAGCTCGTCGTCCTCTGCCAGCAGGTGGCGGATCAGGGCAAACAGGTACTCGGAGTCGGTGTTGCCCTGGATGGACGCGAGTATCGGCGGGGCGAGAAACTCGCACAGTGCCGGTCGCACGGCCGTGGCAAAGTGGCTGATATAACCGTTGTGCGTGAAGATGATGTCGTCGTCGCAAAACGGCTGCGTGTTGGCGGGGCCCGAGGCAAAGCCCGAAGTCGCCGAGCGCACGCTGGCCAGCCACAGGTCGCTCGAGAGCGTGCGCCCGAGCGCGGTGAGGTTTACGTCGGACCAGATCGGCAGGCTGTTGACGTAGGTGGCCGGCCGGTCGTCGGGGCCGTACCAGGCGAAGCCGAAGCCATCGGCATTGAGCTTTGCGTACTTGAGTTCGCGCGGGGCCCAGGATTGCACCACCAGGCTATGCTCGGGCTGGAGAAGAAGGCGCTCCAGCGCAACCTCCGCCCCCAGGTAGGCAGCTATGCGACACATGGCGTTTCCCCCGGCTCAGCCTGTGGTTTTATGCTCATGGGAGCATGTTAGCCTGTCTCCACCCGGATCGCACCTCGGCGCGCCCGCCGCTCGAGGCGGACGTGCGCCCCGCTTGTGACGATGCCGACCTGGGCATCGGCGAGGGCGAGCGCATTCTGGCCGAGGCGCTAGATGCCCTGCTGGCCTGCGCCCGCAGGCCCGTTTCCAGCCCGCCGACGGTTGCTTCTTCCTGGTGTACGTTACCCGGCCTGCATCCTTCGCGGTCACGTGCCTGTCATGCGGCCGGCAACTTGCTGATTTAACAGTGGTTGCCGATGTCATGGCGCTGTAACATGGGCGCGGTGTAATACACGCATCCAGAAAGAGGATGCATTTATGAGTGGCAAGAAGATACTGCTCGTCGAGGACGAGCAGGCAATACGCGACATGGTGGGGTTCGCGCTCAGCCGCGCGGGTTTCGAGCTGATCGAGGCGGAAGATGCCCGTCAGGCGCAGGAACGTCTCGAAGAGGGCCTGCCCGATCTCGTGCTGCTGGACTGGATGCTGCCCGGCATGAGCGGTATCGACCTCGCCCGGCGCATGAAGCGTGACGACTATACGCGCGAGGTGCCGATCATCATGCTCACCGCTCGCGGTGAGGAAGACGATCGCATCGGCGGTCTCGAGGCCGGAGCGGACGACTATGTGACCAAGCCGTTTTCGCCCCGCGAGCTGGTGGCGCGCATCAAGGCCGTCCTGCGCCGTGTCCAGCCCGAGTCGGAGGAAGAGGTGCTGGTGATCGACCGCCTCAGCCTGGACCCGGGCTCGCACCGCGTATCGGTCGACAACCAGAGCCTCGAGATGGGCCCCACCGAGTTCCGCCTGCTGCACTTCTTCATGAGTCATCCCGAGCGCGTCTACAGCCGCAGCCAGCTGCTGGATAGCGTCTGGGGTCGCAACGCCTACGTCGAGGAGCGCACCGTGGACGTGCATATCCTGCGTCTGCGCAAGGTGCTGTCGAAGTTCGGCTACGACCGTTTCGTGCAGACAGTGCGCGGCGCCGGTTACCGCTTCTCCGCCGAGGCCTAGCGCTTGCGGGTCGGCATCACCACCGAGTTCTGGCGTCTCGCGGGTATCCTCGCCCTTTCGCTGGTGTTGGGTCTGACCTTCGGTCAGCTGGGCTGGGCCCTGGCCACCGGCCTCGGCGTGGTGCTGTTCTGGCAGTATCGCCAGCAGCTGCGCCTTTTGGACTGGCTGCGCCACGGCCGGCGCAAGGAGCCGCCGGATCTCGAGGGCATCGCCGGTGAGGTCGTCTACGACATCTACCGCCAGTACCAGCGTGACCGCCGGCGCAAGAAGAAGCTGGCCAAGGTCCTGAACCGCTTCTACGAATCGAGCTCCGCCCTGCCGGACGCCACCGTCATCCTCGGCCCCCAGGGCGAGATCGAATGGTTCAACGACGCCGCCAAGCGTCTGCTCGGCCTGCGCAGCGGCCAGGACACGGGGCGGCGCGTCGGCAACCTCATCCGCCACCCCGCCTTCACGGCCTTTCTCGCCCGCGGCGACTACAGCGAGGCGTTGGAGATCCCGTCGCCGATAGACGAGTCCCTGCGGCTCAGCGTGCGCGTGGTACCCTACGGCAAGAACCAGCGCCTGCTGTCGGCCCGCGACGTCACCCGCATCGCGCGCCTGGAACAGATGCGGCGCGACTTTGTCGGCAACGTCTCGCACGAGCTACGCACCCCGCTCACCGTCATCACCGGTTACCTCGAGGCCCTGACCGACGGTCAGGACACCGACCCCGGCCAGGTCATCGCCTCGCTCAAGCAGATGCAGTCCCAGGCCGAGCGCATGCGGCGCATCGTCGAGGACCTGCTCATGCTGTCCCGGCTGGAGACCCGTGACGAGAATGGGCGCGAGGACGCCGAGATCCCGGTGCCGGCGCTGCTGGCCAGCATCGAGGAGGAGGCGCGCATCCTCTCCGGCGACAAGGGCCACGTCATCCAGCTGGAGATGGACGCGACCCTCTGGTTGCGAGGCTGCTCCAGTGAGCTGCACAGCGCCCTGTCCAACCTGGTTTCCAATGCGGTCCGCTACACGCCGCCCGGAGGACATATCCATATCCGCTGGTACCGCGACGAGGACGGCGCGCACTGCGCTGTCACGGACACGGGCATCGGTATCGAGCCCATGCACATCCCGCGGCTTACCGAGCGGTTTTACCGCGTCGACACGGCCCGCTCGCGCGTTAGTGGCGGTACCGGCCTGGGCCTGGCCATCGTCAAGCACGTATTGCGCAGCCATGACGCCACGCTGCGCATCGAGAGCACCCCGGGGGAGGGCAGCACCTTTACCGCCGATTTCCCGCCCGAACGCATCATACTGCGGCCCTCCGCCGAGGCCCCGGGGGCGGTCCCGTAGACTGCATCAGGATTCACGCGCCGGTCACACGCGAGTCACGAAACCGTAATAAATCCCGACTATGCTTTCGCGCAGGATCTCAAACCTGCTGATCCTTAGGTTATTTAATCCAGCGAGGAGTTGTTGCATGAAACCTCTTAAGCACCTGATTGCCGCCGGCACCATGGCCGCCGCGTTCATCGCCGCCGGCCCGGCCCTGGCGCAGAAAGTTGATCCGAGCATTCCGGCCTACACCAAGGCCAGCGGCGTGTCCGGCAACCTGTCCAGCGTGGGTTCGGACACCCTCGCTAACCTGATGACCCTGTGGGCCGAGGAATACAAGCGCGCCTACCCGAACGTGAACATCCAGATCCAGGCCGCCGGTTCCTCCACCGCGCCGCCGGCCCTGACCGAAGGCACCTCCAACGTCGGCCCGATGAGCCGCGCGATGAAGGACAAGGAAATCCAGGCCTTCGAAGAAAAGTATGGCTACAAGCCCACTGCCATCCGCGTCGCCATCGACGCCCTGGCCGTGTTCGCCCACAAGGACAACCCCATCAAGGGCATGAGCATCGCCGACGTGGACGCCGTGTTCTCCAGCACCCGCAAGTGCGGCGCCCCGGCCGACGTGACCAAGTGGAGCCAGCTCGGCGTCACCGGTCAGCTCGCTAACCAGGACATCCAGCTCTACGGCCGCAACTCCGTGTCCGGCACCTACGGCTACTTCAAGAGCAAGGCGCTGTGCAAGGGCGACTTCAAGTCCAACGTGAACGAGCAGCCGGGTTCCGCCTCGGTGGTCCAGTCCGTGTCCACCTCGCTGAACGCCATCGGCTACTCCGGTATCGGCTACGTGACCACCGGCGTGAAGGCCGTGCCGCTGGCCAAGCGTGAAGGCGACGCCTACGTCGAAGCCACCGCCGAGAACGCCATCAACGGCAGCTACCCGCTGGCCCGCTTCCTCTACGTCTACGTGAACAAGCACCCGAACAAGCCGCTGCCGCCGCTGGAGCGCGAGTTCTTCAAGCTGGTGCTGTCGCAGCAGGGTCAGGAAGTCGTGGTGAAGGACGGTTACTTCCCGCTGCCGGCCAAGGTGGTCGAGCAGGAACTGGCCAAGCTTCAGTAATAACAACCCCCTGCCCGGGTAACCGGGTAGCGCAGTACCTCTTCTGCCCCGCCTCGTGCGGGGCATTTTTTTGCCGCCCGGCAGGTCTCCGCGGGTTGCACATCGGGCCGCGGGCCCGAATACTTGTCACACATCTCCCCAGCCCCAGCCGAGCGCATGACCGAAACGCCCAGCACCGAAACCGTCGCCGCCGTCGATCTCGGCTCGAACAGCTTTCACATGATCGTCGCGCGCGTAGACAACGGGCACGTGCATGTGGTGGATCGTCTCAAGGAGATGGTGCGCCTGGGCGGCGGGCTCGATCACCGGGGCCGCCTGACCGAGGACGCGATGGACCGCGCCCTGGCCTGCCTGGAGCGCTTCGGCCAGCGGGTACGCAGCCTGCCGCGCACCAGCGTGCGGGCCGTGGGCACCAACACCCTGCGCCTGGCGCGCAATGCCGACAAGTTCCTGCCGCTGGCGGAGGAGGCGCTGGGCCACCCCATCGAGATCGTGGCGGGTCGCGAGGAGGCGCGCCTCATCTATATCGGTGTCGCACATTCCCTGGCCAGCGGCGATGGCCGTCGGCTGGTCGTGGACATCGGCGGTGGGAGCACCGAGCTGATCGTCGGCGAGGGTTTCGAGCCCATCGAGCGCGAGAGCCTGCACATGGGCTGCGTGAGCATGACGCGGCGCTTCTTCGACGACGGCCGCATCACGCGCGAGGGCTGGGATGCCGCGGTCACGGCCGCCATGCTGGAGATCCAGCCGATCCGCAAGCGCTACCGGGCGCTCGCCTGGGGCGAGGCCATCGGGGCCTCCGGCAGCATCCTCGCCGTGGAGAAGGTGCTGCGCGAGAACAGCTGGACGCGGCACGGAATCACCCCCAAGGGACTCGCCAGCCTGCGCGACCTGCTGGTGAAACAGGGCCGTATCGATGCCCTGAGCATCCCCGGGCTGTCGAGCGATCGCGTACCCGTGTTTGTCGGCGGGGTGGCGGTGCTGGCCGGTGTCTTCGAGGGGCTCGGCATCAAGCAGATGGAGGTCTCAGACGGGGCCCTGCGCGAGGGGGCGATCTACGACCTCATCGGACGCATCCGTCACCAGGACATCCGCGACCACACCGTCGACCGTCTGCAGCGTCGCTTCGATGCGGACGTGGAGCACGCCAGCCGGGTGAAGGCGGCCGCACTCGCGTTGTTCGACATGGCACAGGCCGGCTGGCAACTGGACGCCGACGCGCGCGACCTGCTGGGTTGGGCAGCCGCCGTGCACGAGCTGGGGTTGTCCATCGCCCATACCCAGTACCA
This sequence comes from Thioalkalivibrio sp., assembly GCA_011046015.1. Taxonomy (GTDB): domain Bacteria; phylum Pseudomonadota; class Gammaproteobacteria; order SpSt-1174; family SpSt-1174; genus SpSt-1174. The sequence goes on along the minus strand of DSBO01000205.1, from coordinate 2,657 downwards.
CAAGCACGGTGCCTACCTGCTGGAGCATGCCGACCTGCCCGGGTTCTCGCGCAGCAGCCAGGAGGCGCTCTCCGCACTGGTGCGCCTGCATCGGCGCAAGGCCAACAAGAGCGTGCTCGGTGAGTTTCGCAAGGCGCGCCGCGTGGTGTTGCTGCGGCTGACGGTGCTGCTGCGACTGGCGGTGCTGTTCAACCGCAGTCGCGACGACCAGGCGGTGCTGCCGGCGGCGCTGGAGCCGCAGCCGGATGGTCTGGTCCTGCACTTTACCGAGGGCGAGCTCGAGCGTCAGCCGCTGACGCGGGCGGATCTGGCGAACGAGGCCGAGGTGCTGGCCCGCGGCCTCGACTTCCGCCTGGCGTTCAGTTGAGCAGGGTGGCGCGCTCGGTGAGCAGGCTGTCCTGCGCGCTGCGCGGGCGGGTTCCCGGTTTCAGGCGGCGATAGCTGCCGTCCTTGTGCAGCACCCAGGCCTGGGTGTTGTCCGTCAGATACCGCTCCAGGGTCTCCTCGATCACGCGCTGGCGCAGCACCGGATCATCCACCGGGGTGGCGATCTCCACCCGGCGGAAGAAGTTGCGCGGCATCCAGTCGGCACTGGAGATATAGACCTCGGGCTCGCCGGCATTTTGGAAATAGAACACGCGCGAGTGCTCGAGGAAGCGCCCCATCACCGAGCGTACCTGGATGTTGTCCGACACCCCGGGCACGCCGGGCCGCAGGCTGCACACCCCGCGCACGATGAGGTCAATCTTCACGCCGGCCTGCGAGGCCGCGTACAGGGCGCGGATCACCTGCGGCTCGATCAGCGAGTTCATGCGTGCCATGATGCGGGCCGGCTGGCCGGCGCGGGCGTGCTCGGCCTCGCGGCTGATCTTCGCCAGCATGGCCTCGTGCAGGGTGAAGGGTGCCTGCAGCAGCTTCTTCAGGCGCGTCGCCTTGCCCAGGCCCGTGAGCTGCTGGAAGACGCGATGCACGTCCTCGCAGATGCCGCGGTCCGTGGTGAACAGGCCGAGATCCGTGTAGGCCCGCGCCGTGCCGGCGTGGTAGTTGCCGGTGCCCACATGCACGTAGCGCTTGAGCCGTCCTTTCTCGCGGCGCACCACCAGTGCCATCTTGGCGTGGGTCTTGTAGCCCACCACGCCGTAGACGATATGCGCACCGGCGTCCTGCAGGCGTGTGGCCAGTTCGATGTTGGCGGCCTCGTCGAAGCGGGCGCGAAGCTCGACCACCACCGTGACTTCCTTGCCCGCCTTGGCCGCGGCCACCAGGGCCTTGACCAGGTCGGAATCCTCGCCGGTACGGTAGAGGGTCTGCTTGATGGCCAGCACGTCAGGGTCCACGGCCGCCTGGCGGATGAACTCCAGCACCGGCTGGAAGGACTCGTAGGGGTGATGGACCAGCACGTCGCGCTGGCGCATGACCTTGAACAGGTTGCAGCCGGGGCTGTGGCAGTCCGGCATGCCGGGGGCGAACCCCCCGTACTTGAGGTCGGGCCGGTCGACCAGGCTGTGCACAGCCATCAGGCGGTTGAGGTTCACCAGGCCATTGACCTGATACAGGTCCTCCTCTTCCAGCCGGAACTGGCGCAGCAGGTAGTTCGCGGCCTGGGATGTGCAGTTGTCGGCCACCTCCAGGCGCACCGCGTCACCGTAGTTGCGTTGCGGCAGCTCGCCTTCCAGGGCGCGCAACAGGTCATCGATCTCCTCTTCCTCCACGAACAGGTCGCTGTTACGCGTGGCGCGAAACTGGTAGCAGCCCTGCACGCGCATGCCGGGGAAGAGTTCGTCCACGTGGGCGTGCAGGATGGAGGAGAGGAAGACGAAACCGTAGGGCACGCCCGCGATGTCACTCGGCATCTGGATCACGCGTGGCAGGGCGCGGGGGGCCTGTACCACGGCCATGCGACTGTCGCGGCCGAAGGCGTCCTTGCCCTCCAGGGTGACGATGAAGTTCAGGCTCTTGTTGAGGATGCGCGGGAAGGGGTGGGCCGGATCCAGCCCCACCGGCGTGAGCAGGGGCAGCAGCTCGCGGCGGAAGTAGTTGTGTACCCAGCGCGCCTGGGCCTCCTTCCAGTGGGTGCGGCGAATAAAGTGCACCCCCTCCGTCGCCAGCGCCGGGATCAGGGTCTCGTTCAACACCCGGTACTGATCGTCGACCAGGGCGTGGGCCTCCGTCTGGATGGCCTGCAGCTGTTCACGCGTGGTCATGCCGTCGGGGCCCGGCGTACTGAGGCCCAGCGTCTCCTGCTGCTTGAGCCCGGCCACGCGCACCTCGAAGAACTCGTCCAGGTTGGTGCTGGAGATACACAGGAAGCGCAGGCGCTCGAGCAGCGGCTGGTTGTCGTCCTGCGCCAGTTCCAGCACCCGGCGATTGAAGGCCAGAAGGCTCAGCTCGCGGTTGAGATAGAGTGCGGGATTGTTGAGATCGGGCGTGTCGGTCATCGGGTTGCCTGTCTGCCGGACGGGTTTTTCTTGTTGAGGGACTGTTGCGTCCATTCTTCCGCAAATTCGTGAGAAATAGAATGGGCGGATTCAATTTTTGGTTCCTCTCGGGAATCGGTGCGAGGAGAAACGGCTGAATAGTTGAGAAGCATGAGTCCCATCAGGTACTTAGGAGTTGCGAAGCTGCCTAGGTACTTGAGAGGGGACCCATGCTTGTTG
>DSBO01000020.1 GCA_011046015.1 Thioalkalivibrio sp. | reverse complement strand
GCACCGGGGCCTGCGCTACGCCCTGTATGACATCCACACCGACCGCACCAGCCGCGCCAACCTGGCCCTGATGGGCGAGCTCCTGGTGGCAATTCGCGAACGCCAGCTGCTGTTGCACTACCAGCCCAAGCTGAATCTCGCAAGCGGCCGGGTCGAGGGTGTCGAGGCGCTGGTGCGCTGGCGTCACCCCGCCCGGGGCATGGTGCCGCCCGGCGATTTCATCCCCAATGTCGAGAATACCGACCTCATCTCGCCGCTCTCGCGCTGGGTGGTGGAGGAGGCCATCGGCCAGCTCGCGTGATGGAAGGCGACGGGCTTCGACATCGGCATGGCCGTCAACGTCTCGGTGAAGAACCTGCACGATGAGTGGCTGCCGGATGTGATCGGCGAGCGCCTCGACGATCACGGGCTGCCGCCGGGCTGCCTGCAGCTCGAGGTGACGGAGTCGGCGATCATGGAGGACGCCGACACCGCGCTCGATGCCCTGCGCCGCGTGCGCGAGCAGGGCATCGGCCTGTCCATCGACGACTTCGGCACCGGCTATTCCTCGCTCTCCTACCTGCACGAGATTCCCGCCAACACCGTCAAGATCGATCGGTCCCTCGTCACGCGCATGCTCGAGAACCGGCGCGTCGGCCGCATCGTGGAGTCCACGATCGCGCTCTCGCACTACCTCAACATGACGGTGGTCGCCGAGGGGGTGGACGGTCAGGCGGAGATGGATGCGCTCGCGGCCTACGGCTGCGACATGGCCCAGGGCTATTACCTGGCACGTCCCATGGAGGCGCTGGCCGTGGAACACTGGCTGGGTCAGGGCGCCTGGCCGAAGGCCCGGACCGCAGCTTCCGTCGGCACGGTGTGGGCGCCGCGAGCCGAACGCTAGCCCTTCACGCGCCGCGCCACCCGCCTGGGGCGCCGATGGACTAATTGGCCGCGTCTGCTCGTCTATCGGTAACACGCAACGACGAGAAGATGAAGGGTTGTCATGGTCAGGTCCATCCTAGTACTCGTGTTGACGCTGCTGGCGCTTTCGGCCCGGGCTGAACCCGTGGCGCCCTGGGGCGTCAGCAAGTCGGTCGACTATCCCTACGCCGCCCAGCGGGTGGTGTTCGATGTCACCACCGCCAGCGCCGAGGAGTTCAATGATGTGCTCGGCCGGGTGAGCGAGCTGAACAGGCTGTATGGCGCCAACCCGTTCGAGATGTCGATCGTCGTCCTCATTCACGGCAACGCGATTCCCTTCTTCACGCTCGGCAAGCTCGATGGCTACGGACCGCTGATGGCCCGGGCCGAGAGCCTTGCTGCCGCCGGACCGATCGAATTTCGGATGTGCCAGCTGGCCGCGCGCGTGCGTTACGATTTGTTACCCAGGGATATCCACGGTTTCGTCACCATGGTACCCAATGGGGATGCCGAGCTGATCCGCCTGCAGCGGGAAGAGGGTTACGCGTACATGCGCTGAGCGCGCTGCGCGATCGTCTCTGGCGCGCTTGCGCCACCCGCCACCGATCGCGGGTCTCCCGTTCCCGCCCTGTCTATTACCTGTCATCCACAGGCGTTATCATGGACCCCGGCATGCATCATGCCGCGTAGAACCGCGCTGGCGTCCTGTTACTGCAGGCCTGCGTGCCGGCGCCCCCTTCGCCCGACCCTGACCGACGTCCCGGATGACGAGCCCTGGATAACGAATTCGAACAGTTTCTGAGCGAGATCCGCGAGCTTCTCGACCGCGAGGACTGGCCGCGCCTGCACGACGTGCTGGACCTGATGCGTATCCAGGACATCGCGCGTGCGCTGATGGCGCTGGACGAGGCGCAGATTCCGCGCGTGTTCGATGCCCTGCCCCGCGGCCGCAAGGTCGATGTGTTCTCCTACCTGGAGCCGTCCTGCCAGTATCGCCTGCTGGCGGGCATGTCGCCGCGCGCGGCGCGCCACGTGCTCTCGGAGCTGGCCCCGGACGACCTGACGGCACTGCTCGAAGACCTGCCTCCCGACGAGGTGCGCCGCCTGTTGCGGTTGCTGCCCTTTGGGGCCGTGCGCCGTGCCCTAACCCTGCTGGGTTATCCCGAGCACAGTGTCGGGCGCCTGATGACACCGGAGTTCGTGACCGTGCGTCCGGACTGGACGGTGACTGACAGCCTGGCTCATATCCGCGAGCACAGCGCCCGGGGCGAGACGGTGAACGTGATCCTGGTCGTGGATGAGGATCGCCACCTGATGCACACCCTGCCGCTCAAGCATTTCATCCTCCGGCGTGCCACCGATCCGGTGGAGAAGCTGCCGCCCGGGCCCGCCGTCTCGATCAACGCCCAGGCCGACCGCACCGAGGCCGCGCGCCTGATCCAGCACTATGACATCGAGGTGCTGCCCGTGGTGGACGACGACAACGTCGTGCTCGGCATCGTTACCGTCGACGACGTGATGGACGTGGTCGAGGAGGAGACGACGGAGGACTTCCACAAGTTCGGTTCGGTGGGGGCCCTCAATCTCAGCCTGCGCGATGCGGGCTTGTCACTGCTGTATCGCAAGCGCATCGGCTGGTTGCTGGTGCTGGTCGCGCTGAACCTCGTCGGTGGCGCCATCATGGCGGGCTTCGCGGAGACGATCGAGGCGCTGGTGGTGCTGGTGGTGTTCCTGCCCCTGATCATCGCTGGCGGCGGGAACGCCGGTGCGCAATCCGCCACGCTGATGGTGCGCGCGCTGGCCACCGGCGACGTGGAGGCGCGTGACTGGTTGCGCCTGTGGGGACGCGAGCTCTTCGTCTCGGTGGCGCTCGGGCTCACCATGGGGCTGGCCATCGCCCTGCTGGGATTCTGGCGCGGCGGGGCGGAGCTCGCCCTGCTGGTGGCCGTCGCCATGACCCTGGTGGTCACCATGGGCAGCCTGGTGGGCATGATGCTGCCACTGATCCTCCAGCGCCTGCGCCTGGATCCGGCCACCGCCAGTGTGCCGCTGGTGACCTCCGCCGCCGACATCGTCGGCATCCTCCTCTACTTCTCCCTGGCCGTGGCGCTGCTCGAGCTGCCCGGGACGGGGGGCTGAGGAGATCCCATGGCCGAGACCGCTGCCACGCCGCCCGAGTCCCTGCCCGAGCTGATCGCGACCCGGGACTGGGACGCGCTGCGCGGCATCCTGGCTCCCATCGCCGACCAGGACATCGCTCGTGTCGTCCCCGAGCTGCCCTCCGAGGAGCGCGAGCACCTCTTCGCCCACCTGCTTGGTCGCGAGCGCGCGGCGAACGTCTTCTCCTACCTGCCCACCGAACTGCAGGGGCAGGTGCTCGAGGCGCTGACGGACGAGGACAAGGCGCGGCTCGTTGGCGAGCTGCACTACGACGATGCCGCGGCGCTGCTGGACGAACTGCCGGACGAGCACACCGAGTTGCTCATGGACATGCTGCCGGTGGCGGATCAGCAGGTGCTGCAGGCCCTGCTCACCTACCCCGAGGACAGCGTCGGGCGCCTGATGACACCCGAGTTCGTCGCGGTGCGCCCCGAGTGGACCGTGGGCCGGGCGCTGGACCACGTCCGTGAGCAGCACGACGCAGGGGAGACGGTGAACACCGTGTTCGTCACCGACGAGGGCGGGGTCCTGCGTGGCATGGTCGGCCTGCGCGAACTGCTGCTGGGCCACCCCTGGAGCAAGGTCGAGGAACTCGCGGCTGACGACGTCGTGCGCATCGGTACCGACGAAGACCAGGAGGAGGCCGCACGCGTGATCCGTCATTACGACGTCGAGGTACTGCCGGTGGTCGACGCCGAAGGGATGCTGCGGGGCATCGTCACCGTGGACGACATTCTCGACGTGGTGGAGGAGGAGACCACGGAGGACTTTCACAAGCTCGGTTCCATGAGCGCCGTGGGCCTGAGCCTGAATCGCGCGAGCGCGGGGCTGCTGTACCGCAAGCGCATTGGCTGGCTGATCGTGCTGGTGGTGGTGAACATCCTCAGCGGCACGGCCATCGCCCTGTTCGAGGCGGCGATCGAGACCGTGGTGGCGCTGGTGTTCTTCCTGCCGCTGGTCATCGCCAGCGGCGGTAACGCGGGCGCCCAGTCCTCCACGCTCATGGTGCGCGCACTGGCCACCGGCGACGTACAGGCGCGGGACTGGCTGCGCCTCTTGGGCAAGGAGGCGGCCGTCTCCGCCGCGCTGGGCGCGACCCTGGGAATTGGCGTAATGGGCGCCGGCTCCTGGCTTGGTGGCCCCGACGTCGGCTTCGCTGTGGCCATCTCCATGCTGCTGGTCGTGGTCCTGGCCAGCATGTTCGGCATGCTACTGCCGTTCGCGCTGAACCGTTTTGGGCTCGACCCGGCATCCGCCAGCGCTCCGCTGATCACCTCGGTGGTCGACGTGTTCGGCATCCTGGTCTACTTCTCGGTCGCCACCGTGCTGCTGCTCTGAGGCTCGCGCCGGGCAGGCACGATGCCTTCGCGCACACTTGACGCCGCGAGGGCCACACAGGGCAGTCCCGTCGTCGATGCGGCACTCGCCGAGACACAGGACGTGCGGTGCGCAGTTGTCCGTATGAAGGTGATCTCTTCTGTTGGCTCATGGCATGAAAAGGCCCGCGCGATGCGCGGGCCTTTTCATGCGGGGCTTCCCGGTGAACGTCGCGGAAACCCGAGCTCAGTCGTCCAGCGTCATCAACGGGTAGACGCCATTCTCGTCGTGCGTCTCGGGACCCACCACCGGCGGGTTGAAGACGCAGATCATGCGCATGTCCTTGCGGGCGCGCAGGTAGTGACGCTCGTGGCCGTTCAGCGCGTAGAGCGTGCCGTCGCTGATCTGCGTCGTGACGCCGTTGTCGAGATCCTCGATCTCGCCCTCGCCGGCTACGCAGTACACGGCCTCGAGATGGTTGGCATAGTGAATGTAGGTCTCGGTGCCGGCGCGAATGGTGGTGTCGTGCATGGAAAAGCCCATGCCGTCGCCCGCCAGCAGCAGGCGGCGGCTGACCCAGTTGCCGTTCTCGGCTTCCACGTCGCGGTCGGTACCGATCACTTCATCGAGGCGTCGGATAATCACGCAGCCTCCTTGTCGAATTTTTCCACGGCCGCTTTCACGGACTCCTCGAGCAGCTTCAGGCCCTCGTCCAGTTCCTTCTCGCTGATGGTCAGCGGGGCGAGGAACTTGAGCACCTGGTCGCCGGCGCCGGCGGTCTCCATCAGCAGGCCGCGTTCGAAGGCCTGGTGCGAGACTTCGCCGCAGAAGCCCTCGGTTTCGGACTCCAGCCCCCAGATCATGCCGAGCCCGCGGGCGTCGACGATGTAGTTGGGGTGCTGCTCCTGCAGTTTCCTGAAGGCCGCGCCCACCTTTTCGCCCTTGGCGCGGATCTCCTTGCTGAAGTTGTCGGTCTTCCAGCGCTCCAGCGCGGTGGCGCCGGCGATGAAGGCCAGGCTGTTGCCGCGGAAGGTGCCGGTGTGCTCACCCGGTTCCCACTGGTCGATCTCGGGACGCATCAGCACAATGGACATGGGCAGGCCGGTGCCGATGGACTTGGAGAGCGTGATGATGTCCGGCTTGATGCCGGCACGCTCGAAACTGAAGAAGTCGCCGGTTCGACCATTGCCCACCTGGATGTCGTCGATGACGAGCAGGATGTCCTTTTCCTGGCACAGTTTCGAGAGCTTTTGCAGCCACTTCACGCTGGCGATGTTGATGCCGCCCTCGCCCTGGATGGTCTCGACGATCACGGCCGCCGGCAGGTCGAAGCCGGAGCTGGCGTCTCCCAGGTAGTGGCTCAGCATGTCCATGCTATCCATGCCCTGGTCGAAGTAGTTGTCGTACGGCAGCTTGTTGACGTTGAGCGGTACGCCGTAATAGTTGTCATGATAGAACTCGTTGCCGGTTACCGCCAGCGCGCCCAGGGTATGGCCGTGATAGGCGTTGGTAAAGGCAATCACGTTGGAACGCTCCTTCACCTTGCGCGCGAGCTTGAGCGCGGTCTCCACCGCATTGGTGCCGGTGGGACCGACGAACTGGATCTTGTACTCCATGTCGCGCGGCTTGAGGATGGTCTCCTGGAAGGCGACGATGAAGTCGTGTTTGGCCTTGGTGGCCTTGTCCAGCGCGTTGGTGATGCCGTCGTTCTGGATGTACTCGATCAGCGCGGCCTTCACGGCCGGGTCGTTGTGCCCGTAGTTGAGCGAGCCGGCGCCGCCGAAGAAGTCGATGTACGTCTTGCCCTTGTCATCCATGATGGTGGAGTTCTTCGCGGTGGTGAAGATGGTCGGGAACGAGCGGATGTAGCCGCGCACGTTCGACTCGTATTGTTCAAAAATTCCGATGTCCATGGGGGGTCTCCAGGTCTTTATTTCAAGTTCATCGAATACAGCAGTTCGGGTTCGTGCGAGGCGCCCAGGTTCTCTTCGGTGAGGTAGGGCTGCGTCTCGAGCGTGGTGCCCAGGCGTTCGGCCCAGCGGGCGAACAACGTCTGCGACGCCATGTTCGAGGGCGAGATCGTCAGTTCGATGCGACGGATCTCGTCGAAGAAGGGGCGTTTCTCGTATTCCTGCAGCATGGTCGAGGCGACACCCTGGCCGCGCGCGCTGGCATCGACGCCGATCTGCCAGACGAACAGCGTGTCGGGTCGGGCGGGCAGGCGGTAGGCGGAAACAAAGCCGATGAGCTGGCCGTCGCGCTCGGCGACCACGCAGGTATCGCTGAAGTGATCGGCCAGCAGGAAATAGAGATAGGCCGAGTTGAGGTCCAGGGTCTTGCTGTCCCGGATGAGCTGGTGGATCGACTGGCCGTCCGGCTTGGACGGCGGTCTGTAGTTAATTGTCATGTCGGGTGATCTCGGCAGCCGGCGGCTGGGGAAGCTGGTCCCGAAAATCCCATTATGAATCAGGCAGCAGGCGCCGGATTGATAGTGGGATTTTGCTGTCGGCCGGAGAGAAGTCCTCCTTTAAGGGTTCAGGGAAAGCGCATCAGTATACCACAGGCGGCCGGGGCCGGCCAACGTAACCTGCTGATCAATAAGGAAAACCGTCCCGGGACGCCCGCAATCCCGCACGCGGCAAGGCCTTGCGGGGCCGGCCCTCCTCCCGCCGGTCGGCGTTCAGTCGCTTGCCAGCCGCACCGTGGCCTGGCCGGTGCCGCGATCAATATCGACCAGCACCTCGCAGTACTCGGTGTTCTCGTCCAGCGGCGTGGGGTCGTCGGCACAGGCGCAGCCGGCGATGATGCTGGTGTAGAAGAGGCCGGCCCGCACGTGCAGCTCCTGCGGCGCCTCGTTGACACCGATGATCATGGCGCTGAGCTTGTCGTCGCGCGCGATGCTGCCGGTCTGCAGGCCCTGCTGCAGCGGAAGGCCGTCGAGGCCGAGCTGCTCGATTTCGCGTCGGGCCGTGGCCTCGAAGTCGGCAGTACCGAAGGCGGCGAGCGACTGGCTGAGTGTGGTCATGGCGGTGAGTCCTGCAATCGGTCACGGATGATCTGTTCTAGCCTCGCTTTGGCGGGCTGTCAAAGCGGGGGGGCTCACAGGTTCAGCTCGGCGACCAGCGGCAGGTGATCCGAGGCGATGCGGGCGGCGGGGCTGTCGTGTACGTGGATGGCGTCGATGACCGCCAGCGGCTTCACCCACAGCCGGTCGAGGGCGAACCAGGGACGGTGGGCGGGGAAGGTGGCCGGGGCAGGCAGGTGGCCGAACACGCGACGCAGCCAGTGCAGCGGCCGGCCCCAGAGAAACCATTCATTGAGGTCGCCGAGCAGGATGTTCACCTCGCTGCCGGGGCCTTCCAGCAGCGGTAGCAGCGTGCGGATCTGGTCGCGGCGTTCGCCCGGGTGCAGGCCGAGGTGGGTGGCGATGAGCTGGATGTCGATCTGGTTGATGGTGAGCGCGAACTCGATGGCGCCACGTGGCTCGCGCCCCGGCACGCTGAGGTCATGGCGGCTGATGCCGGTCACCGGCAGGCGCGTGAGCACGGCGTTGCCGTAGTGGCCGCGCTCGTCGGTAAAGGTCACGCCATCGATCACCTGTGCGCCGAGCGTGTCGCCCAGGTACTCCAGCAGGTGGCCGGGGGTGTCGGGGTGATAGCCGACCTCCTGCAGGGCGACGACGTCGGCGTCGATTTCCCGGAGCACGTGGGCGATGCGTGCGGCTTCCTCGCGGCGGTCGCGACCGATGGCGCGGTGGATGTTGTAGCTCCCGATGCGCAGCATCACGCGGCGTCGGATTCCTTCCCGCCGCCGCCGCGTTTGCGGCGCAGCCAGTACCGGAGACCTGTCATGGCGAGGATCACCAGGCCGATGGCCGCGAGCAGGATGAGGATCTGGGTGGGTGTGGGGTCGCGCAGCGAGGCGACGATGCGGTCGGCCAGAAAGGCCGTGGCGATGACGCCGGGCAGCAGGCCGATGAGGCCGCCGATGGCGAAGTCGCGCAGGCGAATGTCGGAGACCCCGGCGATGACGTTGATCACCGAGAAGGGCGCCACCGGAATGATGCGCAAGGCGATGGTGCTGAGGATGCCCCGCTGGCCCAGGGTGCGGCTGATGCGGTGGACGCGTTCGCGCCGGCCAGGCGTGCGACGGCGTCGCGCCCGAGCAGGTGGCCGACGCCGAAGGTGACCAGCGCAGAGATCTCCGCCCCGACCAGCGAGTAGATCGCTCCCGTCCAGGCCCCGAAGACCATCACCGTGTCGATGAACATGAGCGTGATCGGCATCACGGCGAGCCCGGCGAGGACGTAGGCGCCGATCACCAGCAGCGGCGTGGCGGGCCTGTCGTCGATCCATTGCCCGATATCGGCCAGCCGGTCCACGCCGAGCCAGTCACCCACCGGCGTCCAGCGCCAGAGGGCCGCCAGGCCGAGCACCCCGATGATCAGCACGGCGACCTTGAGGAAGTGCTGCCAGGCCGGTGTCTGCTGATCGGGGTCGACGATCTGGTCGAAGAGCTCCTGCGGGGCGACGGGCTTCTCCGGGTCGAGCAGGCCCGCGTCGGGCACCCACTCGTCCACTTCGGCGGGTACCTCGGCGTCCAGCGGCTCCAGCGTGCGTTCGCCATCGCGCAGCGATTCGACTGCCGCGATCAGCGAGCCGTGTTTCGCCTCGGCCCGGGACAGGTCTGCGACGTCTGCGCCCAGGTGCTCGGCGAGCAGGCGGCGGCGGAAGGCGGCAATGGGTTCGGCCAGGTCGCGGCCGGGGCTGGAGGCGACGGCGAGGTCGCATTCGGAGTCCAGCCCCATGGAGCGGTTGCTGAGGTTGGAGGAGGCCACCCGGGCGAAGGCGTCGTCGATGACCATCACCTTGGCGTGGACCATGAGCGAGACGTGGGGGTCCTGCGACAGGCGCGCGTAGTAGACGCGCAGCCGGTCGTGCCGGTCCGTCTCGCGCAGGTCTTGCAGCACGCGTCCGCGCAGCACGTCCATGGTGTGTTGCTCCAGCCAGCCGCCGGTCTGTTCGGGCATCACCAGGATCACCTCGGGCCCGTCGGGTTCGCGCACGCGCTCGGCCAGGGCTGCACTGATGCGGTGCGAGCTTAAGTACTGGTTCTCGATGTAGATGAAGCGCCGCGCCGCGCCGATGCTGTCGAGGTACAGCCTTTCGACCTCGCGGATCTCGCCTCGGTCGCGGTAGGCGGGCAGGCTGCGGGCGATGGCCACCTCGAGGTTGGTGAGGGTGGGCCGCACGCCAGGCGGCCAGGGGTCGTGATCGGCGCTGCGCGGCTCGACCGGTTCCGCCTCGCTGCCGGCGAAGCGCCAGCGCTCGCGGGCGAGGCGGCCCAGCGCGGCGGCGGCCTCGCCGTCTACCACCATCTGCACGTCGTGAAACGGCGGGTAGGGCGCGCCGTTGGGGTCAATGCGCCGCTCGTCATCGGGCCGGTGTGCGGAGGTATCCCAGCGCCACTTGCTGAGGTCGAGTCCGCCCGAGAACGCGACCGCGTCGTCGACCACCACGATCTTCTGGTGCTGCGAAGCCCCCAGCGGATGTTCGCCATCCAGGCAGAAGTGCACGCGGTCGTGGGATCGCCAGCGCAGCTTGTAGCGCGGGAAGAACTCGCGTTCCAGCGCGTAGATCATGGCGAAGTCCCAGCTCAGGATGTAGACGTGCAGGTCGGGTCGTTCGCTCGCCACGGCATCGAGCAGGGCAACCAGAGTGACGGGATAGCCGTCGTCCGGCGGCGTTTCCTCGCGCACCAGGCGCAGTTCGCTGTGGATGTCCCAGCCGACGATAAAGATGGAGTGGCGCGCGCGGCAGAAGGCCTCGCGCACGGCGCGAAAGTAATCCGCGCCGTCGACGACGAAGGCGGCGCGCTGTGCCCGGACGACGCGCCAGCAGTTGTGGCCGGGTGCCAGTAGGCTGTCCATGTGTTACGCGCCCGCTTGCGCCGGGCGGGTCCGTGGGAATGCCTCCAGAGACTAACCCAATCGTGCGAGAAGTTCAGGGGTGGGCCTGGCTGTAGAACAGGATGCCGATATAGTGCGCGGCGCTGGCGGCGAGCACGAACAGGTGCCAGATGCCGTGTGCCCCGGGGCGCCAGTGCGAGACGATGAAGAACGCGATGCCGCCGGTGTAGAGCAGGCCGCCGGCGAGCAGCCAGCCGAAGCCCGCCGGCGAGATGCGTGCCAGCAACGGGTCCAGTGCCAACACGATGGACCAGCCCATGGCGACGTAGATGATGACGGGGACGATGCGTGGCCCCCGCTGCCAGAGTACTTCGTACACCACGCCGAGGATGGCCATGCCCCAGGTGATGCCAAACAGGGTCCAGCCCCAGGCGGTATCGCGCAGCGTGTCCAGCGTGAAGGGCGTGTAGGTGCCGGCGATGAGCAGGTAGATCGCCTGGTGGTCGAGGACCTGGAACACGCCCTTGGGCCTGCCGTTCAGGCCGTGGTAGAGGGCCGAGACCAGGTACAGCAGGAACAGCGTGACGCCATAGACGGAGAAGGCGACGATCTCGCGCGCATCGCCGTTGAGGCTCGCGTACACCACCAGCACGACGGCGGCGGGGAAGGCGAGCGCCGCGCCGACCACGTGGCTGATGGCGTTGAAGCGCTCGGCGCGCTGCTCGGCCGCGTGTCGGTCAAACGGGTGCATGGCTCGGGGTATCGCGGATCAGTTGCAGCTTGGCCGCGCGCGGCAACTGCTTGATGGCGGCCTCGCGCCGGCAGGCGGCGGCCCGCCCGTCGGCCGTCTCGACGTGGGCCAGGGTCACGGGGCGCCGGCTGGCCGTGTAGCGTGCGCCGCCCGGCAGTTCACCGTTGTGCTCGCGCAGGCGGCGCACGATGTCCACCGTCACTCCTGTGTACAGGCTGCCGTCGGCGCAGCGCAGGATGTACACGCACCAGCCACTCACGCGCAGGCCTCCCAGCCCAGCCGGTCGAGCACCTGGCGAAAATCCGCCTGCAGCGGCGCCTCGATCACGAGCGGCGCGTCCGTGTGCGGATGGGTGAGGGTGAGGCCGGTGGCGGCCAGCAACAGGCGATGGCTGTCGAGCCGCTCGCGGAAGAAGCGATTGTGGCGGCCGTGGCCGTGGGTGGTGTCGCCCAGCACCGGATGGAAGATGTGCTTCATGTGCCGGCGGATCTGGTGCTTGCGGCCGGTCTCGGGGATCAGGCGCAGCAGCGAGTAGCGCGCCGTAGGGTAGCGGCCCACGGCATGCGGCAGCTCCACGGTGGCCAGGCGCGTCCAGGGCGTGACGGCCGGCTGAGCCGCCTTGCCGGGGTCGGCCAGCGCGTCGGTCATCCGGTCGAGCTCCTCGCGCAGGGCGTAGTCGACCACTCCGGCCTCCTCCGTGTGGCCGCGCACCACGGCGAGGTAGGTCTTTTGCACTGCACCCCCGGTGAAGGCCGCCGTAAGCCGCCGGGCGGTCTCGGGGTCGAGCGCGAACAGCAGCGCGCCCGAGGTGGGCTTGTCCAGGCGATGCACCGGATAGACGCGTCGCCCGATGCGGTCGCGCACCAGTTGCAGGGCGAAGCGCGTCTCGCGCCGGTCGATCAGGCTGCGGTGCACGAGCAGGCCGGCCGGCTTGTGTATGGCCACCAGCCAGTCGTCCTGAAAGAGGATGTCGGGTTCGATCACGCGCAGTGTGGGCTCAGACGGTTTAATAACCCCGGGCGTTTCATGGTTGCCATCCACGCCCGGGTCGGCCAAAGTGCGGCCTTTATGGTCGGTCGCCGCCGGTCCCGATGCAACCGCTATCATTAGAAAAGATCCCGGCGACCCGAGTGATGACGAACCATGCATCGCCACGAACATTCCGAACACCCGACCCCCGCCATCGACAAGCCCGCCCTGGTGCGCCGGCTGCGCGAGCTGCTGCCCGCCGAGGCGGTGCTCTCGACGGAGGAGGACCTGCGCCCCTACGAGTGCGACGGGCTGTCGGCCTACCGCCGCCTGCCGATGGTGGCGGTGCTGCCCGAGACCGTGGACCAGGTGCAGGCCATCCTGAAGCTTTGCCACCAGCACAACGTGCCGGTGGTCGCGCGCGGTGCGGGCACGGGCCTTTCCGGTGGCGCGCTGCCTTACGAGCAGGGTCTGCTGCTGAGCCTGGCCAAGTTCAAGCAGATCCTCGAGATCGACACCACGCGGCGCACGGCACGCGTGCAGCCCGGGGTGCGCAATCTCGCCATCTCCCAGGCGGTGGAGGAGTTCGGGCTGTACTACGCCCCCGATCCCTCCTCGCAGATCGCCTGCACCATCGGCGGCAACGTGGCCGAGAACTCGGGTGGTGTGCACTGCCTCAAGTACGGCCTCACGGTGCACAACATCCATAAGCTCAAGGTTGTGACCATCGACGGCGAGCTGCTGGAGATCGGCGGTGATGGACTGGACAGCCCCGGCTACGACCTGCTCGCGTTGCTGACCGGCTCCGAGGGCATGCTGGCGGTGATCGTCGAGGTGACGGTGAAGCTGCTGCCCAGGCCCGAGCGCGCCCAGGTGCTGCTGGCCGCCTTCGACGACGTGGTGAAGGCGGGCGTGGCGGTGGGCAACATCATCGCCGCCGGCATCATCCCGGCGGGCCTGGAGATGATGGACCGGCTCGCCATCCAGGCCGCCGAGGACTTCGTACACGCGGGTTATCCGCGCGATGCCGAGGCCATCCTGCTCTGCGAGCTCGACGGCACCAACGAGGAGGTTTCGGAGCACATCTTCGCCGTGCGCCAGATCCTCCAGCAGAGCGGCGCCACCGAGGTGCGCACCGCGCGCGACGACGCCGAGCGCCTGACCTTCTGGAAGGGCCGCAAGGCCGCCTTCCCGGCCGTGGGCCGCATCTCGCCCGACTACTACTGCATGGACGGCACCATCCCGCGCAAGCAGCTGCCCGAGGTGCTCCGGCGCATGGGCGAGCTCTCGCAGGAATACGATCTGGCCGTGGCCAACGTCTTCCATGCCGGCGACGGCAACCTGCACCCGCTCATTCTTTACGATGCCAACAAGCCCGGCGAGCTCGAGCGTACCGAGGAGTTCGGCGGCCGGATCCTGGAGCTCTGCGTGGAGGTTGGCGGCACCATCACCGGCGAACACGGCGTGGGCATGGAGAAGATCAACCAGATGTGCGTGCAGTTCGATGCCCTGGAGCTGACCCAGTTTCACGCCATCAAGCACGCCTTCGACCCCGAGGGCCTGCTGAACCCGGGCAAGGCCGTGCCCACGCTGCATCGCTGCGCCGAGTTCGGCGCCATGCACGTGCATCGCGGCGAGCTGCCCTTCCCCGAGCTGGAGCGCTTCTGATGAGCGACCGGTTGGCCGAGCTGCGCGACCAGGTGCGGGCCGCCGCCGCAGACGGAACGCCGCTGCGCATCGTCGGCGGCGACACCAAGCACTTCCTCGGGCGCGCGACAGCGGGCGAGGCCCTGGCCACGGCCGGTCATCGCGGCATCGTGCACTACGAACCCACCGAACTCGTCGTCACCGCCCGCGCCGGCACGCCGCTGGCCGAGATCGATGCGGCGCTGGCCGAGCACAACCAGATCCTGGGCTTCGAGCCGCCGCACCTGGGCGCGGGCGCCACCGTCGGCGGCACCGTGGCCTGCAACCTCTCCGGGCCGCGTCGGGCCTACGCGGGGGCGGCGCGCGACTTCGTGCTGGGCACGAAGCTGCTGAACGGTCGTGGCGAGATCCTCTCCTTCGGCGGCGAGGTGATGAAGAACGTGGCGGGCTACGACGTCTCGCGCCTGATGGCCGGGGCCATGGGCACGCTGGGCGTGCTGCTGGAGGTCTCGCTGCGCGTGATCCCGCGCCCCGAGACGCACATCACCCTGGCGCGCAGGACCACCGACCAGGAGGCCCTGTTCCTGCTGCACCGCTGGGCGGGCCGGCAGCTGCCCATCACCGCCACCTGTTTTCACGGCGACACCTTATACATTCGCCTCTGCGGCACGCCCAAGGGTGTGGCGGCCGCGCGCCAGCGCGTGGGCGGGGACCTCGTCAAGGACAGCGCCGGTTTCTGGACCAGACTGCGTGAGCAGCGCCACGCCTTCTTCACGACGAAGCGGCCGATCTGGCGCCTCTCCATTGCCTCGGATACACCGCCGGGCGAGATCGAGGGCAAGTGGCTGTACGAATGGGGCGGGGCGCAGCGCTGGCTGGTGAGCGACGCCCCGGCCGACGAGATCCGCGCCTGGGCGCGGGCCGCCGGAGGCCACGCCACCCTGGTGCACAACAAGCCGGCGGGCGCCGAGGCCGGCGAGGTCTTCCAACCGCTGGCCCCGGGCCTGATGGCCCTGCACCGTCGACTCAAGGCGGCCTTCGATCCCGAGGGCATTCTCAACCCCGGCCGCCTCTACGCGGGGCTCTAGGCATGCAGACGCAGATCAGCGCCAGATACCGCGATACCCGGCAGGGCCTGGAGGCCGAGCGCATCCTGCGCGCCTGCGTGCACTGTGGTTTCTGCACCGCCACCTGCCCGACCTACCAGTTGCTGGGCGACGAGCTCGACGGCCCGCGCGGGCGCATCTACCTCATCAAGCAGATGCTCGAGGGTGGCGAGGTGAGCGAGAAGACGCAGACCCACCTCGACCGCTGCCTGACCTGCCGCTCCTGCGAGACCACCTGCCCTTCCGGCGTGCAGTACGGCCGGCTGGTGGACCTCGGCCGCGAGCTGGTCGAGGCCGAGGTCCCGCGCCCGGCCGGCGCGCGCCTCACTCGCTGGCTGCTGCGAAAGATACTCCCCTACCCGGCGCGTTTCGCCCCGCTGCTGACCCTGGGCCGCCTGGCGCGCCCGCTGCTACCCGCGGCCCTGCGCCGCAAGGTGCCGGTCGCCCAGCCGGTGGGCACGCGACCGGCACCGGGCCATGCCCGCCAGATGCTGGTGCTGGAGGGGTGTGCCCAGAGCGTGGCCACCCCGGCGACCAACGCCGCGACCGCCCGCGTGCTCGACCGGCTCGGCATTACGCTGGTCACGCCGCGTGGGGCCGGCTGCTGCGGGGCCGTGAGCCAGCACCTGGCGGCCCCGGCCGAGGCGCTGGGTTTCGTGCGGCGCAACATCGACGCCTGGTGGCCGCACATCGAGGCGGGCGCCGAGGCCATCATCATCACCGCCAGCGGTTGCGGGGCGATGGTGAAGGAGTACGGTCACCTGCTGAAGGACGACCCGGACTATGCCGACAAGGCCGCGCGCGTCACGGCACTCGCGGAGGACATCGCCGAGGTGCTGCGCGACGAGCCGCTGCCAAAGGAACGTCTGCAGCCACGGCCGCGCAAGATCGCCTTCCAGAGCCCCTGCACCCTGCAGCACGGGCAGCAGCTCGCCGGCGTGGTCGAGGGCATACTGACCCGCGCGGGCTTCACCCTCACCCCCGTGGCCGATGCCCACCTGTGCTGCGGCTCGGCCGGCACCTATTCCATCCTCCAGCCCGGGCTGTCGCAGCAGCTGCGCGACAACAAGCTGGCGGCGCTCGGCAAGGGCGCACCCGAGGTCATCGCCACGGCCAACGCCGGCTGCCAGCTGCACCTGGCCACCGGCACCGACACGCCGGTGCGGCACTGGATCGAGCTGCTGGACGAGGCCTTCGCGGACCGCTAGCCGGGCGGGCCGGGGCACTGCCCGGACAGGCGGTGGCCCCGGCGGCCCCATTCTCCCGCCCCAGCTGCTATCTTTTCTCTGGGGTCCACCTCCCCGCCATTACATAAACGATAAGAACGGCGGCCGCGCACAAGGCCCGGCTGCTTCCCAAAGGAGGTTACTGATGAGCGATTTCCGCGATACCCGTTCCGGCTCGCGCCGCAAATTTCTGAAGGGTCTGGCCGCCGCCGGCGGCGCCACCATTCTCGGCGCGCCGTACATCAGCAATGCCCAGGCGGCCAAGGGCCACACCTGGAAGGTCCAGTCCGTCTGAGACGCCGGCACCACCGACTACGCCCTGTTCGAGAACTGGTGTAACAGCATCAAGGAGAAGTCGGGCGGCGAGCTCGACATCAAGCCCTGCGCCGCCAAGGCGGTGGCCGCCGACAACAACGCGCTGTTCGACGCCGTGCGTTCCGGCGTGCTGCAGGGCATGAACCCCTTCACCCTCTACTGGCCCGGCAAGATCCCGGCCTGCGTGTTCCTCTCCTCCTATCCGCTCGGCCTGGATCAGCCGGCGCAGTGGGACACCATGTACTATGGCCTCGGTATGCTGGAGATGGCGCGCGAGATCTATGCCAAGTTCGGCCTGATGTTCGTCGGCCCCATCCAGCACGATGCCAACATCATCCACTCGAAGAAGCCCGTGAACTCGGTGGAAGACCTCAAGGGCATGAAGATCCGCCTGCCGGGTGGCATGGTGGCCGAGGTGTTCCAGCAGTTCGGCGTCTCCACCGTCTCCTTGCCGGGCTCGGACATCTTCCCTGCGCTGGAGAAGGGCACCATCGATGCCGCCGACTACGTCGGTCCGGCGGTGAACTACGACCTTGGCTTCCACCAGGTGACGGACTACATCCTGTTCGGGCCGCCCGGCACCATGTCGATCTACCAGCCCTGCGACGTGATGGACCTGACGGTGAACATGCACGCCTGGAAGGCCCTGTCGCCGAAGATGCAGCAGTTCGTCGAGGAGCAGGTGTACATCTACTCGCGCGACCACTACAACGGCATCCAGAAGAAGAACATCGAGGCCATGGGCAAGTTCAAGGCCGCCGGCAACACGGTCTCGCGCCTGAGTGCCGAGGACGTGGCCAAGTTCCGCGCCGCCGCGATCCCGGTCTGGTTCAAGTGGGCGAAGAAGGACGCCGACGCCGCCCGCGTGTTCAAGCTGCAGCTGGATTACATGATGAACGATGTCATGGGCTACGTGACGCCGGAGGACATCAAGGGCTACAGCATCTGATCGGAAGCCTGTTTCTCATCCGGTGCGGGCGGCGATCATCGCCGCCCGCCTTCTCCTAAAGTTACGCGGAGTCGGCTGCACATGTCCGATCAGGAAGGTTTCGGTTTTGTCATGCCCCACTGGCTGTATGGGGCTGGCTGGCCATCATGCCGCTGGTGATGATCTGGCTGGCCAATCGCCACGAGAAAAAGCACCCTCCCCTCGCCCCCATCCCCGGGGAAGATCTCGCCCAGAAACTGCTCGCTACGGAAGACCCGACCCGGGGCTGGCCCGGCAACTGGTTTACCAGATTCATCGACTGGCTAAGCAACGCCACCGGCATCTTCGTCGCGTTCTGGACCGTGAACGCGGTGGTCTTCTACTTCTTCGAGGTGGTGATGCGCTACCTCTTCAACATGCCGACCATCTGGGTGCACGAGGGCTCCTACCTGCTCTTCGGCATGCAGTACCTGCTGGCCGGGGCCTATGCCCTGCTGCACGGTGCACATGTGCGGGTCGACATCCTCTACGTGAAGTTTCCGTTACGCGCCCGCGTGGGTGTGGACATCTGCACCTCAGTCTTCTTCTTCATCTTCGCCGTGGCGCTGATGGGGACCTCGTTCCGTTTCTTCATGGATTCCTACAACATGAGTGAAGTCACCATGGAGACCTGGGGCATCCAGCACTGGCCGGTGAAGGGCATGATGTTGCTGGGTTCGATCCTGATCCTGCTGGCGGGGTTCTCCAAGCTGGTCAAGGACATCGTCCTCTTCCACAAGCCGGGAAGGGCGCGCGCATGAGTCAGACCATGACCGCACCCACACTGGGCAGCCGCCTCGGTACCTGGCTGACCTATGCGCTCACGCTGCTGATGGTCTTCATCGTCGGCATCGAGATCATCAACATCCTCTTCTACGATCCCTGGGGCGAGGAGGTCTTCCTCTTCCTCTTCCGCTCGGCCGGCTGCTGGCCGGGGTGGACATCGCGACCCTCACCTGGATCATGTTCGGCAGCCTGTTCGTGCTGCTGATGCTGGGCCTGCCACTGGCCTTCGTCACCGGCGGTCTCGGGGTGGTGTTCATCTACCTGGTCGGTGACCAGCTGATGCTCAACATCATTCCCACCCGCATCTTCCCGATGATGACCAACTCGGATCTGGCCGCCATC
>DSBO01000174.1 GCA_011046015.1 Thioalkalivibrio sp. | reverse complement strand
GCCCGTGTAGTGCGGCACGTGGGCCTCGATGGTGCGGGTGCTCGGGATCTCCGGCAGCTCGATGATCGGCACTTCGTTGGCGTTGGCCATTTCCTGCTCCTTGCGCCCGCCCTGCGGACGCCCTGTGTCGGGTCTGGCGCGGCCCCCGGTAGCCGGTCGCCGCGCGATTGTCGTCGCGTTACTTGATGATCGCCACGCGCTGCGGGTCCCGCACCCGGTACAGCATGGCGGGCCGATGTGCCCCGTTTCGGCGCCGTTCGCCCGTCGCCTCGATCGCTTCCAGCGCCAGGATGCGCTTGCGGAAGTTTCGCTTGTCCTGCGGTGCGCGCAGGATGGTCTCGTACACCTCCTGCAGCTCCCCCAGCGTGAAGCGCTCGGGCATGAACTGCAGCGCGATGGTGGAATAGTCGAGTTTCGCTGCTAGCCGCTCGTGGGCCATGCGCGCAATGTGGTCGTGGTCAAAGGCCAGTGCCGGCAGGGCGTCGAAGCCGAACCAGCGAACGTCCTCGGCGTCGGAGGCGGCGCGCAGCTGCAGGCGGTCCGACGGCACCAGCGCATAGTACGCCACCGAGATGATGCGGTCGCGGGGGTCGCGGTCGGGCGCGCCATAGGTGTAGAGCTGCTCCAGGTACACGCCCGCCACACCCGTCTCTTCTTCCAGCTCGCGGGCGGCGGCCTGTTCCAGTGACTCGTCCGGCTCGACGAAGCCTCCGGGCAGCGCCCAGCAACCCTGGTAGGGTGCGGCCGCGCGCTTGATCAGCAGCAGCTGCAGCGTCTCTTCGCGAATCGTGAATACGACCACGTCGGTGGTCACGGCCGGGCGCGGATAGTCGTAGCAGTAGCTCATGCGTGGCTCATGGAGCAGGTAGGCGCCGTGCGCTCGCCGCACGACGATCACGTGCTTCGATTAAAGTGTATGATTTACACTATGTCAAGCCCGGTTTGCGCTCGGACCGGCCTCGGGGCAAACTCCCGGGCGCTTCTACAGTCCCATGGTTTATCGATAGCGAGGCAGGACGGGCATGAACGACGAGCTGCGCAGGAACTACAAGGCGATTCCCATCCCACAGCGCATGGACATGGCGCTGAGCGCCGATCTGGAACCGCAGTGGCGCCACTTCATCGTGCGTGACCAGCACTCGCAGGTGAAGGCCTACTTCTCGCGCCGCGTGGATCTCACGGCCGAGGAGGTCGCCATCCTGCTGGCGGACCTGGACCAGACGGTGCGCCTGAACTGTGCCAAGCGCGACGACCTTACACCCGAGCAGGTGGAGCAGTGTGTGAGCGACCGCGACCCGAACCTGCGTTACTTCATCGCGCGCAACACGCTGCTCACCGACGATCAGCGCGCCCGCCTGCTGGCCGACGAGGACCCGCTGGTGCGCAAGGCGGCGGCCAAGGGCCCGAAGCGGCGCGAGACGCGCGCCCGCCCGGGTCAGGCGCCAATGATCCGCTAGCGCCATGCCGTTCCTGCTGCTCGGCCTGCTGTTTCTGCTGCTGATCCTGGGTCCCGGGATGTGGGCGCGCTGGGTGCTGCGTCGCCACGCTGCGCCGCGCGAGGAGTATCCGGGCACGGGCGGCGAGCTGGCCCGCCACCTGCTCGACCGCCACGGGCTCGAGGCGGTACCGGTCGAGATCACCGACTCGGGCGATCACTACGACCCGATCGAGAAGGTGGTGCGCCTGGGGGAGGCCAACTACCGGGGCAAGTCGCTCACGGCGGTGGCCGTCGCCGCCCATGAGGTGGGGCATGCCCTGCAGCATCAGGCCGGGTATCGTCCCCTGAGCCTGCGCACCGACATGGCACGCTGGGCGCATCGGGCCCAGCGCCTGGGTTCCTGGCTGTTCGTCGCCGTGCCGCTGGTGGCGCTGCTTACCCGTGTGCCCCATACTGGCGGGCTGTTGCTGCTGGCCGGGCTGCTGAGTTTCGGCGTGGCGGTGCTCATCCACCTCATCACACTGCCTGTGGAGTTCGACGCGAGCTTCCGGCGCGCCCTGCCGTTGCTCGAGGAGGGTTACATCGATCCGCGGGACCAGGCGAGTGCCCGCCACGTGCTCGCCGCCTGCGCCGTGACCTACGTGGCGGCCGCGCTGGCGGATATCCTCAACCTGGGCCGCTGGCTGGCCCTGCTCAGGCGCTGACACGATGTCCGTGAAGCATTTTCTACGCACCGGCCCCCGTACCCGCCGGGCGCTCATCATCCTGGTCGAGCTGTTGCTGATCCTCATCGTCTATCTCGGCGTCAAGGCCTGGACACAGCGCGACATGCCCAGCGGCCCGGCGCCCGCGCTCTCGGGCTGGACGACGACCGGCGAGCGGGTAAGCCTCGCCGATTACCGGGGCGCGCCCATGCTGCTGCACTTTTGGGCAGAATGGTGCCCGATTTGCCGCCTCGAACAGGGCAGTATCCAGGCCATCCACGAGGACTGGCCGGTGCTCACCGTGGCCATGCAGTCGGGCTCGGCCATGGAGGTCGCGGCGCACCTGGGGAGCGAGGGGCTCGACTGGGTTGCACTGGTGGATGAACACGGCGACCTCTCCCGCCAGTTCGGCGTTAAGGCCGTGCCCACCACGTTCGTCATCGACGGGCAGGGCAACATCCGCTTCCGCGAGACCGGCTACACCACCGAGTGGGGGCTGCGCTCGCGCCTCTGGCTGGCGCGGGACTGACGCCTGCGCCCGCCTGCCATTGCCTTTGTGGCTGTGCTGTAATACGGACCTCACGGCGTGGCGCTGCAGGCCGGCTAGAATTACGACTAAGGGGCGTGTTCGAGGCCCTGGCGAACATTAAGCAAACAATAACAAGCGACCCCGTGGCGCGCCCGCGCGGGTGGCAAGCGAGGAGTGGCATGAATAACACCGCAGGCACGATCACGCCGGAGGATGCAGGTTCCCTCCCGGGGCTGTTTCGCGAGCGCGTCGCGCGCACGCCGGACAAGGCCGCCTACCGGGACTACGACATCGGCAGCCAGTCCTGGGTGACCACCACCTGGGCGCAGATGGCCAACGAGGTAGCCCGCTGGCAGGCTGCCCTGCGCAAGGAAGGGCTCAGCCCCGGTGATCGCGTCGCCGTGATGCTGCGCAACGGTCGTGAGTGGGTGGTGTTCGACCAGGCGGCCCTGGGGCTTGGCCTGGTCACCGTGCCGCTGTATCCCGAAGACCGCCCGGACAATGCCGCCTACATCATCAACCACGCCGAGGCGAAGCTCCTGCTGGTGGAAGGCCGCCGCCAGTGGCAGCGGCTGGAGGAGGTGGCCGAAGACCTGTCTGGCATGCAGCGCATCGTCAGCGTCAACACCATCGAAGAGGACGATCAGCCGCACGACCCGCGACTGGTCTCGCTCAACGACTGGATCTTCGGCTGCGGCGGCGAGCTCGTGATCGAGCACATCGACCCCGATTCACTGGCCACCATCGTCTACACCTCGGGAACGACCGGACGCCCCAAGGGCGTGATGCTCTCGCACCGCAATATCCTGTTCGATGCCCACAGCGCCAGTACCTGCGGCGAGCTCAACGGCGACGACGTGTTTCTTTCCTTCCTGCCGCTTTCCCACACGCTGGAGCGCACCGGCGGCTACTACCTGCCCATGGTGGTCGGCGCGGAGGTAGCCTATGCCCGCTCCATCCCGCAGCTCGGGGAGGACCTCACCACCGTCAGGCCCACCGTACTCATCTCCGTGCCGCGCATCTACGAACGCGTGTACGGCAAGATCATGGACGGGCTCGGGGAAAAACTGGGTGTTGCCCGCTGGCTGTTCCGTCAGGCACAGAACGTGGGCTGGCGGCGCTTCGAATACACCCAGGGCCGCGCCGACTGGTCGCCGCTGCTGCCCACCTGGCCGCTGTTCGAGAAGCTGGTGGCCAGCAAGGTGCACGAGAAGCTCGGCGGGCGCCTGCGGCTCGCCATCTGTGGCGGGGCCGCCCTCTCCCCGCCCGTGGCGCGCCTGTTCATCGGCCTGGGTGTCACCGTGCTGCAGGGCTACGGCATGACCGAGTCCGCGCCCGTGGTGACCGTCAACCGACCGGACGACAACATCCCCGAATCGATCGGCACCGCCATCCCCGGGGTGGAAGTGACGATCGGCCCCAGCGACGAACTGCTCACCCGCAGCCCCGCCGTGATGCTCGGCTACTGGAAGAACGAGGAGGCCACGCGTGAGGCCATCGACGAGGACGGCTGGCTTCATACCGGCGACAAGGCCAGCATGGACGAGCAGGGCCATATCTTCATCACCGGCCGGCTCAAGGAGATCATCGTCATGGCCAACGGCGAGAAGGTACCGCCGGCCGACATGGAGATGGCCATCGCCATCGACGGACTGTTCGAACAGGTGATGGTGATCGGCGAGGCCAAACCCTATCTCGCCGCACTGGTCGTGCTCAACGAGGAGAAATGGCAGGAATACGCCCGCAACGAGCTGGACGTCGACCCCCACGACCCGAAGGTCTTGGAAGACCCCTTTGTGCACAAGAGCCTGCTCACCCGCATGGCGCACCAGTTGCGCGAGTTCCCGGGGTATGCCCAGATCCGTCGCATCACGCCGCTGCTCGAACCCTGGACCGTGGAGGACGGGCTCATCACGCCCACCATGAAGATGAAGCGCGCGCGCATCGCCAGGCACTATGCCGCCGCGATCGATGCCATGTATGAAGGGCACGCGGTGTGAGCGAGGGGCTGCCGCCGGGCATCGAGCCCGTCATGCGCGTGCCTGCCACCCCCACGCAGGCCAACACCGGCGGTGATATCTTTGGCGGCTGGCTGATGGCCCAGGTGGATATTGCCGGATCGATTCCCGCCGTACTGCGTGCGCGGGGCCGGGTGGTCACGGTCGCGGTCAAGGACATGACGTTTCTCAAGCCCGTCTATGTTGGTGACATGGTGAGCCTCTACGCCGCGGTGGCCGCAACGGGGCGTACCTCCATCACCGTGGACGTGCAGGTCTACGTGCAGCGCAACCCCGTGGCACTGGAGACACACAAGATTTCGGATGCGCGGCTCACCTATGTCGCCGTCGATGAGAAAGGCCGCCCGCGTTCCCTTCCGGACGTCGGGTGATTCCGTACAACCCAAGACGAAAACTCAAAAAGCAATGCAGGAGCAGGGAGGAAACAATGCTCAGTAACAACATCACGTCCATCGGCAGCCGCCTCGCGCTGGTCGCCGCCATCGGCGCCACCTGCGGCAGCGCCCACGCCGCCGGCTTTGCCCTCATCGAACAGAGCGCCAGCGGCATGGGCAACGCCTTCGCCGGCGCCGCCGCGATTGCCGACGATGCCAGTACCGTCTGGTTCAACCCGGCAGGCATGACGCGGCTGAACCGCGACCAGATCGCGGTTGCCCTGCACTACATCGCGCCGACCGCGGAGTACACTGACAGCGGCGCTTCGACGGTTCCCGGTGGCGGGCCCGACGACACCACCGACGAGACCGGCATCGTGGGCAACTTCTACTACGTGCGGGACCTGGGTAATGAAGTGAAGTTTGGCCTCGGGATCAACACGCCCTTCGGTCTGGCCTCCAAGTACCGCCCGGACTGGATCGGGCGCTACCATGCGATCGAGTCCGAGATCGCCACACTCAATATCAACCCGGCCCTGGCCTCGAAGGTGACCGACCGGCTGTCGCTGGGCCTGGGTTTCAACGTGCAGTACATCGAGGCGAAGCTCAGCTCGGCGGTCGATGGGACCCTAGTGGGGCAGCCCGATAACGGGTTTGCCGAGCTCGAGGGCGACGGCATCAGCTTCGGCGCGAACTTCGGCCTGCTCTACGAGTACTCGGAGCGCTCGCGTCTGGGTATCGCCTATCGTTCCCGGGTAGCGCACAAGCTGGAAGGTGACGCGAAGTTCGACAACCTTGCGCCGACACCTGTTGCACCCGGGGTGACCCTTTTCGAGGACACCTCGGCCTCTGCGGCCGTCGACCTGCCGGATTCCGCCTCGGTGAGCTACGTGCGCGACGTGAACGATCGTCTGACCCTGCTGGCCGATGTGACCTGGACGGGCTGGAGCAGCTTCGACGAGCTGCGGGTGAAGTACGACAGCACCCAGCCTGATGCCGTGACCACCGAGGACTGGAACGATGTCTGGCGCTATTCGGTCGGCCTGAACTACCGTTACAGCGATACGCTCACCCTGCGCGCCGGCGTGGCCTACGACGAGGAGCCGATTCCGGGCGCCGACCGTCGCACCCCGCGCATCCCGGGCAACGACCGCACCTGGCTGGCGCTGGGCTTTGGCTACGCGCCCTCGGCCGACCTGCAGTTCGACTTCGGCTATGCCCATCTGTTTGTGAAGGACGTCGACATCGACAATACGCTGGAGTCGCAGATCAGCCCGTATACCCTGACGGGCAGCTACGAGGCCGACGTCGACATCTTCAGCGCCCAGGTCACCTGGAAGTTCTGAGTCTACGGCAAGGCTGAAACGAAAAAGCCGGGCACTGCCCGGCTTTTTCATGCCTGCGCGGCCGCCTGTCAGCCATTGATCATGGCGTAGAGCTGGTCCTTCAGGTGCAGGCGCTTCTTTTTCAGGTCCTCGACGAACTCGTCGGAGGGGGTCTCGATCTCCTGCTGGACGCGGCGCAGCTCGCGGTCCACCTCGTGGTACTCGTCGAAGAGCCTGGCGAAGTGGGTATCGGCGGTCTTGAGTTCGTGGATGCGGTCCTTGTGTTCCGGGAATTCGTGCAGCAGGTCGTGGTGCTCGGCAAACATGTGGTTTTCCTTGGGGTGGGTCGAGTGTGGCGGTCCGTGCGGGTGCACTGACCTCGAAACAACTATGCCTCGCACGGAGCGCGGCTGCATTGATGATGGTCAAAAACGGCAGCTGGGGGAATATCGGGCGGCCCGGCCACGTCATTCAATCAGGACGGGCCGAAACACCGGCCCGGGCGCCACCGGCGCAACACCGGTTCCGTTGTCCATGGTGACACGGAAGGCAAGCACTGACGGGAAGCTTGGGCCGCCTTTTGGGCGGCCCATTTTTTGGCCGGGGCAGTAGCCGGGATGCTGGCCGCGGGCTCTACGGGGTCTCGGCCCTCACCTGTTCCAGCACCCGCTGGTAAACCGCCCACACGGCCACTGCGATGGCGCCGCGCTCGTCCGGATAGGTCATGCGCCGGGGGTCGAACTGGCTGAGGGGGATGGCCTCGGCAATGCCGAGCCGACTGTCGTCGGCGTCGAACACGAGGATGAGGGTCTCGTGGCTGAGCCCGGGCACGACGGCGCCGATGAGGCCGGTGTCGACCCGGCCGCGGGATTCCAGCGGCGTGGCCCGTTCCTCCGCCGGGACCAGCAGGGTGCCGAGGAGCTGGCGCAGGGTATCGCGACAGCCAAGGCAGACGTCGTGGTCGGGGTGCGCCCCCAGTTCACGGGCCGCGGTCTCGATATCGGGGTGAGGCAGCCAGATATCGGCCGGACACAGCGGGTGGCGGTTGAGCATGCCGTTGGGCAGCAGGCGGGACACGTCCTCGCCGCAACAGGGGCAATGCCAGCGCCCGACGCCGGGGCCTGCGACGACATTGGCGGGCTGGCGGGGGGTTGCGGGACCGGTCATGGGCCTCCCGGGTGAAGTCGTGTCTTCCAGTATACGACCGGCGTCTCGCGGCCGAAAGGCGATGCGGGTATCCTTGCCCCATGACCGAGACGACCTTTCGCGCCTTTCGCATCCATGCCGACGCCGAGCCCGTGCGCGCCAGCCTCGAGACGATCTCCCTCGACGCACTCACGCCCGGCGAGGTGGTGGTGCGGGTGCATTATTCGAGCATCAACTACAAGGACGCACTGGCCGCCACCGGTCGTGGCCGTATCCTGCGCCGCTCGCCGCTCAACGGCGGCATCGATGCGGCGGGGATCGTTGATACCTCGCAAAGCGAGCGCTTCGCGCCCGGGGATGCCGTGGTGGTCACCGGCTGCAGCCTGAGCGAGACACGGGATGGCGGCTACGCGGAGTACGTGCGCCTACCCGCGGACTGCCTCTCGCCGCTGCCCGACGGGCTGACCCTGGCCGACGCCATGATCATCGGCACCGCGGGGTTCACCGCGGCACTGGCCATACACCGGCTGGAGGAGAACCACCTGGCGCCCGACCAGGGTCCCGTGGCGGTCACGGGGGCCAACGGTGGTGTAGGCCAGATGGCGATCGACCTGCTCACGGCGCGCGGCTATGCCGTCACCGCCTACACCTCCCGCCCAGCGCATGCGGATGCCCTGCGCGCACTGGGGGCCGCCGAGGTGCGGGACGTGGCCGAGCTGTCGGCGTCCGAGGGGCCGCTGGGCAAGACCGAGTGGGCCGGGGCGGTCGACAACCTCGGGGGCGATGCCCTGGGCGCCTTGGTGCGTCGCACCCACCCCTGGGGCAGTGTTGCGAGCATCGGCCTGGTCGCCTCGCCTCACATCGACCTCACGGTGATGTCCTTCATCCTGCGCGGGGTCAGCCTGCTCGGTATCAGCTCGGCCAACTGCCCCTGCGCCCTGCGTCGCGCCATCTGGCAGCGCCTGGGCGCCGACCTGCGGCCGCGGCATCTGGCCGCCATGCACAGCGGTACCGTGACGTTCGACGAGCTCCCGGGCGTGTTCGATGACCTGCTCGAATGCCGGCTCACCGGCCGCGTGCTGGTAGCCGTCGCCCGCGCCTGAGGTCCCGGCGCATGGCGCCGGGACCTCAGGCGCGCTAGCATCGTTTCATCGCAACCAGGGGATATGCGCATGAAACTAACGGTATTCGGCGCCGCCGGCGAGGTCACCGGCTCGGCACACCTGATCGAGATCGGCGGGCACCGCGTGCTGTTCGACTGCGGTCTCATCCAGGGTAGTCCCAAGGACGAGGCACGCAATGCCGAACCCTTCCCCTTCAATCCCCAGTCGCTCGACGCCGTGGTGCTCAGCCACGCGCATATCGACCACTCCGGACGCCTGCCGCTGCTGGTGAAGAACGGATTTCGCGGCAAGATCTACACCCAGCGCGCCAGCCGCGACCTGTGCAAGATCATGCTCAAGGACGCGGCCTTCCTGAACGAGCGTGATGTCGAGTGGGAGAACCGCAAGCGCGAGCGCAAGGGGTTGCCCCTGCTCGAGCCCCTGTACTCGGTGGAGGACGCGGCCGCCACCATGCGCCAGTTCCGCGCCATCGACTACGACGGGGAAGTGGACATCGTGCGCGGCCTGCGCATCCGGCTGCGCGATGCCGGCCACATCCTCGGCTCGGCCATCGTCGAGATCTGGCTGAGCGAGCAGGGCGTCGAGAAGAAGCTCGTCTTCAGCGGTGACCTGGGGCAGAAGAACATGCCCATCCTGCGCGACCCGTCGATCGTCACGGAGGCCGACCTGGTACTGCTGGAAAGCACCTATGGCGACCGCGAGCACCGCAGCGACGTCGATACCCTGGAGGAGATCCGTCTGGCCATCAAGGCCGCGGCCGACGCCGGCGGCAACCTGCTTATCCCCTCCTTCGCCGTGGGCCGTGCACAGGACATCCTGTACCTGTTCGGCAAGCACTACGACGAGTGGGAGCTGGATCGCTGGGAGATCTTCCTCGACAGCCCGATGGCCATCGAGGCCACCCGGGTCTACATGGAGCATGACGACCTGTACGATGCCGAGGCACGCGAGCTGTGGAAACAGCACAAGGCGGAGAGCCTGCTGCCGAATTTCCACTGGAGCCACACGGCCAAGCAGTCCATGAAGCTCAACAATGTGCGTTCGGGCATGATCGTCATCGCCGGCAGCGGCATGTGTACGGGGGGGCGCATACGCCATCACCTGAAGCACAACCTCTGGCGCCGGAACACCCACATCATCTTCCCCGGATTTCAGGCGCAGGGCACGCCGGGGCGCGCCATCGTCGACGGTGCCGATTTTATCCAGCTGTGGGGCGAGACGGTGCGAGTCGAGGCCACCGTCCATACCATCAACGGGCTTTCCGCCCACGCCGACCGGCATGGCCTTGCCGAATGGTACGGCCATTTCGAAGGTCGGCCCCCCGTGTTGCTGGTGCATGGTGAGGCCACGGCCCAGGAGGCCTTCGCCGAACACCTTCGTCAGACCGCGCAGGCGCCGGTCAAGATCGCCCGGCTGGGGGAAGTCATCGACCTGACCCAGGTATTGCGGTGGTAGGAAGATGACCGCACGTCACGGTCTGGCGCTGTTCGTCCTGATCGGGCTTCTGCTTGGCGCCCGGGCCGAGGCGGCGGAGTCGGTGCTTGGTGACCGGCATACCGATGCCTATCTCGCCGGGTACCTTACCGCGATGCTGGAGCGGGAGCTGGGCTGGGAACGGGGCAGCTACGAGCTGGAGGTGACGAACGGTGTCGCCACCGTGCGCCTTCCGTTCGGCGACGAGCAGCGGCAGGTGCAAGCCATCGAGGGGCTGGGTACTGTCGCCGGCCTGCAGGGCCTGAACGTGGAGCTGATGTCGCCGGATGAGCAGCCGGCGGCGGTCGAGCGCAGTTTTCGCAAGCAGGCGTATCGCACCCTGGGGCTGACCGGCGGCATGGTCCCGTTGCCGGCGGGTGACCTCTTCAGCCCGCTGGTCGCTGACCCCAAGCAGCCCCAGTTCTTCGTCGCGCTGCGTCGTTACCGCACGCCCGTGGAGGACCTCACCATCGGTGCTGTCGGTTACGGCGAGAACTTCGGCATCTATCGCCAGCAGGGCTCTCGTCCCGGTGATGGCCTGCAGGTCGGCATCGCCGGCGCGCTGTTCGCGCAGTTCGACATGACGGCGCCGTCCACGGACCTGGTCAACGCCGACTACACCATCGGCATTCCGGTGAGCTACCGCAAGGGGCCGCTCTCCGCGCGCCTGCGTCTCTATCACCAGAGCTCCCACCTGGGCGACGAGTTCCTGCTGCGTGTCGAACCCGAGCGTGTGAATCTGAGTTACGAATCGCTGGAGCTGCTGGTATCAAGGGACTGGGCGCGCTGGCGTGCCTATGGCGGCGGCGAGGTGCTGCTGCGCCGCGAACCCTCTGACCTTGAACGCGCGGGCCTGCATGGCGGCGCCGAGTACCGAAGCCAGACCATCATCACCGGGCTCGGTCGGCTGGTCGGCGGGGTGGACGTGAAGAGCTGGCAGCAAAACGACTGGAGCCCGGATGTCAGCTTCCAGGCCGGCGTCGAGTTCGGCCGGCCCGATCCCGGCGGCCGCCGTTTCCGCGTCATGCTCGAGGCCTATGACGGCCACGCCCCGCACGGACAGTTCTACGAGGCCGAGATCGCCTACGTGGGGATGGGGCTGTATCTGGGGTTCTAGGTTCTCGTCAAGCTGCCAGGTGAAACAGGCCCCGGCAACGGACGACCAACCACGAACCATCGACGGCGTGTTGGCCCCAAAAGGCCAATACGTCCTACAACTCCCGCCACACCTCGATGATCTCCACGTCTTCCGTGCCCGGGCGCTGCGAGAAGCCGAGGAACTCGGCCAGCTCCAGCATGCGCCGGTTGCTGGCCAGCACCTCGCCCTCCATGCGCCTGAGCCCCTTGGATCGGGCGGCCTGCATGAGGCTCTTCATCAGCTGCGAGCCGATACCGCGGTGGTGCCAGCGATCGTCGACCACCAGGGCGAACTCGCAGCTCTCGCGGTCGGGGTTGATGCTGTAGCGAGCCACCCCGAGTTCCTGCTCGTGGCCGTCGACCTCGGTGACGGCGATGAAGGCCATCTCCTCGTCGTAGTCGATCTGCGTGAAGCGCACGAGCATCTTCGGCGTGAGTTCGTGCAGGGCCTGCATGAAGCGGAAGTAGCGCGACTCCTCGGAGAGGTTGCGCACGAAGTCCCGTTCGATCTCGGCATCCTCCGGGCGAATGGGGCGGATGGTGATGCGGGTGCCGTCCGGGAGCTGCCAGTCGTGTACCAGATCGTAGGGATAGGGGTGGATCGCCATGTGCGCGTAGCGGTCGAGCGAGCTGCCGGGCGGGGCGACGACGATGCGTGCGTCCACCGCCACCACGCCGGCCTCGTCCGCCATCAGCGGGTTGATGTCGAGTTCGCGCACCTCGGGCAGTTCACAGACGAGATCGGAGACCTTGAGCAGGGTGTCTTCCAGCCCCTTGCGCCTGACCGGCGGCAGCTGCCGGAACTGGTCGAGCAGGCGCGCGGCGCGGGTCTGGCCGATCAGGGTCTCGACGATGCGCGCGTTGAGCGGCGGCAGGGCCACGGCGCGGTCATGCAGGACTTCCACCGCGGTGCCGCCCAGGCCGAAGCTGATGGCCGGGCCGAACACCGGGTCGCGAATCACGCCGATCATGAGTTCGCGGGCGTTGCGGTTGCGTGCCATGCGTTCCACGGTCACACCGCGGATGTCGGCCTGCGGCGCCAGGCGCCGCGCCGCGTCCATCATCTCGGTGAAGGTCGAGCGCACGGTCTGCGCATCGGCCAGATTGAGGCGCACGCCGTCGACGTCGCTCTTGTGGGTGAGATCCGGGGAGTCGATCTTCATCGCCACCGGGTAGCCCACGGTTTCGGCCGCCACCAGCGCCTCGTTGGCGTTGCGGGCGGCCGCGGCGCGCGTGACCGGGATGTGGAAGGCGGCGAGTATCGCCTTGGATTCGGTAAGGGTGAGGATTTGCCGGCCCTCGGCCAGTGCCGCCTCGATGATCATGCGCGCGGCGGCGCGATGCTCGTCGGCGCGATCCGCCAGCGGGCCAGGCACCTGCAGCAGTAGCTGCTGGTTGCGCGTGTAGGCGGCGAGATAGCCGAAGGCCTCGACCGCCGCTTCGGGTGTGCTGAACTCCGGAATGCCGGCCCCGCTGAAGCGCTCGCGGGCCGCCTCCACGTGGCCGTTGCCCATCCAGCAGGCCAGCACCGGCTTGTCGCTGCCCTTGCGCGCCTCGATCACTGCCCGGGCCACGCCATCGGGGTCCGTCATGGCCTGGGGCGTGAGCATGACCAGTACACCGTCGCAGGCCTCATCGGCCAGCAGCGTCGAGACCGCGGCGCGATAGCGTTCCGGGGGCGCATCGCCCAGCACATCCACCGGGTTGCCGTGGGACCAGTGCTCGGGCAGGGCCTGATTCAGCGCCTCCATGCTCGCAGGCGACGGCGTCGCGATGGCAAGCCCCACCTCGATCGCTCGGTCGGTGGCGATCACCCCGGGGCCACCCCCGTTGGTGACGATACCCAGGCGGTTGCCGCGCACCTGCAGATCGCGGGCGAGGATTTCGGCGGCGGCGAAGAATTCGGACACGCTGTGAGCACGCACCGCGCCGGCGCGTTCCAGGGCGGCATCGAAGACGTCGTCGGCGCCGACCAGCGCACCGGTGTGCGAGGCCGCCGCCCGCGAGCCGGCCTCGTGTCGTCCGGCCTTGACCGCGATCACCGGCTTGAGCCGCGCGGCCACGCGCAGCCCGCTCATGAAGCGGCGTGCCTTGCGGACGCCCTCCACGTACAGCAGGATGCTCTTCGTTCGGTCATCCATGGCCAGGTAGTCGAGCAGGTCGCCGAAGTCGAGGTCGGCGGCATCACCCAGCGAGATTACGCTGGAAAAGCCCACGCCGCGCGCCTCGGCCCAGTCGAGGATGGCCGTGCACAGGGCGCCCGACTGCGAGATCAGCGCGACATTACCGGGGCGGGCGTGGTTGCGGCTGAAGGTGGCGTTGAGACCGATGTCCGGGCGCATCACCCCCAGGCAGTTCGGGCCGATGATGCGCATGTCGTAGCGGCGCGCCGTGTCCGTCAGCTCCTGCTGCAGTGCCTCGCCCTTGCGCCCCATCTCCGCAAAGCCGGCCGTGAGGATGACTGCGGCCCGGATGCCGTGTTCACCGCAGTCGCGGATGATGCCGGGCACGGTGGCGGCCGGGGTGGCGATGACGGCCAGGTCTACCGGGGCGTCGACCTTGTCCAGCGAGGAGAAGCAGCGCCGGCCCTGGACGCGCTTGTGTTTCGGGTTCACCGGATACAGCTCGCCCTTGAAACCCGCCGACAGGAGATTCGCGAATACCCGCGTACCCACGGCGTTCTCGCGCTCGCTGGCGCCGAACACTGCAATGCTGTGCGGGCGGAACAGTTTGTTGAGATAATGTGGTCCCATGTCCTCATGCCTCGCTCGTTCAATGGGACTATATAGCGGGAGGGCAGTCACTCACCAGGAGCCGCCATGCTCGTCGGTCTGATCAGCCATCCGCTCTGCCTCAAGCACGACATGGGCGTCTATCACCCGGAGTGCCCCCAGCGCCTCACGGCCATCGAGGATCACCTCATCGCGCAGGGTCTCAACATGATGTTACGTCATTACGACGCCCCGGCGGCCACGCGTGAACAGCTGGAGCGCGTACACGATGCGGCTTACGTGGACGAGATCTTCGCCCGGGCGCCTGTCGAAGGCTACGTGCAGCTCGACGAGGACACCCTGATGAACCCGTATACCCTGGAGGCCGCGCTGCGGGCCGCGGGCAGTGCCGTGCTCGGGGTGGATCTCGTCATGCAGGGCGAGATCGCCAGCGCCTTCTGCAACGTGCGCCCACCCGGCCACCACGCCGAACACGACCGGGCCATGGGCTTTTGCATCTTCAACAACGTCGCCGTCGGCGCGGCCCATGCCCTGGCCACCCATGGGCTTCAGCGCGTGGCCATCGTCGATTTCGACGTGCACCACGGCAACGGCACCGAACACATCTTCGCCGCCGAGCCGCGCGTGCTGTTCTGTTCCACCTTCCAGCACCCCTTCTACCCGCATACCGGCGCGCAGACGGATACCCCGCACATCGTCAACGTGCCGCTCCCTGCCGGCGCCGACGGGGCCGTCTTTCGCGAGGCGGTCACCGCCCACTGGCTGCCGCGGCTGGAGGCCTTCGTGCCCGAGTTCGTGTTCATCTCCGCTGGCTTCGATGGCCACATCGAGGACGACATGGCCATGCTCGCCCTGCGCGAGGACGACTATCGCTGGGTCACCCAGCAGATACAGGCGGTCGCGCGCCGGCATGCGCAGGGGCGCATCGTGTCGCTGCTGGAGGGCGGGTATGAGCTGCACGCGCTGGCGCGCAGTGCCTTTGCGCATATCGATGCGCTGGTGGATTGAGTCGCAAGTTGCAAGTTGCAAGTTGCAAGTTGCAAGTTGCAAGTTGCAAGTCGCAAGTCGCAAGTCGCAAGTCGCAAGTCGCAAGTCGCAAGTCGCAAGTCGCAAGTCGCAAGTCGCAAGTCGCGATGCCCGTGTCCGCCCGGAATCCCTGTCCGTTCAGCCCTCTCCCAATCCCTCGACGGCACGGATACGCGCTGCGTGTATCGCCTCGCCCAGTACCTCGCCGCGCAGGCCCTGGGCGACCAGTGGCGCGGGCTCGACGGTGCGGGCGGCTTCCAGCGCGCGGCGCATGCGCTCGGCCTGGGGGTAGGGGCTGTCCTCGAAGCCGGTGCGGCCGAGGCTGTCGGCGTGGCAGGCGGTGAGGAATTTCTCGAAGCGCCCGGGGCGGCGGAAGGCGTCGGTGCGTTCCAGTACCTGCACGATCTCGCCTGCCCCGATCTCCTCGGCCCGATGCACGTGGCCGTGCCACTCGGCGGTGATCACGGCGAGGTCGCGGTACTCGCGCGGGGCGCGGTAGCGGTCGCAGAGGTCCTCGACGAGCTGCACGCTGCGCGCCTCGTGGCCCTTGTGGCTCGGCCACTGGTCGCGTGGGGTACTGCCCTTGCCCAGGTCATGGGTGAGGGCGGCGAAGCGGATCGCCGGGTCGGACGTGAGCCGGGCGCACTGTTCGAGCACCATCAGGGTGTGCACGCCGGTGTCGATCTCCGGGTGCATGTCCGGGTTCTGGGGGACACCGAACAGGGCGTCGACCGCCGGGAACAGGCGGGCCAGCGCGCCGCAGTCGCGCAGCACCTGGAAGAAGACCTGGGGCGCATCCTCGGCCAGTGCGCGCGCAAGCTCCTGCCACACCCGCTCGGGTACCAGGGCGTCGACCTCGCCGGCCGTCACCATCTGTTGCATCAGCTGTCGCGTGTCGTTGGCCACGCGAAACCCGAGCGGTGCGTAGCGGGCGGCGAAGCGCGCCGTGCGCAGGATGCGTACCGGGTCTTCGGCAAAGGCGGGGGAGACGTGGCGCAGCAGGCGCGCCTCGAGATCGGCCCGGCCGCCGAAATAATCGATCAGCGAGCCGTCGGCCGCCTCGGCCATGGCATTCACGGTGAGATCGCGGCGCCTGAGGTCTTCTTCCAGCGTCACGTCCGGTGCGGCGTGGAAGACGAAGCCGTGGTAACCGGGCGCGGTCTTGCGCTCGGTACGCGCCAGCGCGTACTCCTCTTTCGTCTCGGGATGGAGGAAGACGGGGAAGTCCTTGCCCACGGGCCTGAAACCCTGGGCGACCATCTCCTCCGGCGTGGCACCCACGACCACGTAGTCCCGTTCCTTCACGGGACGGCCCAGGAGTCTGTCGCGCACGGCGCCGCCAACGAGGTAGGTCTGCATCGGGCTAGTGTACGGGCGTGAGGCGTGAGGCGATAGGCGTGAGGCGTTCTCCTCACCCCCATCACCTCACCCCCAGGAGCCTAGCGCCCCGCCTGTTCGCGCAGGACCTGGTAGCGGGCGTTGCGGTCGGCGTTGCCGAGGTAGCCCGGGACGATGGCCTCGAGCGAGGTCGGGCAGCGTGGTCCGTTGCTGCACACGCTGTCGACCTTGAGTGAGTGGTAATTGTCGAGCGAAAAGAACTTGCCCGGCAGGACGTATTCGGAGAGCACGGCGACGAGCTTCGAGATGCCGTCCGACAGGCCGACGATGAGGCGACGGTGGCCGCTGACGCGCGCGGTGTACTGAACGATCTGTTTCAGGGTATAGACGTGCGGGCCGCAGAGGTCATAACGCTTGCCGAAGCTGTCGCGATCTTCCAGCGCGTTGAGGAAGGCTTCCACGACGTCCCCCACGTACACCGGCGCGAAGCGGGCCCCGGGGCAGGTGAGCGGGAAGATGCCGGGCGTCATCCGCACGAGGCTGGCGAAGCGGTTGATGAAGCTGTCGCCAGGGCCGAAGATGACGGAGGGCCGGAAGCTGGTGATCGCCACGGGTGCGCCGAAGGTGTGCAGGTGGTTCTCGGCTTCGCCCTTGGAGCGCAGGTAGTGGCTGGGGCCGCTGCCGGCGTCGGCGTGCAGGGCGCTCATGTGCAGCAGGCGCGTCACGCCGGTGGCCTTGCAGGCCTCGAGCACGCTGCGGGCGAGGTCGACATGCGCGCGCCGGAAGCCGCGGCCGTCATGGCCCTTCTCGTTGAGGATGCCAACCAGGTTGATGACGGCATCCATTCCGTGGAAGTGCTGTTTCAGTACCTTGGGGTCGTGCACGTCGGCCTCGACGAGGCGGACGCCCGGGAAGACGAGCAAATCACGGTGGCGCTGGATGCGGCGCGTGAGCACCGTGACGTCACGACCACTGGCGATCAGCTGGCCGACGAGGTGCGAGCCGACGAAGCCCGTGCCGCCCAGTACGCAGACCTTACGTACATGCATCGTTACGATTTTCCTGTCACTGGTGGGTCGTTCGGACAGGCAGCGGCCGCTACGGCCCCTGCCCACATGTTCCGGACAGGTATACTAGAGTAAAGCGCAGTCAAAACCAAAGGAGTCCGGCATGAGTTTCTGTTCCAGGAATCCCGCCACGGGCGAGGTGCTTGCCGAGTACGATACCTGGGATCCGGTGCGTATCGAACAGGCGCTGGCCACTGCCACCGAGACGCAGCCGGCCTGGGCTGCGCGCCCCTTTGCCGAGCGGCGCGCGTTGCTGGCCCGGGCGGCGGCGGTGCTGCGCGAGCGGCGCGAGCATTACGCGCGGCTGGTGACCAGCGAGATGGGTAAGCTCTACCGCGAGGCCCTGGGCGAGGTGGACAAGTGCGCCCTGGCCTGCGATTACTATGCCGAGCACGGCGAGCGTTTCATGGCCGACGAGGCGATCGAGTCGGATGCGGGCAAGAGCTTCGTCGCCTATCAGCCCCTGGGCGTGGTGCTGGCGGTCATGCCCTGGAACTTCCCCCTGTGGCAGGTGATCCGCTTCGCCGCACCGGCCCTCATGGCGGGCAACGTGGGCCTGCTCAAGCACGCCTCCAACGTCCCGCAATGCGCGCTGGCGCTCGAGGAGGTCTTTCGCGAGGCCGGTTTCCCGGCAGGCTGTTTCCAGACGCTGATGATCTCCGCCTCCCAGGTGGAGGGGGTGCTGCGCGACCCGCGCGTGGCGGCGGCGACGCTCACCGGTAGCGAGCCGGCGGGGCGCAGCGTGGCGGCCGTGGCCGGCAGCGAGATCAAGAAGACCGTACTGGAGCTGGGTGGCTCGGATGCCTTCGTGGTGCTGGAGGATGCCGACCTTCACTGGGCGGTGGAGCAGGCCGTGACTTCGCGGTTTCTCAATGCCGGGCAGAGTTGTATCGCGGCCAAGCGCTTCATCGTGGTGGACGCGGTGGCCGAGGCCTTCGTGGCTGCCTTCAGGCGCGGCGTGGAGGCGCTGCGTCCGGGCGACCCCCTGGACGAGGCGACCACCCTGGCCCCCCTGGCGCGCAGGGACCTGCGTGACGAATTGCATGAGCAGGTGACCGAGTCGATCGCGGCCGGTGCGGTGGCGGTGACCGGCTGCGGGCCGCTGGCGGGGGAGGGTTCGTTCTACCAGCCCTCCATCCTCGATCACGTGGCCCCGGGCATGCCCG
>DSBO01000191.1 GCA_011046015.1 Thioalkalivibrio sp. | reverse complement strand
TAAGCGACCCAAAGTTCGTGTGTCCCAGCGGGTAATACTCCTCACCGACGACCTTGCCACCGAGCACGTTCTCGATGTGCTTGCGGGCGATCTTCATGGAGGTGCGCGGCCAGATGTAGTCGGAACCCACCAGGTAGAAGGTCTTGGCACCGAGCGTTTCGCTCGCCCAGTCAAGACCGGCAAGAATCTGCTGGGTGGCTTCCTGTCCCGTGTAGAACACGTTATGCGACTGCTCCAGGCCTTCGTAGAAGGTCGGGTAGTACAGCAGACCGTTCTCCTTCTCGAACACGGGCAGTACCGCCTTGCGAGAGGCCGACGTCCACGCACCAAAAACAGTCGCGACCTTGTCCTGCACGAGCAGTTTCTTTGCCTTTTCGGCAAACGTCGGCCAGTCGGATGCGCCGTCTTCCACGATTACCTCAATCTGTCGGCCGAGGATGCCGCCGGATTCGTTTATCTGCTTGATGGCGAGTTTCTCGGCCTGGATGGAACCGATCTCACTGATCGCCATCGTTCCAGTCATGGAATGCAGGATACCCACGGTGACCTTGTCGTCAGTCACGGCAAGGCCCGTGGTGTTTACTGCAGAAGTCGACGGCGTGGCCGCTACCGCGGCACCTGCCGTGGCGATCATGGTCGCCGCAGCCAACGCCGTCAGCGTCGTCTTCAGAAACTTGCGCTTCGATTTGGTGAACATTCTCTTTACCCCTAGCTTGTCTACACTGAAAGACATTTCGTGCACTGCGTACCGGCCAGTGCACACTCGGTTGCCCAGTCCGGTTATTGCAACGCCCGTGCCAATTGGAAGCGCGGCCCCGGCGCAGCCAACCGCGATGTCATTACAAGTGGTAGCTGGCGCGGCCCCGGTGCCGTTCCGCCGGCGGCTTCCTCGTGAAAAAGAACACGAACGCGAAGCCACGACCGCACCAAACACGGGCACACTGGCGTGCGCGCCCGTCGTTTCTGGTGCGCCGGTAGCGGGCGTGGCCAAAAAAAAGAGCGACCCGGAGGTCGCTCATCTAGCACGAGATCAATCTTCTTATGGTTATTCGTACAGGCACGTGAGTGCGCTGTCAGTGTCCCAACATCCAGGGCCGCGCGTGCTTCTTCGTCTGACGCTGGAATACAGGCTTGCTGGTATCGCCGTGCTCGCTGGCCGCAGACGACGATCTTGCACCACTCCCGCAGGTATGCACCCCCGCACAACCGCAACTGGAGCGTCTCGCGCGCCGAGGTTCGTGCTGCGCACGCTCGTTACGCTCCCATTTGCCCCGGTTTTCGCTACTCATCAATGACAGGCTCGGCGCACTGATGAGGCGCCTGGACCATTGACCACAGTCCGGGCACTCGGCCGGTGCCGCCGAATCTGCCAGATGCACCAGGCGCGTGAAGGGCCCGCAGGCCGGGCAATCGTACTCATAGATTGGCATATCGACTCCGAAGGCTGGCGGCGCGCGTGGCGCGCCGCGTTTCCCATCAGCTGCTGGTCCTGGACGTATCCGTACCGGGAGACACCATGACCTCGGGCCCATCCGCATTGGGGCGGATGTCGAACTCGAAGATCTCGGTGGGCAACCACAGCGTGGCGCAGACGTTGGGGATATCGACGATGCCGCTGATGTGCCCCTCCACGGGCGCCGTACCCAGGATCGAGTAGGCCTGCTCGCCGGTATAGCCGAACTTCTTCATGTATTCGATGGCGTTGAGACAGGCGCGGCGATAGGCGATATGCGCGTCGAGGTAATGCTGCTTGCCATCCTCATCCACCGAGATGCCCTCGAAGATCAGGTAGTCGCTGAAATGCGGGTCCACCTTGCTCGGCTGGAAGATCGGGTTGACGATACCGTACTTCTCCACGCCACCCTTGATCAGCTTCACGCGCATCTCGATGAAGCCGGCCATCTCGATGGCCCCGCAGAAGGTGATCTCGCCGTCACCCTGCGAGAAGTGCAGGTCACCAACCGACAGTCCGGCGCCCTTCACGTACACGGGGAAGTAGATGCGCGAACCGCGCGACAGGTTCTTGATGTCGCAGTTGCCGCCATGTTCGCGCGGCGGCACCGTGCGCGCGCCCTCTTTCGCCGCACGCTTCGCCTCGGTCTCCGGCATCTGCCCCATCAGGGCCGTCTCTTCGTAGGGAAGCGTCGCCAACGGCGGGACGCGATCGGGATCGGTGGCCACCAACGCGCCTTCGCGCTTGTTCCACTCGTCCAGCAGTTCCCGTGATGGCAGGCAGCCGATCAGGCCCGGGTGAATGGTGCCGGGAAACGACACGCCGGGGATATGGCGCGACTTGGTATAGATACCGCTGAAATCCCAGATTGACTTGCGCGCCTCCGGAAAGTGTTCGGTGAGGAAACCACCGCCATTCTCCTTCGCGAACAGGCCGTTGAACCCCCAGAGCTGACCGGGGAGCGGGCCAACATCAAGGATATCCACCACCAGCAAATCGCCCGGCTCGGCACCTTCCACGCCCACCGGCCCGGTCAGATAGTGCACCTTGGTGAGATCGACGTCACGGATGTCATCCGCGCAGTCGTTGTTCTCGATCTGGCCACCGGTCCAGTCGAAGCACTCCAGGCGGAACTCATCGCCTGGCTTCACCTGCACGGCCATCGGGATGTCGGGATGCCAGCGGTTGTGCGGCTTGATGGCCTGATCTTCCGGTGGCTTGCTGAAGTCGTAACTGATCAATGTTTCTGGCATGACACTACTCCCGTGCTGGAACACCATACGGATTCGATTGATGGAGCGCGCCCAACTGGGGCACGCCATGGATTACCCGGGAAGGAACCAGCAACAAGCGTGCCACGCGATCCAGCGCCGATACTTCATCGACTTATACGGCTATCGCCAAAGGAAATTACACAGGCACGCCACAGGAAGTGGCAGATGCACATACGCATGCACCGTCACAAGGCAGACGGGAAAGCGTCCATAAAAAAGGCGCGATCACGGGGGTGATCGCGCCCAAGGCTCATGAAGGTAAAACGTGATGATTACAGATCAAAGCTCAGCGAGTA
Organism: Thioalkalivibrio sp.; assembly: GCA_011046015.1. Lineage (GTDB taxonomy): Bacteria > Pseudomonadota > Gammaproteobacteria > SpSt-1174 > SpSt-1174 > SpSt-1174. The sequence goes on along the minus strand of DSBO01000191.1, from coordinate 16,147 downwards.
GGTCACGGCGAAGAGCGGATCTTCCTCAACGATGGGATCACCGCCGGCATCGTCATCCGCAAAGGCCTTGGACACGGAGAAGCTCAGGTTGTCCGTGGCGGCGAAGTCGACCTGCACGTGCGAGTAGTCGGGGCCGTTGTTCTCCAGGTCCCAGCCGCCGTAGAAGGCGGTGAACTTGTCATAGGTGAAGCCGACCTGGTAGTACAGGTCCTCGTCGGCATTGCTGTCCACCTGCTGGTAGAGGTTGAGGAAAACCGGTCCATAGGTCAGGTTGGCATAGACATCAGCCAGGGCGGAGTCGCTGATGCTGACATCGACGCCTTCTTCCGGATACATGTAGTAGGCGTAACCGACATCGTAGCCCAGGCCGCCGATTTCACCGGCGAAACCGGCGTACAGGTCGGTTTCGTGACCGTCGGTCTCGGAACTGGTCCAGATGCCGGCGTAGAAACCGCTGTCATGGGCGTAGTCCAGGGACCCGCTCACCACGCCACCGGTCGTCGACAGGGTGATGCCGCGCCACAGGTACATGTTGGACGCCGCGAAGCTGGCGGACACATCGGCGGTCGCGGTGCCGGCGGCACCGAAGAGGGATCCAGCCACGGCGGCAGCCAACAGCGATTTGGCAAATACGTTACGCATTATTCGTTCTCCTGCGAGTGTGGTGAAGAAAAGGTCTAGCCTCGCTTCCCTTATAGCACTCGCCGTGCCAAGTTCTCTTTTCCTCGTTTTTTCAATGAGATAATAACCTGCGGCCCACGTGACAGCTCAATGACATCGCCCACCGGGCCTGGTTCCTGCACGCTTGCAGTGCGCATGCGCCGCGGCGGTGCACTGCCGACGTGCAGGCACCGCAGGTGGCGCGTGGCGGCGGAAGTGATAAAGTAATACCCATGAATACGAAGCTGATCGACGAGCTCGCACACAAGCTCGCCCAGGCGCTGCCGGAGGGCGCGGGGACGTTCCAGCAGGACGTGGAAAAGAACTTCCGCGCCACGCTGCACAGCGCCCTGCGGAAGATGGACCTGGTCACCCGAGAGGAGTTCGAGGTGCAACAGGCGCTGCTGTCACGCAGCCGCGAGAAGCTGGAACGCCTGGAAGCGGAGATCCGCGCGCTGGAGGAACGGCTCGGCGCGGGCAGGTAACACTCCTTCACCAGCGGGACCGGACGTCCCGCCCACAGACCGGACTCAGGGAAGAGCGCATGTCACTCGCCAACACCTACTCTCGCTCTCAGGACGGCATTCACGCACCGCTGGTGAGCGTGGAGGTCGACCTCGCCAACGGCCTGCCGAGCTTTTCCATCGTGGGCCTGCCCGAAACCGCCGTAAAGGAAAGCCGTGACCGCGTGCGCGCGGCAATCGTCAATTCGCGCTTCGAGTTCCCCGCGCGCCGCATCACCGTGAGCCTCGCACCCGCCGACCTGCCCAAGGACGGCGGGCGCTTTGACCTGCCGATCGCCCTGGGTATCCTCGCGGCCTCCAAGCAGATCCCGGCCGAGACGCTCGGGCAGTACGAGTTCGCGGGCGAACTGGGGCTTTCGGGGGAGATCCGCGCTGTACGCGGCCTGCTACCCATGGCGCTGGCCTGCCGCCAGGCGGGTCGCGCGCTGGTGGTACCGGCGGACAACGCCGACGAGGCCACGTTGGTCGGGGGCGTGGAGGTGCTGCCGGCCGGACACCTGCTGACTGTTTGCGCACACCTGACGGGCGAGGCGCGCATAGTCCCGCATCACACCGAACTGCCCGACATGGATATCGCCTCCGACCTCGACATCGCGGACGTGCGCGGCCAGCACCATGCCAAGCGCGCGCTGGAGATCGCCGCCGCCGGCCAGCACAACCTGCTCATGATCGGCCCGCCGGGCACCGGCAAGACCATGCTCGCATCGCGGCTGGCATCCATCCTGCCGCCGCTGACCGAGGACGAGGCCATCGAGACGGCGGCGGTGGCCTCCATCGGTGATACCGGCTTCGACATCCGGTACTGGAAACGCCGGCCGGTGCGCTGCCCGCATCACACGGCCTCGGGCGTGGCGCTGGTGGGCGGTGGCTCCCACCCACGCCCGGGCGAGATCTCGCTCTCGCACAATGGCGTGCTGTTCCTCGACGAGCTCACCGAGTTTGACCGGCGCGTCCTGGAGGTCCTGCGTGAGCCCATCGAGACGGGGCGCATCACGATCTCGCGGGCCGCGCGCCAGGCGGAGTTTCCTGCCCGCTTCCAGCTCGTTGCCGCCATGAATCCCTGTCCGCAGGGCTACGACTGCGACCTCGGCGAGCACTGCCGCTGCACGCCGGAACAGCAGCGGCGACACCGCGCCCGGATCTCCGCCCCGCTGCTCGACCGCATCGACCTGCAGATCGAGGTACTGCGACCACCGCGCGAGGCGCAAGACAACGAGGCGCGCGACACCAGCGCCGCGATCCGGGCGCGGGTGCTGGCGGCGCGCGAGCGCCAGCTGGCCCGGGCCGGCAAGCCAAACGCCCAACTCAACAACCGGGAGCTGGAGCGCGACTGCGCGCTTGACGAAAAGGACGCGACGCTACTGCAGGACGCGATCCGCCGCTTTGGCCTGTCCATGCGCGCCGAGCACCGCATCCTCAAGGTGGCGCGAACCATCGCCGATCTGGCTGGCAACGAGCATGTCACCACCGAACACGTTACCGAGGCATTGACCTACCGGGCGATGGACCGCTGGCTCGGTCGCCAGCGTTGAGTCACGGAGGACCGGTACGAAAAGAAACGCGGATCGATGCCAGTCCAGGGCACGGTCCGCGCGCAGCGCAGCGGGGCTCGTCTCCCATCGGCCAGTTCCCAGCGTCAGTCCGGTCGGTGCACCGCGGGCTCGAGCACCAGCGCCGGCTCGGCCTGCGGATTCCAGCGCCCCTGCAGGCGCCAGCTGCGATCCTCCGGCTCCAGCAGCACGCGCCATTCGCCGCGCCCCGGATCCCGCAACTGTCCGTGGTACGCACCGTCCGCGCCCGGCAGGAGAGTCACTTCACGATCGCGTTCGGCGAGCGTCGGATGCACCAGGGCGACACGCAACTGTGCGGAGTGAGCCGCCGCCTGCTCTCCCGCGAGGCGCACGCGCAGCCCGGCCTCGGTCAAGGCGATTTCAGCCGCGATGCCGCGTTCGGCCGCCACACGGTCCCTCTCCAGTTGCTGGTTGATAGCCAGCCCCGCCTTGTAGTACTCGTCCACCACCAGCGTGTCGTCGGTCTGCAGCGCCAGATGGATGGTGAACAGGCTCGCGGCCACGGCGCTGGCCGGCAGGCCGATCAGCACCCAGGGCCAGAACTGTCGATACCAGGGGGGCGGGACGTGTGCGTGCATGGGACTCCTCAACGTGTCACGGGCCCGAGGAAACGGGCGGTCTGGCTGCGGTGCAGTTCGGGCTTGTCCAGCGCGCTGGCCGTGAAGCGAATCTCGCTGCTCGCGGTCTCCAGGTGCACCGGGTCGACCTGCACGCGCACGGGCAGGGTGACGACCGCACCGCCCGGCACCTCGAACACGTCCTGATCGGCCACCAGGCGCAGGCCCTCTAAGCCTTCTGCCGTCAGCACGAACCGGTGCGCCACATCCTCCATGTTGATGAGCCGAAGGGTGTAGACGTTCTCGGTAAGCCCCGTGGCGGTCTCGCGGTACAGGGCGTTGCGGTCACGCATGACGTCGAGCTGCATCGGCACCCGCGTGGCAAGGCCGTAGACCAGCCCCGCCGCAATGATCAGCAGGATGATGGAGTAGATGACGATGCGCGGGCGCAGCACCCGGGTGCCCTTGCCCTGCATCGCATTCTCCGTAGTGTAGCGGATCAAGCCCTTGGGGTATCCCATCTTGTCCATCACCTGGTCACAGACATCGACGCAGGCAGCACAACCGATGCACTGATACTGCAGCCCGTCGCGGATGTCGATGCCGGTAGGGCAGACCTGTACGCAGAGCGTACAGTCGATGCAGTCGCCAAGCCCCTTGGCCTTGTAGTCCTCGTCACGCTTGCGCGAACCGCGCGGCTCGCCACGCCCCTCGTCGTAGGAAATCACGAGCGTGTTGCGATCGAACATCGCACTCTGGAAGCGCGCATACGGACACATATAGATGCACACCTGCTCGCGCATCCAGCCGGCGTTTCCGTAGGTGGCAAAGCCGTAGAACAGTATCCAGAAAGTCTCCCACGGGCCGGTCTGCAAATGAAGCAGCTTCACGGCCAGCTCGTGGATGGGCGTGAAATAGCCGACGAAGGTGAAACCCGTCCACAGGGAGAACAGGATCCACACCACGTGCTTGCCGCCCTTGATAGCGAGTTTGCGCGCAGACCACGGCGCCTTGTCGAGCTTCATCTGTCGGGGACGGTCGCCCTCGATACGGCGCTCAATCCAGAGAAAGACTTCGGTCCACACGGTCTGGGGGCAGGCATAGCCGCACCACAAACGCCCGGCCAACGTGGTGAAGAGGAACAGGGCCAATGCCGCCACCACCAGTAGCATGGCCAGAAAGAAGAAGTCCTGGGGCCAGAAGGTGAGGCCGAAAATGTGAAACTTGCGTGCCGGGAGATCGAACAGCACGAGCTGCTGACCGTTCCAGTGCAACCAGGGAATGACGTAGTACAGCCCCAGCAGGGCCAGCACCGCCGCGACGCGCAGGCGCGCGAACATGCCGTGCACTTCGCGCGGGTAGATCTTCTCCCGCTTCTTGTAGATTTCGGCCTGGACCTCGTCCGGGGCGTTGGTGGTCTTCTGGCTCATGTGGGACGCACTAGCGTTGATGGCCCTGACCGCGGTTGAACTCGTCGCAGGGCTTTCGGAAATAGCAGGTCAGTGCACAGGAAGTGGAGGTGAGCATCCAGAACAGGAAAAAGCCGATGCTGTAGGCCTCCAGGCGCTCCAGCTGTTCGACTCCGAGCAGCATACCCAGGTCCACCGGGTCGAAGGCGGTGAAGAACAGGATGGTGGCGACCCCGGCCGTGAGGAAGGATGGCCAGAGTACGGACACCACCTTCTGGATACGCGGGATATCCTTCAGCTGTTCTTCGTGACCCATGATGCGCTCCTCCCGCGGCCTCAGGGTTGGGACAGGCTGTAGACGTAGGCCGCGAGAACGTGCACCTTCTCCTCGCCCAGGAACTCGGCATGTGCCGGCATCTGTCCGTGGCGACCCTCCCGGATTGTCTTTTCGATCACCCCCTGCGACCCACCGTACAACCAGATGTTGTTGGTCAGATCCGGCGCTCCCAAGGCCGTGTTGCCCGTGCCGTCCGCGCCATGACAGGCCATGCACAGACCGAAACGCTCCCGGCCCGCGGCCACCAGCTGCGGGTCGGCCTCGCGCCCACTCAGGCTCACCACGTAGGCGGCGACCTCCTTCACTCCCTGCTCGCCGAGCGCGGCACCGAAGGGCGGCATCACGCCGTTGCGGCCGTTGAGGATGGAAGCCTTGATCGACTCGGGATCACCGCCCCATTGCCATTCGCCATCCGCCAGGTTCGGAAAGCCGGGCGCCCCACGCGCGTCCGAGCCGTGGCATTGCGAGCAATAGGTCAGGAACAGGTTCTGTCCCATCTGGCGTGCCTCGGGATCGGCCGCCAGGGCGGCGAGATCCTGGTTCGCGTACTGGGCGAAGATCGGCCCGTAGGTTTCCTCGGCCCTCGCCATCTCCTGCTCGTACTGCTGGGTCTGGCTCCAGCCGAGCACACCCTGAAAGTTGCCGAGACCCGGGTAGAGGATGAAGTACACCACCGCGAAGATCAGGGTGAGATAGAACAGCCACAGCCACCAGCGCGGCAACGGGTTGTTGTACTCGCGCAGGCCGTCCCACACGTGGCCCGTGGTGTCCTCGGTGCCTGCCGCGGCCGGACCCGACTTCGCGCTGAAGCGGATCAGCCACCAGCAGCCGAGCAGGTTGATGACGGTAATGACGATAACCCACCAGTGAAAGAAAGCGCTCATGTTCAATCCTCCTCCCGCGTACGGGATGACTGGTCGTCCTCGAGGGGCAGGCGCGAGGCTTCGTCGAAGTCACGCTTGCGCCGGCCGCTCCAGGCCCAGATCACGATGCCGATGAAAATGACCAGCAACACCACGGTGTAGATGCTGTGAAAGGTCGCCCCGTCCATGCTGGTCACCGCTGCTGGATCGCGGTGCCGAGCACCTGCAGGTAGGCGATCAGGGCCTCCATCTCGGTCTTTCCCTCGACCGCGGCGGCAGCGCCCTCGATCTCATCGTCCGTGTACGGCACGCCCAGGGTTTGCATCACCTTGAGCTTCTTCGGCGTTACCTCGTGATCGACGAGGTTCTTCTCCAACCAGGGGAAGCCCGGCATGTTGGACTCCGGCACCACGTCGCGCGGATTGATCAGATGCACGCGGTGCCACTCGTCCGAGTAGCGACCACCCACGCGCGCCAGATCCGGCCCGGTACGCTTGGAACCCCACTGGAACGGATGGTCGTAGACGAACTCGCCCGCCACGGAGTAGTGACCGTAGCGCTCGGTCTCGGCGCGGAACGGGCGGATCATCTGCGAGTGGCAGGTGTAGCAGCCTTCACGCACGTAGATGTCGCGACCTTCCAGTTGCAGGGCGCTATAAGGCTTGAGCCCTTCGACCGGCTCGGTGGTCTCGCTCATGAAGAACAGCGGCACGATCTCGGCCAGGCCGCCGAAACTCACCACCACGAGGATGAGCACGGCCATCAGCCCGACGTTCTTTTCAACGATTTCATGACTCATGTCTCGTCTCCTCTCACGCCGGTTGCGGTACCGGGGCCTCTTCGGCCTTCCCGGCGGCAATCGTCTTCCACACGTTGTAGGCCATGAGGAACATGCCAAACACGACCAGCACGCCACCGATGAAACGCACCGTGTAGTAGGGATACATGCGCACCAGCGACTCCGTAAAACTGTAGGTGAGCGTGCCGTCGGCATTCACCGCGCGCCACATCAGGCCCTGCATGACGCCCGCGATCCACATGGAGACGATGTACAGCACCACCCCGATGGTGGTGGTCCAGAAATGCCACTCGATGAGCTTGATGCTGTACATGCGCTCACGGCCGAAGAGCTGCGGGATGAGCACATACAGCGAACCCACCGACACCATCGCCACCCAGCCGAGCGCACCGGAATGAACGTGGCCGATGGTCCAGTCGGTGTAGTGCGACAGGGCGTTGACGGTCTTGATCGACATCATCGGCCCCTCGAAGGTCGACATGCCATAAAACGAGAGCGAAACGATGAGGAAGCGCAGGATCGGGTCGTCCCGCAGTTTGTGCCAGGCCCCCGACAGCGTCATCATGCCGTTGATCATGCCGCCCCAGGACGGGGCCAGCAGCACCAGCGACATCACCATGCCCAGCGACTGCGCCCAGTCCGGCAGCGCGGTGTAGTGCAGGTGATGTGGACCGGCCCACATGTAGATGGCGATCAGCGCCCAGAAGTGCACCACCGACAGGCGATAGGAATACACGGGCCGCCCGGCCTGCTTGGGCACGAAGTAGTACATCATGCCGAGGAAGCCCGCGGTGAGGAAAAAGCCCACCGCGTTGTGCCCGTACCACCACTGCACCATGGCGTCGATGGCCCCGGGATAGACCGAATAGGACTTGGTCAGCGTGACCGGCAATGCTGCGCTGTTGACGACGTGCAGCAGCGCCACGGTGAGGATGAAGGCCCCGTAGAACCAGTTGGCCACGTAGATGTGCTTCACCTTGCGCTTCATGATCGTGCCGAAGAACACGATGGCATAGGACACCCACACCACGGTGATCAGCAGGTCGATGGGCCACTCCAGCTCGGCATATTCCTTGCTGGAGGTAATGCCCAGCGGCAGGGTGATGGCCGCCAGCACGATGACCGCCTGCCAGCCCCAGAAGGTGAAGCCCGCCAGCCTGTCCGAGAACAGCCGCGCGTGACAGGTGCGCTGCACCACGTAATATGAGGTGGCGAACAGGGCCGAGCCGCCAAAGGCGAAGATCACCGCATTGGTATGCAGCGGCCGCAGGCGGCTGTAGGTCAGCCAGGGTATGTCGAAGTTGAGTTCCGGCCAGCGCAGCTGGGCCGCGATATAGACACCGACGAGCATCCCGACGATGCCCCAGACCACCGTCATCACGGCGAACTGGCGCACCACCCGGTAGTTATAGGTCTCCATCGTCTTGCGCCCCCAATGGTTGATACAGACCGACACCCGCGGACATTCCCCAATGACCCGGCGGGCACTACGGGTTTGAGGATGCGCCCATCGGGCGGCGGGCATGTTGACCTGGATCAACTCAAAACTGATGGGGCCATAGATATGGCTTATGCCGGATAGACACTGTTTCTTCCGTGCAAGAAAAAGGCGCGCCCCCTGCGGGACGCGCCTTTCTGGTCTTTCCTGGAAGCGACGGGCTTACTTGGACTGGTCGACCATGTACTCCACGACCTTGCGAACGTCCTCGTCGCTCAGGCTGCCATCGCCGCCGCGCGCCGGCATGGCGCCGATGCCGTTGATCGCGTGGGACACCAGCGTGTCCAGGCCCTGGCTGATGCGCGGGGCCCAGTCACCGTTGTCACCCGTCTTGGGCGCACCCAGCGCACCGGTGGCGTGACAGGCCGCGCAAACCTGGCTGTAGATGTCTTCCGGCGCACGCACGACCGGACCGGTCTGCTTCTCGCCCGACACCACGCTGCCCACCGGCTGGAGCCGCTCTTCGATCGCGGCCGCGCGAATCGTGTTCTCGCCCCCGGCGCTCGTGCCTTCCTCGACCTTCGTCGCCAGGCGAGCCAGCAGGAAGATCACGACGGCGAGCAGCACCAGGATGCCGAGAACCATCATGAACTTCGCCATGAAATTTTTGTCTTCTTGATGCACGTTTTCCTCCTAAATGCCCATGCGTGCAAGGCGCGCGAATCGGGCAACCCAAGTCGGACACCACGGTGAAAAAACAGCCGCGGATTATACGGGAAAAGTCCGACATGCACCAGAATACCGCGTGGCCGGCTGCGCCACGCGTCCGGTCACGCCCAAACCCATGGAATAGTAGGCGATTTTGCCGAAAGAAACCGCTCAGGGACCAGGGTCGCCGTCGGCCTCAGCACGCTCCATGGCCTGTAGCAGGCGGCGCAGATCCCCGGCCAGGCGTCCGGTCTCGTGCTCCGAGAAAATGGCCACCAGCTGCCGGGCCGACTCGGCGCGGCGCTGAAGCGCCCTGTCGACGAGGTCGACGCCAGCGGGGGTCAGACGCACCATCACCTGGCGCCGGTCGCTCGGCGAGGCGACCCGCTCAACGAGCCCACGGGCCTGCAGGCGGTCGAGCCGATGCGTCATGCCGCTGCAGGTCATGATCACGCTGCGCGCCAGCTCCCCGGCCGAGAGCTCGTAGGGTGCCCCCTTGCGTCTCAGGGTGGCCAGCACGTCGAACTCCCAGGGCTGGACGTCGAAGGGGGCGAAGCTGGCCTTGGCCTGCTGCTCGATATAGCGCCCAAGCAGGACGAGCCGCAGGGTGACGGCCGATGCCGTGAGATCGAGATCCGGGCATTCGGCCTGCCATTCCGCCAGCACCCGGTCGACGCGATCAGTTTGAGTATCTTCGTTCATGGGGCGGATGTTACCAGAATGTTTCGACGTTTATTTTTTCGACATCGAAATATTTCTGTGCGATGCTATCGACTATATGTAGTCGCTGGGACGGCACCCGCGGTCGTTCGTCCCAGCGAATGAAGCCAAACGACAACTCTTCCAAGGTGTCCCCCCGATGAAGCGCCTGCTGATCGTCATCGCCCTGCTCCTCGTCATCTTCGGGCCCATCGTCGGCTGGAAGGTGTTCCAGTTCCAGATGATGGGCAAGTTCTTCTCCCAGCCGCAGCCGCCGGCCGTGATCGCCGCCACCGAGGTGCGCGAGGAGACCTGGCTGCCTGCGCTGGACGCCGTCGGTAGCCTGGTGGCGGAGAACGGCATCACCCTGACCACCGAGATGGCCGGCAAGGTCGCGGAGATCCGCACACCGTCGGGTGCCCAGGTCGAGCAGGATGACGTCATCATCACCCTGGACGACCATGTCGAGCGCGCCGCGTTGGCGGCCCTGCGCGCGGACGCACGCCTGGCCAAGGTCAAGTTCCAGCGCGCCGCCGACCTGCTGCCCCAGCGCGCCATCTCGCGGGCCGAGTACGATGAGCTTCAGGCCGCCTGGGAATCCGCGGAGGCAGTGGCCGCCGCCGAGGCTGCGCGCATCCAGCGCATGACCATCCGCGCGCCCTTCACCGGACAGGTCGGCATCGTCGATGTGAGCCTCGGGGAGTACCTGCAGCCCGGTGATCCCATCGTCAGCCTGCAGGCGCTGGACCCGATCTTCGTCGACTACACCCTGCCGGAACGCTACTTCCCGCGCCTGGCCGTCGGCCAGAGCGTGAACGCGATGGTGGACTCCCTCCCCGGCGAGACCTACACCGGGCTGGTGACGGCACTGGAATCCGGCATCGACACCGGCACCCGCACGATCAAGGTCCGCGCCACGCTGGCCAACCCCGAGGGCCGGCTACGTCCGGGCATGTTCGCCACGGTGGAGACCATCGAAGGTCGCGAGGAACGCGTGCTCACCGTCCCGCGTACCGCGGTGAGCTTCAACACCTACGGCGATTTCGTCTTCGTCATCGAAGAAGGCGAGGGCGATAACGAGCTCATCGCCAAACGGCGCCAGGTGACCACCGGCGAATCCCGCGAGGGCCGTATCGTGGTCACGCAGGGCGTGGACGCCGGCGAGCGAGTGGTGCGCGCCGGCATCGTCAAGCTGCGTGATGGCCAGCCCGTGACCATTGACAACTCCGTTGAACTCGATGACGCCGGGATCACGACCGAATGAAATTCACCGACATCTTTATCCGGCGGCCGGTACTCGCCACCGTCGTGAGCCTGCTGATACTGCTGGTCGGCCTGCGCTCACTGGGCATGCTCGACGTGCGCCAGTACCCGGAGATGAAAAACACGGTGGTCACCGTGACCACCGCCTACCCGGGCGCCAATTCCGAGCTGATCCAGGGCTTCATCACCACGCCCTTGCAGCAGGCCATCGCCGAGGCCAACGGTATCGACTACCTGTTCGCCACCAGCTCGCAGGGGGTCTCGAAGATCGAGGCCTACATGCAGCTCAACTACGATCCCAACGCCGCAGTGGCCGAGATCCAGGCCAAGGTCGCCAGCCAGCGTAACGTGCTGCCTGCCGAGGCCGAAAGCCCGGTGATCGACTCCACCACAGGTGATTCCACGGCGCTCATGTACGTCGCCTTCTTCAGCGACGAGGTACCGCGCCCGCAGGTCACCGACTACGTACTGCGCGTGGTCCAGCCCCAGTTGCAGGCGCTCCCCGGTGTGGCCAAGGCGCAGCTCTTCGGCCAGCAGTTCGCCATGCGCGTCTGGCTCGACCCCAGACGCATGGCCGCGCTCAACATCACCGCCGAGGAAGTTGCCGGCGTGCTGCGCGAGAACAACTACCAGGCCGGCATCGGCGCCACCAAGGACAAGTACGTCTCCATCGTGCTCACCGCCAACACGGATGTCAGCAACCCGGCGGACTTCAACAACCTGGTGGTGCGTCACGAGGGCGGCTCACTGGTGCGCCTGCGTGACATCGCGCGTACGGAACTGGGCGGGGAAAACTACGATTCCATGGCCTGGTACAGTGGCGTGCCGGCCGCCTTCATCGCCATCGAACCGGCCCCTGGCGCCAACCCACTGACCGTGGCGGGCCTGGTCAACGTCGAGATCCCGAAGATCCGCGCGCAGTTACCCAAGGGTATCAACGTGCGTATCCCCTACGATGCCAGCCGCTTCATCGAGGACTCCATCGACGAGGTCTACAAGACCATCGGCGAGGCGGTGCTCATCGTGCTGTTCGTCATCTTCCTCACCCTGGGTTCCTGGCGCGCAGCCATCGTCCCGGCCGTCGCCGTGCCGCTGTCGCTGATCGGGGCGGCGTTCATCATGCTCGCCCTCGGCTATTCGCTGAACCTGCTCACCCTGCTATCCATGGTACTGGCCATCGGCCTGGTGGTGGATGACGCCATCATCGTGGTGGAGAATATCCATCGTCACATCGAGGAAGGCATGAGCCGCTTCGACGCCGCGATCCAGGGTGCACGTGAGCTGGCCATGCCCATCATCGCCATGACCACCACCCTGCTGGCCGTCTACGCCCCGATCGGGTTCATGGGCGGCATCACCGGCGCCCTGTTCACCGAGTTCGCCTTCACGCTCACCGCCGCCGTACTCATCTCCGGGGTGGTGGCGCTCACGCTCTCCCCCATGCTCTCGGCCAAGGTACTCAAGCCCCACGGCAGTGAGGGCAAGTTCGAGCAAATCGTCGAACACCGGTTCAACCGGCTTTCCGACGGCTACCTGCGTTATCTGAAGCCCAACCTCGATTCGATTGTTCCGCCCATCGTCTTCGGCCTGGCCATCCTGGTCTCCATCCCGGCTCTCTGGCTGACGGCGAAACCGGAACTCGCACCGGACGAGGACCAGGGCATCATCTTCTTCATGGCCAACGCACCGCGCACCGCAACCCTGGACTATCACGAGGCCTATGCCCGGGAGATCCAGGACCGCTTCGAGCAGGTCCCGGAGTACACCGACGGCTTCATGATCCTGGGCATGACCCCCGACACCACCTTCGGCGGCTTCAAGATGTCGCCGGAGAGCGAGCGCGAGCGCAGCCAGCACGAGGTCATGCCCGAGCTGCAAGGCACGCTGGCCGGGATTGCCGGCTACAACACCGCGGCCTTCCCGCGCCCGAGCATCCCGGGCTCAAGCGGCGGCCTGCCGGTGCAGTTCGTGCTCACCTCCGACCGCCCTCACGAGGAAATCGCCGAGTACGCCGACCAGATCATCGGACGGGCCATGGGCAGCGGCCAGTTCATGTTCCTGAAGAAGTCGGTGGAAATCGATCGACCGGTGATCACCATCGACATCGATCGCAACCGCGCCGGTGACCTGGGCATCAGCATGGGCGAGATCGGGCGCAGCCTGGGCGCCATGCTCGGCGGCGGCTACGTGAACCGCTTCAACCTGGAAGGCCGCAGCTACAAGGTCATCCCGCAGGTCGAGCGCGAGTTCCGGCTCACCGCCGAGATGCTCAAGGACTACTACGTGCGCTCCGGCACCGGCGCGCTGGTGCCGCTGTCCACCATCGCCACCCTCAAGCGTGGCGTGGAGCCCTCGGACCGCACGCAGTTCCAGCAGCTCAATTCGATTACCGTCGAGGGCGTAGCCTTCCCGGGTGTCGCGCAGGGCACCGCACTGGAGTTTCTGGAGACCACGTCCGCCGAGGTGCTGCCGCGCGGTTACGGCTACGACTACCGGGGCAGCTCGAGACAGTACGCCACGGAGGGATCGGCGCTGGCCACCACCTTCATGCTCGCGATTATCGTGATCTACCTGGTGCTCGCGGCCCAGTTTGAAAGCTGGCGCGACCCGCTCATCGTCATGGTCTCGGTGCCGATGGCCATCGCTGGCGCCCTGATCTTCATCAACCTCGGCTTCTGGTCGATGAGCATCAACATCTACACGCAGGTCGGCCTTATCACCCTCGTCGGCGTGATCGCCAAGCACGGCATCCTGATCGTCGAGTTTGCCAACCAGCTACAGGTTCGCGATGGCCTGTCCAAGCGCAAGGCGGTGGAACAGGCTGCCGCCATGCGCCTGCGCCCCATCATCATGACCTCGGCCGCGCTGATCGTGGCCATGATCCCGCTGCTCCTGGCCAGCGGTCCGGGTGCGGTGAGCCGCTTCCACATCGGCCTGACCATCGTCGCGGGCCTGGGCATCGGCACGCTGTTCACCCTGTTCGTGCTGCCCGCGTTCTACCTGCTCATTGCCCGTGATCACAGCAAGCTGCGCGGGCAGACCAGTTGAAACCCACGCTCACAGGCATGAACACAAAGGCCCACCGCATCAATCTGGATGCGGTGGGCCTTTTGCCTTGTAGGCATCCGGTTACTGTGCTTGAATCCATAACAACGCTCAAGACCGTTTCATCAGGCCAGTGGAGCCGGGCGCGCACCAAGAAGGCCAAGTCATGGACATTGCTGCAGAGAGCCCCAGCACCATGTCGATGATCATTACGGGGCCTCTCCGCTCCCCCCTTCACCAACGTATCGGCATCATCCGGATACCACGGCAGGTAAGCACATGGACAAGCTTCGCACCCCTGTCTTTATCACCGCCCTTGTCGTCATGGCCCTTGTGGTCCTCATCGAGCTGGGCTCGACGGCCTACCTGGGCGAATTCGAACCAGGTCAGCAGGACCTGCCAACACCCGGCCTGGGCATTGTCTATCTGGCCCTGCTCGACGGCCTCATACTCTTTACTGTCGGGCTGATCGGGCTCTCATTACTTCTTCCTGAGCGCATACACGGACGGCTCCAGGGCATCACCACCTTCTTCTTCTCGCTGGTGGTGCTGATTCTGGCTATCACGATGATCTTCATCGCCATTGGCCTGCTCATGCTCATGGTGACACTGCTGATGGCCGCACCCTTCGGCACGCTGGCCTATCTAGCCACCTACGCCAACTTCGAAGTCGGCGCGGCACAGGCCACCCTGGGAAGCATCATGACACTCAAGATCGCCTTCGCCGTACTCCTGGTGCTCGCACACCAGCGATTCCTCGAGAACAAGGGACTGGTACTGATCGTGCTCAGCTCGTTGCTGGCCAACGTGGTGATTGCATTCACGCATGCATTTCCACGTTTCCTGGTCAGCATCACCGATGACATCGGTGCCATCATCGTCGCCATCCTGGCTGCCATCTGGGCACTTGTATTCCTGATCGGATCGATCCCGGCCGTGATCAAGGCATTACGCATAGATCGGGCAGTGAGCTGAGAATCGGCCGTCAGCGCAGCTTCAATCTGAGCTCGCGTCTCGGATTCGCAGTACACCCCTTGCAATCCAACACCAGCACACCACCCTTTCGCATCACTGCCAGGCCCACCGGTTTTCCTTCCTCCTGGCGGATCCAGCAGACAGTAGCTGATGAATCTTCTTCCTCTCCTGCAGGCCGGTAAGCGACCTCCAGTCGCGGCGAACCCGTGACATTGACATAAGGGACACAGGGTGTATCGAGGGCATACCCACCCTCCCCCTGTTCAAACGACCGCAGCCATACGGGGGTTGAACCTCCCTCAACGCCAATCTCCAGCTTGCGATAGTCGTGTTTGTTCGACCCCCTGATATCCAGCCGGCACGACGGCTTCGCCTGGGTCAGCACCACGCCTTCACTGGCACGCTGTGCATTGCAGGAAAGGCGCTTGACCTCGACACGGGGCGAGCTGCCTCTGAACAACCGATCCAGCCGACCGGCTACTGTCGCCTCGAGATCCTCCATGGTCACCTCTACACTGTCATTACGACTCATGCCCGCACCAAGCGCGACCAGATAAAGCACCGTGATGAGGCCCAGAACCACGATGATCATGACGAGATTTTTCTTGTTCATGACGATGCCGCCCCGCGCCCCTACAGGCGCGGCACGCAGCTCCTTATTGTGAAGGGATATGGATCACGCCTGGTTGCAGAGGCAGGGGAGTGATCACAAACGGTTTTTTCCAGGTCATGTATCTGATCCGCATCACCCCCGGGCTTGCGCCGATCTCCGCCGTGAAGGCGAAGGCGGCGTAACGTCCCTCGCTGGTCCTGGCACACACCCAGGTTCCGGCACGCAGACGCGTGACATCGATGACGCCTGCAGAGAGCGAGGCATCCTTGCAGGCGAAGTAATCCGGCTGATTCGCCCCCATGACCCGGAAGGTCGCACCGTTCTCCGGCGCCAGGTATCGCCGCGTTGCCGTCTCTGCACGAAACCAGAAATCAGAGCCATTGTTCGTCTCTGCCCCGGTATCCAGATCCCCGTGCCAGGTCTGACGTACCGAGAAACTCCCCTGCTTGTGGATTCCCGGCGCCACCGGCTCCGCCTTGGCGAGCACGACCGAGACACTGGCCTCCCTGGGCAGGGTCGTCCCTGCCGAAGGCGTCTGGCGCAGCACCGTCCCGGCCGTTGCCGAGGCATTGACCTCTGCAGTGACATTCCCCAGCTTCAGCCCGGCCGCCTCGAGCTGCGTTGTTGCGGCAGCCTTTGTCAGGCCACCAAGATCGGGCACCGTCGCGGTCATGTCAGCCTCTGCG